>NC_015948.1:2662463-2995271 GCF_000223905.1 Haloarcula hispanica ATCC 33960
GGAGACCGGGGCGTATCGGAACGGCGTCGGACAGAACGCCAGCGTCTCCGTTGCGGTCCCAAACGATACTGCGGCCCTTACCAGTCCGTCCGTACAGTGGCGGGCAACCGCTGACGGCGTCTCCATCGAAGAAGCCGGGGAAGTGACCAGCGGGGCCGGGCACTACCACATCATCGTTGACGCCGACCCTGTAACGCCGGGCGAGACAATTCCGACGGACGACGCCCACATCCACTACGGGACCGGGCAGAAAGACGGCGTGCTGGAACTAGACCCCGGCGAGCACACGCTCCACCTCCAACTGGGGGACGGCGCACACACGGCGATGGCACTGACCGACAGCGTCGACGTGACCGTCAGCGACGAGGCCAGCCTCAGTGTCGAGACGAGCGTCGACGGGAGCGTCGTTGACTGGGAGGCCAGTGTCGAGAACTACACCATCGGACCCACCAGCGACGGTATCACGTCGAATACGGGCCATCTGCACGCGATCGTCAACACCGATCCGGTGCCGACCGGCGAGGTCATCCCAAACGATGCGCGACACGTCCACTACGGCGATGGCTCGACGAGCGGGAGCCTCGACCTCGCCGAGCAACTGGGCGATGCATACGAGGCCGGCGAGCACACAGTTCACTTCCAGATCGCGTCCGCAACACACCGTGCGACGACGCTCACCGCGTCGGAGACAGTGACGACGGAGTAGCTCGCAATCTCAGACAGGTCTTCGGCCTCAGACGATAGAGTCCGGGCGCGTCGAGAAGTAGTTGAACACCGCGCCGAGACCGATGCCGTAGACGACGTGAGCGATGAGCGTCAGCACCGCGTACAGCACCAGCGTGAGTCCGGACTGGTCGGTGTAGAAGGCGAGCACGAACCCGGTCCACATCGCGCCGCCGAAGAACGCGCCGCTGACGGGATCGGACTGGCCCGGGAGGTACGCTTTCAGCGAAGCGAACAGCAGCGGCCACGGGAACATCCCGCCGCCGAGGAAGATGAAGAAGCCGAACAGTACCTCCGGGACGTAGCCGGTCAGGCCCACGAGTTCGGTGAGGATTGCGAAGTCGTCGAGACTGAACGCGCCCAGTGACTGGGCGATGAGGAAGACGACGGACATCATCGCGGTCCCGACCAGCCCGCCGGCAGCACCGACGACACCGTCGGCGAGAATCCCGGCGAGGCTATCGAACTCCTCGACCTCTGTGAGGCCGTCGTCGTTGATAGGCGGGTCCTCGACGCCGGGTGACGTGTCTTCCATGGTGTGTTGTAACATGGCAGTAGATAAAAAAGTTCCCGCACACGTTAGGCCAGCGAAGGACATATGTCAGAAATCTGTCCGCAATACCTATTACAAGGTGGGAAGAATCATGAAGAAATGGCGGCATCCTTGATAACATACGCCATGGTTGTGTTCCCCTTGCACGGTGGCGACGTCAGGGCACCCAGTGCGGTGTTCGACCAGATCTTCGAGGTGTTCCTGCTGCTGGGAACAGCCGTCGGGGTGGTCGTCGTGGCGTACACGATGTACCACGCGCTCAAGTACCGCGACGACGGGGGCGGAACGGACCCGTACGCCGACAAGGTCGAACGGCCCGAAATGGGGGAGATGCCGACCGGCGGCGCGGGCGGCCGGAAGGTGTTCTACTCGTTCAGCATCAGCGCCATCATCGTCGTCTCGCTCATCGCCTGGACGTACTCGCAACTGCTGTACATCGAACAGGGTCCCGATCTGGCTCAAGAGGAGGCGCTGGAGATCGACGTAGAGGGATACCGGTTCGGCTGGGACTTCGTGTATCCGAACGGGCACACGACCAACACGCTCTACGTGCCACAGGACCGGGTGGTCAGGTTACAGGTGACCTCGACGGACGTGTTCCACAACTTCGGGATACCGGAGTTGCGAGTCAAGACCGACGCCGTCCCGGGCCAGTACACGTCGGCCTGGTTCACGGCCAACGAGACGGGGACCTACGCCGCCAAGTGCTACGAGCTGTGTGGCAGCGGCCACTCGCTGATGACGACGGATGTGGTTGTGATGCCACAGGACGAGTACGAGGAGTGGTACGCGGAGACGAACGGGACGGCGGCGAGCGGCAACGAGACGGACCAGCGAATCGCGACTGAGGCGACCGCCCTCGGAGGTGCGCCCGCATGAGCCACGACCACGAACACGGATTGCCGCCCAAGTCGTCGGTCAGCCGGTGGTTCCTCACGACCAACCACAAGGACATCGGCGTGCTGTATCTCATCACCGCGCTGTTTTTCCTGATTTTCGGCGGCGTTCTCGCCCTGCTGTTCCGCCTCGAACTGATTTCCTCAGGCGCTGACTTGCTGGGGTCAATGGGGTACAATCAGGCAGTGTCGACCCACGGCCTCCTGATGGTGTTCTGGTTCATTTCGCCGTTTGCCTTCGGCTTTGCGAACTACCTCGTCCCACTACAGATCGGCGCGGACGACCTCGCCTTCCCGCGGCTGAACGCGCTGTCGTACTGGCTGTACCTGTTCTCTGGCATCCTGATGGGCGTCTCCTTCTTCCAGGGGACCACCTTCGCGGGCGGGTGGACGATGTACGCCCCGCTGAACACGCCGGCGTACATCCCCGGCGAGGGACTGGGGGCGACCTCGGTCGTGCTGGCACTCATCATGTTCACCGCCGCGGTGACGCTGGGGTCGGTGAACTTCCTGACGACGATGTACCGGATGCGCGCCGAGGGGCTCCGGATGCGGGACATCCCCATCTTCTCGCTGTCGATCAACCTCACTGTCTGGATGATGCTGTTCGCCTTCGCGGCGCTGCTGGCGGCGCTGATGATACTCGCCTCCGACCACGTCCTCGGAACGACCTACTTCCAGTACTCTATCGACGGGACGACGATGGCGACCGACGCGGACAACCCGGGTGCGTCGCTGCTGTGGGCGCACCTGTTCTGGTTCTTCGGCCATCCGGAGGTGTACATCGTCTTCTTCCCCGCGCTCGGCGTGATGGCCGAGTGCTTCCAGACCTTTACCGGCCGGCGGCTGGTCGGCCGCAAGTGGTTCATCATCTCGATGGTGCTGGTGGCGCTCCAGAGCTTCGTCGTCTGGATGCACCACATGTTCCTGACCGGCATCAACCTCCCAATCAAGACCATCTTCATGGCGACGACCATCGGCATCTCGCTACCCTTCGACCTGATGGTGTTCTCGCTCATCTACACGATGGCGAAAGGTCGGGTCCGGTTCACGACGCCGTTCCTGTTCTCGCTGGGCGCGCTCATCCTGTTCATCATCGGCGGCATCACCGGCGTCTTCCTCGGCGCAATCGTGCTGGACTACCAGTTCCGCGGGACGTACTGGGTCGTCGCGCATTTCCACTACGTGATGGTCGCGGGCGCGACGGCGCTGTTCGGCGGCCTCTACTACTGGTATCCCAAGATAACGGGGAAGATGTACAACGAGACGCTGGGGAAGATACAGTTCGGCGTCTACTTCCTCGGGTTCAATCTGCTGTACTTCCCGATGTTCATCGCCTGGGAGACGCCGCGGCGAGTGTTCGTCTACCCCGATGGCCTGCAGATCTGGCACACGATGGCCACTGTCGGCGGGTTCATTCTCGGCGCGAGCTTCCTCCTCATGTTCTACAACCTCTTTGTGAGCCTCTGGCGCGGGGAGGATGTCGGGCCGAACCCCTGGGAGTACGCCACCTCCGCCGAGTGGGCCGCCGCCTCGCCGCCGCCGCTCGAAAACTTCCCCGGTGTACCGAGCTACGCCACCGGGAAACTGGAGTTCCTCGACGAGGAGACGGTCGCCGAGCGGACCGAAAGCATGCCCGGAGCCGCGGCCCACGGCCACGCGGCGACCGACGGCGGGACCGCGACGGACGGCGGCGCGGTGACAGCGAGGGCCGCGGCGACGGCCACTTCGGTGGAGCCGGCCCACGAGGTCGGCGGCGAGGAACACGCCAGCCACGCCAGCTTCTGGCCGTTCCTCGTCAGCCTCGGCGGGTTCATCGCCTTTCTCGGGCTCTCGGGCGTGCGGACGGGGAGCGTGTTCTACCTGTCGATGGCGGCCATCGGCGGGGTGGCGACGTTCGGGTCGCTCGTCGGGATGACCCGCGAGCCGTTCCACGCGCCGGAGATGGCCATCGCCGAGCGGTGGCCTTTCGAGCGCGTCGAGAAGATGAAACTCGGGATGTGGACGTTCCTCGCCAGCGACATCGTCCTGTTCGGGGCCTTCATCGGCTCCTACGCCTTCGTCCGGGTCGCGTACGGCTGGACGGCCTGGCACCACGACCTCATCCCGGCCGAACATGTGACGATGCCCGGCCTCATCAACACGTATCTGTTGCTCACGTCGAGTTTCCTCGTCGTGCTGGCAATGGTCGCCGCCGAGCGCGAGAGCAAGCGCGGGACCGTCGCCGCGCTCGTCGGGACGTTCGCGCTCGGGGTCGGCTTCCTCATCAACAAGGGCCTTGAGTGGCAGCACCTGTTCCACATCAGCACAGAGGCGTTCCCGAACGGCTGGAACCTCTCGACGAACATCGCGTCGTCGACGTTCTACCTGACGACGGGGCTCCACGGCGCTCACGTCACCATCGGGCTCGTCATCTGTGCGTACATGACCGTCAGGGCCTGGAACGGGGCCTACCAGGGCGACGACAGGGCCATCGAGTACTTCGGCCTGTACTGGCACTTCGTCGACATCGTCTGGCTGTTCCTGTTCCCGCTGTTTTACATCCTCTAGAACAATGGACTGGAAAGGCTACACCGTGATATACGTCGTGTTGTTCGTGTTCGCGACCGCACAGGCCGTCGTCGAGTTCGCCGGCCTCGTCGACAGCGCCTACTGGGCCGCCTTCGCGCTCATCATGGTGCTGTCGGTTATCAAGGCCGTCGGCGTCGCCGCGTACTACCAGCACCTCCGCTGGGAACCCCGCGCCGTCACGTACCTCGTTCTCGGCGGGACTGTCGCCGCGCTCGCGCTGACCGGCGCAGCGGCGTACTCGATACTGTGAGGGTCTCAGGCTCCGACAAGCTGGAAACCGACCGCGATGAGGAAGAGCACGCCGGCGACGGTCGCGGATTCCGCGACGGCCAGCGAGCGGGGATGTCCCCGTCGCGTCGCCGAGAGATACACCCCAAACAGGAGGTAGCCACAGAGGCCCGCCCCGCCGACGACAGCGACCGCCAGCCCGGCTATCGACTGGGTCTCGACGGGGCCGGAGATGGACGCGACGACGCCGATCAGGAGGCCGACGACCAGCACCCCGAACGCGCCGACCCAGACCATCGGCTGGTCGGCATACGTCTCGAAGCGACTCTCGCGGTCACTGGTTGGAGACCGGCCGCTCGTTGACGACCCCGGGCTGTAGTGATACCACCCTCGCCCGCGGACCATCCATGTGACCACCGCCACCACTAACGCACCCATCAGTGCCATGCTAGCGAGGTACGTGGTTGACATGTGATAGCATTACAACACAATGCGTAATAATCGTTTGTGCCCGGCCGGATAGAAATCGGCGTCTCGGGGTATTGCCCTGTTGAACCAGCGGGGCATCTCTCTTTTCACGGAAAGCATATACATATCTAAAGCCGACTGAGGCCTGTGCAATTCGCCTCGTTCGCCGCTGAACAGCCTATGATGCGTGCTGCTCTGGCGCTTACCGTCGGCATCTATATTGGGAATCTCATCGCACTGGGCTACTGGGCCCGTGCGGAGGCCAGAGCACGCAACGGGTCAGTGCTTGGGACGTTCCTGCTGCTCTCTACGGGCTTTGGATTGGTCTACTACCTCTGGGTCCGCTATGTCCGAAACGACTGGGAGTCGCGTTCGGAGCCAGCCGACCGGCGTGAACGGGTGGTCACTGCCTACTCGCTGGCCGTCCTTCTGGCGTTCGTGGTCGGCGCGTTCGTCACACCGCCAGACCCGATGATGCAAGTTCTGGCTCTCCCGCCGCTGTTTGTGGTCTCGTTCGTCGTTTCGTATCTGTTTGTCACGCGAGGGTCGGTCGGCGATAGCGGCGAAACTGCTGCCTAGGCTGTGAGGGTGTTATGCCGCTCGTGAGTGTGGATCAGCTACACTACCAAGCACCGACAAGGGAGACTGACAGGATAGAACTCTGGTTCTTCAGGGGCTGCACCTTCAGCGACCGGCTGTTTCAGCCCATTTTAGGTCTGGAGAAGCGGCTGTTAACAGAGCCAAACGGCTCAGACATTGCGTTCTCACCGTTTCAGTCATCAGCATCCGTCCGCGCCCGTCGCTGAATCGCCCGCTCGACGAACTCTTCGGGGAGTTCGTCGATTTCGCCGGCCTGAACCGCCCAGAGGTTGGCGTAGAGGCCGTCCGCGGCGAGCAGGTCGTCGTGACTCCCCCGTTCGACGATACGGCCGTCCTCGACGACGAGAATCGTGTCGGCGTCTTTCACCGTCGAGAGACGGTGGGCGATGGCGAACGTGGTCCGGTCGGCGGTCAGGTCGTCAAGCGACCGCTGGATGAGCATCTCCGTCTCTGTGTCCACGTCGCTGGTCGCCTCGTCGAGGATGAGAATTTCGGGATCTTTCAGAATCGCCCGGGCGATAGCGATGCGCTGGCGCTGGCCACCCGAGAGCTTGACGCCGCGCTCGCCGACCATTGTGTCGTAGCCGTCGGGGAGGTTGCGGACGAACTGGTCGGCTTCGGCGGCTTTCGCAGCGGCGACGATTTCCTCGTCGGTCGCGTCGAACGTCCCGTAGGCGATGTTTTCGCGGACGGTGCCGTAGAACAGGAACGTCTCCTGACTGACGTAGCCGATGGCCCGCCGGATGCTCTGAATCTGGACGTCCTGAACGTTCTGGTCGTCGATGCGGACCGTGCCGGAATCCACGTCGTACATCCGGAGCAGGAGCTTCAGGACGGTGGATTTCCCCGCGCCGGTCGGGCCGACGAGGGCGACCGTCTCGCCGCCGTCGGCCTCGAAGGAGATGTCCGAGAGCACCGGCTCGTCGTCGCTGTCGTAGCTGAAGGACACGTCGTCGTACTCGACTCGTCCCTCGGTCACGTCGAGCGGCGGCGCGTCCTCGGCCTCTTCGAGGCGGCCGGGCGTGTCCATCAGCCCGAACACGCGCTCGGCGGAGGCGTAGGCCCGCTGGTACATGTTGATGATCTGCCCGAACTGGGCCATCGGCCAGACGAACCGCTGGGTGTAGATGATGAACGCGACGAACTGCCCGCGGGAGAGGCTCGCCGTCAGCGGTCCGGGTGGTTGGCCGGTGACCATCAGCCCGCCGACGATGAACGTGACGACGAAGCCGATACCCGAGACCAGCCGCAGTCCGGGGAAGAAGGTGATGCGCGTCTCGATGGCGTCCCAGTTAGCGTCGAGGTAGTCTTCAGAGGTGTCCTCGACCCGGTCAGCCTCGTAGGGCTCGGTGTTGGCGGTCTTGATTATCTGGATGCCGCTGAGGTTGTTTTCGAGCCTGGAATTGAGCTTGCCAACCGTCGACCGCACCTCGGCGTACTTGGGCTGGATGACGTCGATGAATCGCTTCGTGAACACGGCGATAATCGGGACCGGCAACAGCGCGACCAGCGCCAGCTGCCAGTTCATGTAGAACAGGTACGTGGCGATGCCGACGACCATGATTATCATCCGGGAGGCGGAGTTGAGGCCGTCGTTGAGGAACTTCTCCAGCCGGTTCACGTCGTTCGACAACACCGACATCATCTCGCCGGTCTGCTTGTCGGCAAAGAAGTCCATGTTCAGCCGCTGCATCGTCTCGTAAGTGTCCGTCCGGACGGCGTGCTGGACGTGCTGGGCGAACTTGTTCCAGCCCCAGTTCCGACTCCAGTGGAAGACGGCCCCGATACCGAACGACGCGGCGATGATGCCGGCCGTGAGCCATAGCTGTGGGCCTTGCCCGCTGGGAATCCATGCATCGGGAACCAGAAAGAGCCCGTATTCGACCTCCTGCAGAAAGATAGCGTCGATAGCCAGCGCCAAAAGAATCGGCGGCAACAGGTCCAACATCCGAGCCACGATAGAACTGCAGAGGCCGACGACGAACGCTCCCCACTGTCCTCGGCCGTAGCCGGTGAACAGTCGAAGCATCGGCTGGTCGACGCGTTCCCTGGCGTCTTCGAACACGTCGTCGTCCGAACCCGCGTCGAAATCCATTGTCGAATCCAAGGGTTGAGCCCGCAAAAGGCCGTCGGGCTACATGGCTTCGGGCGGCAGTTCGACCCGGTCGCCGACCTCGACGCCGGTTCGGTTGGCCCACCCGCGGTTCACTTCGAGGACGTACTTACCCCGCCCTTCGTAGCCCGTCAGGCCGCTCTCGCTGGTCCCCTCCGGCGGGAGCGGCGCGTGGTGGATGGCAGTGATGGTGCCGTTGGCGTCGATGAAGATGATGTCAATCGGGAACGACATGTTCCGCATGACGTAGGTGTGCTGGCCTTCCTCGTCGTGGACGAACAGCATTCCCTCATCGGGGCCGAGCGACTCGGTCTTGCTCAACCCGACGTACCGCTGGTCGAACGTCTGTGCGATGCGAACCTCGACCGTGCCCAGCGGTTCCCCAGCCTCTTGTTCACGGGCCGCGATGGTCGTCTCCGGCATCGAAGTATCCGTCGAAGGCTGTGTCGCGGTCGGTGTCACCGCGTCCGAGGCTTCCCGAACCGTCACTGTGCCCTCCTCGTACTCGCCGGTCCCGAGTACCTCGATCCAGAGGCCAGTCTGGAGAACGACGGCAGCCGCGACGAGGAGGCCGACGAGTCCGAGAACAATCACAGCGGGGCGCTGCATACCCCGTGTGAGGGGCAGGCCGTGGGTAATACTGTCGGTGCCCACTGTCGACCGAGAGAGAAAGCGTTATTCCTGCCGATGGAAAACGGTGGGATACGGGTCCGTGGTCTAGTTGGTTATGACGTGGCCTTTACAAGGCCGAGGCCGGTGGTTCGAATCCGCCCGGACCCATCCTGCGACGAACGGACGTGAGGAGCGGATGGTCCCTGTGGATTCGATTCCTGCCAGTCGCGCGCAACGCAGTGAGCACGTCTGGCTTCGGTTCGAATCCGCCCGGACCCACTGAACTTCTCGCGGCGCTCACCTCCGAGCGCCGCATGTGTGATTCGGCCGGGCGGTTCGAATCAGGGAACGAAGCAGCGCGGAGTGACCGTGGTTCGAATCCGCCGGGAGAGCACTGCTCTCCCGAGCCCTCGTTCGCTTCGCTCACGAGGACGCCCGGACCCATCCTGCGACGAACGGACGTGAGGAGCGGATGGTCCCTGTGGATTCGATTCCTGCCAGTCGCGCACGATATCATGACCCAGGTACCAGAGCGTCTATCTCGATTGATAGTCGCCCGTAATCCATATATCCGGAGTGGTGGTAGTGCGTGGCATGATAGATGGCTCGACGTGTCCGGCCTGCAGCGGGCACGTCTCGACGACTAACGGCACCGAATACGAATGCGACGACTGTGGCGAGACGTTCGACAGCGCGGACCTGTTCCTCCCGTAATCGGCGGTCGAACCGCCCGGCCGACCCCACAGAACCTGCGCCCGCTTTCGAAATGCTTTTTTCTACCCTCGTCATCGCTTGGAGTGCACGCCGCCTTAGCTCAGACTGGGAGAGCACTCGACTGAAGATCGAGCTGTCCCCGGTTCAAATCCGGGAGGCGGCATTTCTCTGAACCTACCCGCTGAGCGAAGCGAGCGTAGTAGATTCCGTTAGTGCGACTCGAATGGATTTGAACGAGGCCGGAAAGGCGCAGCGGAGCGAGTATTTCTGGCCGTAGTCCATCAGGCGGGGGACAGCATTTACCTGCGAACAGCGGAATCGACTCCTCTTCGATTCATCTGGTATGTGGTTCACCGAACCGCCCGATGACGATCGAGCAGTTGAACGGCGCGGGCGAAACCGCGTCGCCCCGGTCGGGAGACACGGTCGCCGGAACAGGTAATTCTGTGGCGACGAATAGCAGGGGTATGACAGAGGAGCCAGCACACGAGCAGATGGAGCGCCATGCGACCCTGACAGACGAACTCGCGGCCCTCGGTGCGGAGCGGGATGCCGTCGCGGCGGCAGTACAGGACCGGCTTGCCGACGCGGTTTCGGAGGCGATAGCAGAAGCGGGCGCGAACGTCGGGAATATCGAGCAGTCCAAAGACGGTAAGCGGTTCCGGTTCGAGGCGCGACTCGACCGGGCGGCGCTGGTGGCGGCGGTGACGGAAGCGCTGCCGGACGGGTTCGTCGTCTCCCACGTCAACGAGGACGGGACGCTAAGCGTGGACTGGACCGGCGACAGCACCACGCCGTCGAAGCGGGAACATGGGGCCATCCTGAAGGCAATTATCGCAGAGGAAACAGAGACGGATAGCGACGGCTTCATTGAGTCTGTACCCAGCCGAGACCGCGTTCTGGCGCGGGCAGTGGAACTGGGCGTCGACGAGGGTGACGCGGCAGACCGCCTCAGTCGGCTGGCGACGCTGGATGTTGTCGATATCACCGACGAGGGGGTCTACCCCGACGAGAACTTCTCGCGGTACTAGCGCTTGGAACCGCCCGACAGCGGGCGTCGGTACGCAGGTAGACCGAGTGGCGCAACCGACGTTTATTACTTAGCCTGGCCAGAAATGTCACACAGAATGGCAGTACTATCGACAGAAGACGAGGGGAAGTTCCTCATGGACGCACAGGGAGAGCAGATCGGCATCGTGACCGAGGTCGACCCGAAGGGACAGGTCGCGTACGTCGAACCGGATCCGGACCTCACCGAGGCCTGGGTGCAGGGGCTCGGGTTCGGTGACGCCGACGAGGACGATATCGAGGTCGCCGCCGACGCCATCGGAACGATCACTGACAGCGAACTGCGCGTGACTGTCGACCTGTAGTCACGCTCCGGATTCGGGACGCTCGCCCACCACGAGCGTCCACCACTTGACGAACTGCGTCCGTTCGTAGAGGTTGAGCAGCCGCGCCGACGCGTCCGACTCGGAGATGCTCGCGAGCATCAACGGCGATCCGAGCGTCCGTTTCTCGGCGACTTCGAACGATTCGGATACGAGGTCGGTGACGGCGGTCTCCGAGAGGTGGCCGTAGATGTCGGTGTCTTCCTCCAGCAGCCCCAGCCGGAACGCGACACCCTTGGTGAGTCGCCGGTACAGCCCCGGCGTCCCTTCGAGCAGAGCGATACGGCCCGCAGGGCGGAGGACGCGGGCGGATTCGCGAATGATTTCCGGACGGTCCGCGGGCGGGACGTGGTGGAGGAACCGGCGGCCGATGAGAGCGTCGAAGGAATCGTCTGCGAACGGGAGCGCTCGGGCGTCACCAGCTAGCGCTGGCTTGCGGACGGTTTCAACGTTCGACGGCCAGCCTTCCAGTCCGACATCGGCGCGGGGATGCATATGCTGGCCGAACGCGAGTTCGAGCGTCCGGCCGGGCGGGAGCTGTTCGGCTAGTAGCTCGTCGTGTCGCTCGTAGATTCGGTGCAACAGCGGGTGTTTCCGGACGTTCCGCGGCCGCTCGACGATTGCGCCGTCCTGAACGTCCCAGGTCGCGTCGGACATATTACGGCCTCACAGCACGGAGACCCCGGCGGTCGCACGAAACTATAGAGGCGATAAGAGAGCAGCAGTAGCTGACTAATACCGGGATAGCAGGTTGTTAAGGGCGTTCTCACTGGGACAGTCGTGTAACGTCGGCAGACAACAGCCGAAAAGCGAGTCTATTTGATTTCGATCCGGTTCGAGTCGTCGGCGTCGTCCGCGCGCGGCAGCGTTATTTCGAGAACGCCGTTGTGGTAGGTGGCGGTGATGTCGTCGTCCACGACCGGTTCGGGAACAGTGACCCGTTCGGCGACCCGTCGGCTGTGGCGGCGAGCGCCGTCGCTGGTCTCTTCAGCGACCGTGCTCTCGCCCTGGATGCTGAGGACGCCGTCCTCGAAGCGGACGACGAGGTCGTCGCGCTCGAAGCCCGGGAGGTCGACCATCACGGCGTATCCGTCGTCGGTCTCGTCGACGTGGAGGTTCGTGTCGATACCGGGCCGGCGGTGGCCGCTCCGGCGTACGTCCGTGGACGGTCGGTCGGTACGGCGTTCCGGACTGTCGTCCATCCGGTGTCTCGAATCGTCACCCATCCGGCGGCCCAAACTGTCGTCTGTCCAGCGACTCTGGCTGTCGTCCATCATCGACCGTCGCGTCTGTGCGAAGAGTCGGAGCATCGTCTCGAACGGATCGTTGCTGTGTGTCATAATCACCTTATATAGGCTAGTACTGATATTAACAGTTGCGTAACATGTGCTATCACAGGGAGACAGAAGCGCGTGCCCCGGGCAGACGCTCGACCGGGTCAAAAGTGCCTCATGGGCTACCGTAGCGGAACTGTTTTGGCAGGCGTACAGCTAGAACAGCCAGAGCAAACCGCCGAGTACCCGGTCCGTCGGTGGCCGGGCGACTGGAAACGAGACACACCATGGCAACCGATTCCGGCACCCGGATAGATCCTTCGGCTGACGAGGTATCGAACTACGACTACCAGAACGACACCGTCGCCCGGTCGGGCCTCGTCGACGACCTGCGAGCGCGCATTGACGGCGAGGTGCGGTTCGACGAGTACTCGCGACAGTTGTACGCGACCGACGCCAGCCTCTACGAGGTGCTGCCTATCGGCGTCGTCTATCCGCGGTCGACCGATGACGTAGCCGCGGTCATGTCCTACTGTGCCCAGCGAGAGATTCCGGTCCTGCCCCGCGGCGGCGGGACGAGCCTCGCCGGCCAGACGGTCAACGAGGCCGTCGTACTGGATTTCTCGCGGTACATGAACGAACTCGTCGAGACTCGGCCGGACGACCGGCGGGCGCGAGCGCAGCCGGGCATCAAGCTCGGCGACCTGAACGGGGAACTGGCCGACCACGGGCTGAAGTTCGCGCCGGACCCCGCGTGGGGCGACAAGAGCGTGCTCGGCGGCGCTATCGGTAACAACTCCACCGGCGCACACTCCCTGCAGTACGGCAAGACCGACGCCTACATCGAGGAGTGCGAGGTCGTCCTCGCGGACGGCACCGTCACGACCTTCGGCGAACTTACCCGTGAGGAACTCCGCGACCGAGCGGCCCCCGACGGTGACCTCGAAGGGCAGATTTACGCCGAAATCGAGCGGATACTCGCCGAGGAAGACGAGGAAATCACGAGCCACTACCCGGACCTGAAGCGCAACGTCTCGGGGTACAACCTCGACTGGGTTCTGGAAGACGCGCAGGACGGGACCGTCAACGTCGCCTCGCTGCTGGCCGGCAGCGAGGGGACCCTCGCCATCGTCACGGAGGCCGAGGTGTCTCTGGAGCCGATTCCCGAGACCAAGTCGATGGCCCTGCTCACCTACGATGGGCTCATCGAGGCGATGGAGGACGTCGCGGACATCCTCGAACACGACCCGGCGGCCGTCGAGGTGCTGGACGACGTGCTCATCGACCTGGCCCGAGACACCGCCGAGTTCGAGGATGTGGTCGGCATGTTGCCCGAGGGGACCCGCACGGTGCTCATCGTGGAGTTCTACGCCGACGACGCGGAGAGCGGCCGGCGGAAGGTCGCCGACCTCCTGGCAGACCGAACGAACGGCGTCGATTCGATCGCTGCCCCAACAGATGGCCGGACCGTCGTCGACGCGCCGGTGCGGGCGTTCGACGCCATGGAGGCCCACGACGAGGCAAAACGCGAGAAGTTCTGGAAGATGCGCAAGTCCGGCCTCCCCATCCTGCTCTCGCGGACGACCGACGAGAAACACGGCTCGTTCATCGAGGACACCGCCATCCCGCCGGCGAATCTCCCGGAGTACGTCGCCGACTTCCAGGAGATTCTCGAAGAACACGACACCTTCGCCTCCTTCTACGCCCACGCCGGCCCCGGCGTGCTCCACATCCGCCCGCTCATCAACACCAAGACAGTCGAGGGCGTCGAGACCATGGAGTCCATCGCCGACGCAGTGACCGACCTCGTGGTGAAGTACGGCGGGAGCGTCTCGGGCGAACACGGCGACGGCCGCGCCCGCACGCAGTGGAACGAGAAGCTCTACGGCGCGGACCTCTGGGAGACGTTCCAGGAACTCAAATCCGCGTTCGATCCCGACTGGCTGCTCAACCCCGGCCAGGTCGTCGGCGTCGACGCGGGCGAAGTCGAGTCCGGCGCGATGCCCGAGCGGGCACGCACGGTCGACATGACCGAGAACCTCCGATTCGACCCGGCCTACGAGTTCGACGCCGGCTTTGACCCCGCGCTGGAGTGGGACAACGACAACGGGATGCAGGGGATGGTCGAACTCTGTCACGGCTGTGGCGGCTGTCGCGGCCCACAGGAGACCACCGGCGGCGTGATGTGCCCGACCTATCGCGCATCCGAGGAGGAGATGACGACGACCCGGGGCCGCGCGAACATGCTCCGGCAGGCCATGAGCGGCGATCTGCCGGACGATCCCACCGACGAGGAGTTCATGCACGAGGTTCTGGACCTCTGTATCGGCTGCAAGGGGTGTGCGAAGGACTGCCCGAGCGAGGTCGACATGGCGAAGCTCAAAGCCGAGGTGACCCACGCCTACCACCAGGAACACGGCTCCAGCTTCCGGGACAGAATCTTCGCCAACGTTGACGCACTGGCAGGTCTGGGCAGCGCCTTTGCGCCGCTGTCAAACCTCGCGACGAAAGTTCCGGGTGCTCGAACCGTGCTGGAGAAAACGGTCGGTATCGCCACGGACCGCACGCTGCCGACCTTCCGGCGCACGACGCTACAGGACTGGTTCGACGACCGCGGTCCGCAAGTCCCGGCGGATGAAGCCGAGCGGCAAGCCCTGCTGTTCCCCGACACGTACACGAACTACAGCCACCCCGAAGTCGGGAAGGCCGCCGTTCGCGTGCTCGAAGCCGCGGGCGTCCACGTCCAGCTAGCCAACCGGACCGACAGCGGGCGACCGGCCCACTCGAAGGGCTTTCTGGACCAGTCTCGGGCGACTGCGCGGGACAACGTCGACGCGCTCGTGCCCGCCATCGAGGAGGGCTGGGACGTGGTGCTGGTCGAACCCTCTGATGCCGTGATGTTCCAGTCGGACTATCTGGACTTGCTCTCTGGCGAGGACGCGGAGACGCTCGCGGCGAACGCCTACGGCGTCTGTGAGTATCTCGACACCTTCCGGCTGGACCAGGGGGCCGACTGGGACGCCCCTGGTGAGACGCTGACCTACCACGGCCACTGCCACCAGAAGGCGACGAAGAAGGACCACCACGCCGTCGGCGTCCTCCGGCGGGCCGGCTATGACGTCGACCCGCTGGACTCGGGCTGCTGTGGCATGGCCGGCTCCTTCGGCTACGAGGCCGAGCACTTCTCGATGAGCAAGGCCATCGGCTCGATCCTGTTCGACCAGATTGGAGAGAGTCGCGGCAACACCGTGGTCGCGCCCGGCGCGTCCTGTCGCACGCAACTGGACGACTGGGACGAAAGCGACGGCGAACCGCCGCATCCGGTGGAGAAGCTCGACGCTGCCTTAGCCTGAGTCAATCTCGTCTGGCTGGCGAACCGCCTGTGCGATACCGACTGTCTGGCCGACCAGCGCAAGCCCGATGCCGGCAAGCAACGCGGTTTCCGCCGGCGGGAACAGCGCACTGGCGTAGACCGCCCCACCGAGAACGCTCAATACTGCTCCGGCCATGTACGCCCGCTGGCCTGCTGGAACGCGCTTGCCAGTGTGGTAGAGACCCACGCCCGGAACGACCATCCATCCCAGTATCGTCGTCGTCAGGAACGGGATCCGAAGCGGAGCGTAGAGCAAGCCGACGATGCCGCCGACGGTCAGGAGGAGGCCGACGAGGAGAATGTCGCGCCAGACCCGGAGGACGCCCGTCTCCATCTCGTCCCACGAAAGGACGGCGAACGCAGCGATGAGGACGGCAGCGACGACGTGAAACACCAGCACCGTCCGGTCAGTGACCACATCGAGATGAGCCAGCCCCACGAGCAGCCACGCGAGCGGGATGAGTACGGTCGGGCCCTGTGCGCGCAAGCGAGGGAACATACGCCTCACTGTGCCTCCCACAATCAAGAAACGTCGGTCGTGCGGACTGGTGTCATGC
Organism: Haloarcula hispanica ATCC 33960; assembly: GCF_000223905.1. Classification (NCBI taxonomy): domain Archaea; kingdom Methanobacteriati; phylum Methanobacteriota; class Halobacteria; order Halobacteriales; family Haloarculaceae; genus Haloarcula; species Haloarcula hispanica. The sequence goes on from NC_015948.1 coordinate 2,678,537, forward strand.
CCGCGGGAGTTCGACGACGAAGTGCGCGCCGTCTAGGGCGGTGTCGGGGAAGGGCGCGTCGGTTTTGCTGGCGGTGTCGGCGAGGGAGATATCGCCGCCGAAGCTCGTAACGAGTGTCTCGACGAGATGGAGCCCACCGCCGTGCGTGTCGCCCGCCCGCGGGTCGAAAACGCTGTCACGCCGGTCGTCGGGAATCCCCGGTCCGTCGTCGACGACGTGGGTCTCGACATCGTCGTCGGTCTCCCGGATCGCGACAAACACCGATGGCTGATGATATCTGTCTCCCGTCAACTCTGTCGTCTCCGCCCGCTGTGCCTCGCTCGGCAGCGCTGCTCCGTCCGTCGCGGTCCCCTCGGCGGAGAGTTCTGCTGCCGGCGTCCCGTGTTCGATAGCGTTCTCGATGAGGTTCCGGAGAACCGGGCGAGCGGCCTCGTTGGTGTATGCCATTGCGCTGTCCGGGGCTTGAACTTCGATGGTGATGGGATGTGTTTGCTCGATTCGCTGTATCACCGCCTCGGCAATCCCGACGATGTCGGTCGGTTCGAATGCCGGGTCGGAACTGAGGGTCTCAACGACCGCCCCGGCGTTGTCGACCAAGCTATCGAGTTCGGTTACCTGCTCGTGGATCGCGTCCGCTGCCGTTTGAACCGTGTCCGAGTCGGCGTTCCGTCGAATGATCGTCGCGCGGCCATCAATAACGACGAGTCCGTTCGCGATATCGTGTCGAAACAGGTCGTTGACGAACGACAGCGTGTTCGCGGTTCGGGTCGCCCGACTGGCATCCTGACGGGCCCGAACCGCAAGCGTGCCCGCGATGAGTCCCGTGACAGCGCCCGTCTCCATCGCCAACAGGGTGACGAACACCGGTTCGGCGATTGTTCGACCCTCCATCATGCGGATAAAGACGCTCAAACCGATGATAGCCCCGACCGCAGCGCTGCCGACAACGCTCCAGACGAAAACTGTCCATATCTGCTCCCCCGGTGTCGACGACGAGACGAGGCGATAGCTGCCATACACTAGCACCAGCGGCAGTAGCCCGTCGAGGGCCAACGCGAGCGCAGGGCCGCCGACCTGTCCGATACGCTGTGTCTCGATACCGAGGTGCCAGACGATGGCCGCACCTGTGAACGCGAGTCCGAAGCCAGCAAGCAGCCACGGCGCAAGGCGGGCCCGGGCACCACGGTACATAATTATGACTTGTGCTCGAACGGCTAATTCCATTTGGTTAGTGATCCGGTAAGACCGAACGCGACGCCGTGGCGTCTATAGCCAGCCGGGAGAGCCGGCGGCGCATGTGCCATGACAGTATTACACACCCCCTAATCGCCAGACAGCGGTCGGATCTTTCTGTTTCCCACCAGAACATCGTACCGACACTGTTATCCGTGGTGCTGGCATCTCTTTGGTTGCAATGGCGAAAGGAACGGTTGATTTCTTCAACGACACTGGCGGTTACGGTTTCATCGACACTGAGGACGCGGACGAGGACGTCTTCTTCCACATGGAAGACATCGGCGGCCCGGACCTCGAGGAAGGACAGGAGCTCGAATTTGACATCGAGCAGGCGGACAAGGGTCCGCGCGCCAACAACGTCACGAGGCTCTAACAATGGCGGAAGGCACTGTCGACTTCTTCAACGACACTGGTGGTTACGGCTTCATCGAAACCGACGATGCGGACGAAGACGTCTTCTTCCACATGGAAGACGTCGGCGGCCCTGACCTCGAAGAGGGGCAGGAAGTCGAGTTCGACATCGAGCAGGCGGACAAGGGTCCGCGTGCGACCAACCTCACGCGACTGTAAGACGGCTTCTGTCTACAGTCTAGCACTATAATCACTTGTCAGCGGTCGCGGTGTAGCGTACACGGCAGTGTCGCTGGCATGCACATAACCCACGACGAGCGACGGCGCTCGCCGGAACACGTCACGACGTGATCAGTGGCGACGCCGCCCGATAGACGATCTCCATCGGCAGCCCCGCCGCATCTCGCGGCGGCTCGGGCGGCAGCGTGTACAACTCCCTGTCGCCCGGCTGTGCTGTGTACGCGAGGGCGACGGCATCCAGTACATCGTCGACGGCCACTGCCGTGCCACCGGTCGCTTCGGCGGCTTTCTGGACCGTCGGGGCGGCGTCGCGGTCGTAATGTGCGAGAATCCGCATCCGCTCGGCATATCCCCCGGCGGTGCGCTTCGAGTAGCTAAGCGGCTCGCCGCCGAAGGCCCGAAAACAGACCTCTGGGTGGGATTCCCGAATGGCTGCGGCAGCCTCGGGCAGTTCCTGCAAGAGTTCATCGATCCGGGCGAGGCTGTCGCTACGTGCGAACGCCTGCTCAGAGAGTTCCTGTCCGGTCTTGCGCCTGTGGACGCGGTTGGCCGTCGAGTAGCGCTGTTTCCGGGTCGCTTCTCGTACCGGCGGCGTGCGAACTGCCGCGCTCCGCTCGCCGAGCACCGACCGGGCGAGTTCGTCACACCGGCGGTCCGGATCACCGGATTCCACGAGCCCAATCGGCACTCCGACCAGAATCAGCCGAGCGCGCTCCTCGTACGCTGACCAGCATTCGCCGATACTGTCGAACACCGACGCGTGGTCGAACCCGTCGCCGGTGAGCGCCACAGCGACCCAGGACTCGTCGCTCCGGTCGACACCGACGTACAGCGGTTCAGCCATTATCGATACTCGTTCGGATAGGCGCAAAAGTGTATCCCGAGGTGTTCGTTGTCCAACCGGTCCAGCGTCCGAGCTATCGGCCGCGGCGCAGACTGTTCCGGCGGCTGTTCGTTACGACTGCCCGAACTTCGTGAGTTCCTTGAGCGGTACTAGCCGGTGTTCCATCGCTGGCTTCGTGTAGCCGGCCGACTCCTCGGAGACACCGCTTGTGAACACCAGCATCTTCTGTTGGAGGACGTGCGGTACGCCGTCGTTGTCCCGGATGATGTCGACCGAGCGCCACGCTTCGTCTTCCATGCGTCAGAGTCACACACTGCTGCTACCTGTCTCTTTCCCCGTCAGGAGTCCGGCCCGACGAATATTGTCCGGAGCCGCGCACCGCAGTCCGGACAGCACAGCGTCTGCCAGCGGTCGTTGTCGAGGTCACCGAAGGTCGCCCGGCGGACCGCCTCGTCGACGGTGACCGACCGGCCGCAGGTGTCACACTCCTCAGCCATGCGTCAAGGTTGGCGGCCACGGACAGAACCCGCTCGCCCACAGGCATTTAGCCGGCGCAAGCGTGGGGGCGGATATGGACGGCGTCGTACTCGCTGCCGGCGAAGGGACGCGGATGCGACCGCTCACTGCGGACAAGCCGAAGGGACTGGTCGAGGTGGCCGGAAAGCCGCTGCTGACACACTGTTTCGACACGCTGCTGTCAGTCGGCGTCGACCGCCTGGTCGTCGTCATCGGCTACCGCGGTGACGACATCGTGGCACACTACGGAGAGCAGTATCGGGACACGCCGATAGCGTACGTCCGGCAGGACGAACAGTTAGGACTGGCGCACGCGCTCGAACAGGCCCGCACAGCCGTCGACGGGACCTTCGTCGTGCTGAACGGCGACAACGTTTGCCGGGCAAATCTCGACGGGGCCATCGAGCGCCACCGCGAGACCGACGCCAGCGCGACGCTGCTCGTCGAGGACGTGTCGCGGGCCGAAGCCAAGACGACCGGTGTCGTCACGACGGACAACGGGGGACAGGTGACCGGCCTCGTCGAGAAGCCGTCGGACCCGGCGTCGACGCTGGTCACGCGGGGCTTTTTCGTGTTCGAGCCGGCCATCGGCCACGCCTGCGCGCTGACGCGACCTTCCGAGCGGGGCGAGTACGAACTCCCCGACGCAATCGACCTGTTACTGAGCGCCGGCCACCGCGTCGAGGCGGTCGAACTGGAGGGCTGGTGTCACAACGTCAACGAACCGAGCGACGTCGACGCGGTCGAGGAACGGCTCGGCTGACGGCATCGACCGCTGACAGGCGATATGGGCACTGTACACGGCGACGGAACATCGAAGGAGCGTCACCCCAATACAGGGGTATGACAGCCGTTCGGTCGCTGGCGCTCGTCGCACTTGCCGCGGTCGTAGCACTGGCGGGCTGCGGTGCGTTTTTCGGCGGCGGCGACTCGACGGAGTCGAAAGCGACGATAACGCCCGCTGACGTGCCGACAGAGGACGCGAAAGCGGTAGAACCGGCAGCGGGCGGGCGGGAGTACTGGGGCAACGTCTCCGTCGACACCAACAGATCGGCGGTGACACAGCCGCGGGTCCTCGAACTGCGACCGAACTGCGAGCGCCCGCCGGGGCTCGTCGTCCACATCCAGGTGCTCGCACTGCAGAACAACGACCCGGCGACGAACGAGGGCATCAACACGACCTGGCAGTTCGCGTCGCCGTCGAACCGGGGCCTGACGGGGCCGTACTCGAACTTTGTCCGAACCATTCGAAGTGGGTTCGAACCGCTGTTGAACGCGACCGGCGTGCGGTACGGGCCGCTCGACCGCGACGGCGACACCGCGTCACAGCCGGTGACGGTCGTCGATGGGAACGGAACGACGACGAGCTACCAGTGGACGGTCGAAAAGCAGAGTGACGCGCCGTATGAGGGGTGCTGGATGACGGCGGGCGTCGCGCCAGCTTAGCCTTCCATCCCGCTGAAGGAGAGGCCGCCCTCGATGTAGCGCTGCGCGAACAGATAGGCCAGCATAATCGGCGAGGCGAAGGTGAGCGCGAACGCGGAGAAGCGCGCCCACGGGATGGAGTACTCGTCGACCATCGCGTACAGGCCGACCGGCAGCGTGTAGTTCTCCGTCCCCAGCAGCGTCTGGGCGACGACGAACTCTGTCCACCCGGTGAGGAAGACGAAGATGAACACCGTTGCCAGCCCGGCGGTCGACATCGGGATGATGACCTCGGTGACGACCCGCCACGGCGGCGCGCCGTCGACGACGGCGGCCTCCTCGTAGGAGACCGGGATGCCGTCCATGTAGGTCTTCAGCAGCCAGGTGTTGAACGGCACGGCGGTCGCCGCGTAGTACACCGCAAGCGCCAGTTTGCTGTCGTTGATGCCGAACTGGACGTACAGTGCGTACATCCCGATGAGCAGGGCAACGCCGAGACCGCCCCCGACCTGTGTCATCAGGACGTAGAGGAACAGGATCTTCCGGCGGAAGAGGAACTCCCGCCGCGAGAGGGCATAGGCCGCCGGAATGATGAGCGACATCGCGATCAGCACGGTGGGAATCGCCACCATGAGGCTGTTCCAGAGGAAGTGCTTGAACTCCGAGGGGCGGTCGACGCCGTAGTCGGAGGCGTCGAGAATCTCGATCCCCGGCGTCTGGAACACGAAAGCGAGGTCGGTGAACGGAATGGCGGTGGATATCGAGTACGACGGCACGATGAGGTCACCGATGACCCAGATGAACGGTTTGACCGTCGGATTAGTGGGAAACAGCGAGAAGCTCTCGGACGTGTACAGCGAGCTTCCGGAGCCGGAGAGGGCCGCCATCAGAATCCAGTAGATCGGGAAGAGCAGTGCCAGCACGACCAGCGTCGCGCCGATGGTCGAGAGAATGACCTTCAGGACTTCGGACGCGGGCAGTTCGCCCCGACGGACGGCCTGCACAGTGTAGGACCACTTGCGGACCGTCCGTGCGGGCATCGTCGCGAACGTCTTGATGTCGTTGCCGAGCTTTCTGGCGATTGCACCGAGGAGCATTAGTCGTTCACCCCGTCGGCGAGTTTGCCTTTCTTGACGTTGAGCCACATGAACGCGCCGATGAAGGCGAGCGCGATGATGCTGATGGCCGCACCGCGACCGTACTGCTGGAACGACAGCGCCTCACGATAGCCGTAGACGACGATGAGTTCGTTCGCCCGTGCCGGGCCGCCCTGGTTGAACACGAACGGGATGAGGAACTGCTGGAACGAGGCCGCGGAGGTCAGAATAGACGCGAACAGCACGGGCCGTTTGATCGACGGCAGCGTGATATGAGCGAAGCGTGCGAGGAACCCCGCGCCGTCGACGACGGCCGCCTCGTGGAGTTCTTCGGGTACGTCCTGTAGCGCGCTGACGGTGATGATGACCATGAACGGGTACGCCAGCCACGCCTCCGTGACGTTGTACGCGACGAAGGCGGTCCAGCGGCCCGACAGCCACGCGACCGAACTCGCGCCGAACGCGGTCAGTAGCTGGTTCATCAGCCCGAACTCGGCGGAGCTGAAGATGCCGCGCCACACCGTGATGGTGAAAATCGGCGGCAGGCCCATCGGGAAGATGATGAGCGAGCGCAGGACGCGCTTGCCGCGGACGAGTTCACTGGTCACGATAAGCGCGATGGCCAGGCTCGCCCCGATTTTGAGCGTGACGCTCGTAGCGACGAACAGCCAGGTGACGCCGAAGGAGTTCCAGAACTGGCCGTCGGTCAGCACGTCGGCGTAGTTCTCCAGGCCGACGAACAGCGCGTCGCCGAACGTGAGCACGGCGACGACGCCCTCGCCGGCGAACAGGTTGGCCGGCTCTGCGTTCGTAAAGGAGATTCCCAGCAGGTAGAGGACCGGGAACAGCATGAACGCCGAGAAGACGAACAGCCCCGGGAGCACTAGCAGTAACGACGCGTCGTCCCGCGTCAGAAACGGGACCGACTCGATGCGGTCCGCCGCCCGTGAAACCGTACTCATGGGCGTTTCTCACTCCCAGTTGCTTCGGATTTCTTCGGCGGCGGTCGTCAGTGCGTCTTCGGCGCTCGCGTCGCCGTTGAACGCCTCGATGAGCGCGTTCTCCAGTGGCGACCACACCTTGTTCATGCGCGGGTCGGTCGGCATCGGGACCCCCTGGCTGACGGTCTGGGAGTACGTCTGGACGTGGTCGGGGAGTTCGTCGCTGCCGACGAGGCTGTCGAGCACCGGAATCGCGCCCTGCTCCTTAGCGAGTCGCGTGGCGTGGTCTTCGTTGGTGGCGAACCACTCGACGAAGTTCCGGGCGGCCGTGGCGTCGGCTCCGCCCTCGCTCATCGCGTCCGCGAAGTACCACATCGAGATGCCGGTGTACGGCGTCACCTCGCCGCCGTCGATGGCAGGGAACGTCGCCACCTCATAGTTCACGTCGCTCTGGTTCAGCGTCGCCAGATACCATGGCCCGTTGACGGCGAATGCGGCGTTCCCCTCCGAGAACGTCGCGGCCTGCGGTTCGTAGTTCGGGTCGTCGGGCATGTACGGACGGAGGGTGTCGAGGGCGAACTGGAGCCCCTCGATAGCTTCGTCGGCATCCAGCCCGAGCGCCGGGTCCTGCTCCGGGTCGAAGTAGTAGCCACCGAAGGCCTGTATCCACCCGCTCGTGAAGTACGGGTCAAACGGCGCGGCGAGGCCGTACTGGCTGCTGCTCGGGTCGTAGTACTCCTCCATCGCCGACACCATGTCGTCGATGGTCTCGGGCGCTTCGTCGACGATGTCCGCGTTGTAGATGAGCGTCACCGTCTCCGCCGAGTGCGGGAGGCCGACGACGGCGTCGTCGAACTGGACGGCCGAGGCGGCGGCGTCCGTGAACTGGTCGAGGCTCACGGAGAGTTCCTCGGACTGGTCGACGACGAACTCCCGCTGGTAGTAGTCGCCCACCCAGTCGTGTGCCCACTCGAAGATTTCCGGCCCCTGCCCGGCCGGAATCGCGCTCGTGGTCTTCTTTTCCATATTGGAGATGTCCGACCCGTCGACGCCGAACTCCGTCTCGCTCGCGAACGTCTCCATCGCGTCCTCGCGTGCGGGTATCTCCGAGTCCTGAAGCTGGTACCACGCCGTCGCGGTCCCGCCGGACTGTTGACTCCCGCCGCTTGCCCCATCGCCCGATCCGTCGCCGGAAGCCGTTTCCCCCTCTGAGCCGCCACTGCCCTGCTCTTGCACACTACAGCCAGCCAAGGCCGTAGCCGCCCCGACACCGCCGATCCGTTTGAGCACCGTCCGTCGTTCCATTGTCATGGATAGATATGGGATGAAATAGTCCTTCATAACTTAAATCATTCGGAAATAGAAGGAGACAATGATGATAGATTTCGAGAAACGGCGCGAATTCGCCTCGCCGTGTGTCGGTTTCAACAGATCGGATGGAGGAGAATAAACGAAGTAATATCTTTTCTAAATTTCAACCAGAAGCGTAACACTCACAGTACCGACCCTGTACCGTAGGCGTATGCACCATCCAGGCCCGCCACGGTTCGCCACCGTCGGCGAATCGGTCGAACTGGCCCCGCGTCAGCCCGACCCCGGCATGGCTGCCGAGTGGCGGTTAGTCGAGCGGCCAGCGGCGAGTACGGCAGCGCTCGGCGACGGCCCGGTCTGTCACCTCGAACCCGACGTGCCGGGCGTCTACCGAGCGGCGGTAACCGCACCGGACGGCACACACGAGCAAGTCGTCCGGGCGTTCCCGAGCATCACCGAGACGGCCCGGTTCAGCGTCACGGCGGAGGACTTCGACTGCGACGGCGGTACCGACGACCTCACCGTCGCCGACCGCGCCATCGTCATCGGGACGTTCAACGATTTCACGATGGGGACACACTGGGCCGAGCGCGACGGCGACGAATGGGTCATCGAAACCGACCTCCCACCGGGGACCCACCACGCGATCTTCAGTTTCGATGGCTCCTTCGAGTCGACCGCGACAGACGAGGTCACCGTCGAGGGACCGGGTCGCCCCCGGGTCGAACTCACCGGTGAGACGGTGAACGGAGACTTCGTCGTCTCGGCGGACGCCCGCGCGGCCCCGTCGGGGAGCGAACCGGAAGTCGAGTTCTATCTCGACGGCCGCGACGCGCTGGAAGAGTCGGCCGTGACCATCGACGGCGACGAACTCCGGGTGCCACACGAAGCCCTGCCGGAGATGGCCCGCGTTCACGCGGTTGCCGTCGCCGAGCGCCACAGCGTCGCGGACACGCTAGTCGTGGAACGCGACAGTGGAACCGGAAACGCGACCGCAGGCGGCACAGTGCCCGTCACACGGCCGGCCGACCCGCCGGCCTGGGCCGGCGACGCCACCATCTACGAGATATTCGTCCGGTCGTTTGCCGGCGAGACCGTCGACACGACCTTCGAAGCCATCGAGCGGCGGGTCCCCTACATCGAGTCGCTGGGCGTCGATGTGGTGTGGCTCACCCCTATTCAGGCGAGTCCGACCCGGCACGGTTACCATATCACGGACTTCTTCGACACCGCCACAGACCTGGGAACGCGCGACGAATTCGAATCGCTGGTCGACCGGCTCCACGACGCCGGGATTCGGGTCGTCTTCGACCTGGTAATAAACCACAGCTCGCGGGACCATCCGGCCTTCCAGCTCCACCGGGCCGGTGTCCCCGAGTACGCCGACTACTACGAGCGAATCCCGGCGTCACAGGACGTCTCCGATATCGACTGGGCGGGCGAGGACGCGCCGGGCTACTACTTCAACTGGACGCGAATCCCGAACCTCAACTACGACTCGCTCGCGGTGCGGCGCTGGATGCTCGACGTGGTAGACGAGTGGCGCGACGTGGTCGACGGGTTCCGCTGTGACGTTGCCTGGGGCGTGCCACACGGGTTCTGGAAGGAAGTCCGGGAGCGGGTGAAAGCCGACGACCCCGAGTTCCTGCTGCTCGACGAGACGGTCCCACGCGACGCCGCCTTCGCCGAAAACGAGTTCGACGTTCACTACGACACGGACCTGTTCGACACGCTCCGCGACATCGGGACCGGCGAGGAACCAGCGTCGGCGCTGTTCGAGGCGCTCGACGCGACGGCCGAGCACGGCTACCCCGACCGTACCGCCCACATGCGGTACGTCGACAACCACGACGAGGACCGCTATCTCGACGAGTGCGGAGCCGCGTCACTGCGGGCGGCCGTCGGGGCCACGTTCACGCTCCCCGGAACGCCGATGGTTTACGCCGGCCAGGAACGGGGCGTCGAACAACAGCGCGGGACGATGCGCTGGCACGACGGCGACAACGCACTGACCGACTTCCACCGGCGACTGGTGGCGCTGCGAGCGGACCACGGGGCACTGCGCGCGTCCGGGGTACGTCCGGTTCCTCACACCGTCGAATCGGGCGATGCGAACAGCGTCGTCGCGTACGAGCGCACCGACGGCGATGAAACGCTCGTGGTCGTTCTGCACTTCGGCGAGGGGACCGCGACAGTCTCGCCCGAAACCCCGATTGGGGGCACCGACCTTCTCAGTGGCGATCAGGTCGGAAGCGCCGGGACGGTCGAAGTCGGAGACATCGTCGTGGTACCAGCGGGGATCGACAGCTAAGCCGACTGGCCTCGCGGAGGTCCCAGTTCATCTGCGGCGACGCTAGAACTTCTATGAAAAATCCCATCAAACTTATTAGCGATGGGTGTGAGACTCTGTGTAATGGCGAGTCTCGAACTAGACGGTCTCCGGAAGGAGTTCGACGGTGGCTCCATCGTGGCGGTCGACGATGTCGACCTGTCCATCGACGACGGGGAGTTCGTAACGGTGGTCGGCCCGTCGGGGTGTGGGAAATCGACGACGCTACGGATGATTGCCGGGCTTGAGCGGCCGACGAGCGGTCGTATCCGCATCGGCGACGAGGACGTGACGGACGTTCACGCCCGCAAGCGCGACGTGGCGATGGTGTTCCAGAACTACGCGCTGTACCCACACAAGTCCATCCGGCAGAACATGGCCTTCGGCCTCCGGATGAGCACGGACCTCTCGAAGGAAGAACGGCAGGAGCGAGTCACTGAGACGGCGGAGATGATGGGCATCGGGAACCTGCTCGATGACACGCCGGACCAGCTCTCCGGCGGGCAGAAACAGCGGGTCGCGCTCGGGCGCGCCATCGTCCGGGAGCCGGACGTGTTCCTCTTCGACGAGCCACTCAGCAACCTCGATGCGAAGCTCCGGACGACGATGCGGACGGAGATCCAGCGCCTGCAGGAGGAACTCGGCATCACGGCCGTCTACGTCACCCACGACCAGGAAGAAGCAATGACGATGGGCGACCGCATCGTCATCCTCAACGACGGGGAACTCCAGCAGGCCGGTCGGCCGAAGACGGTGTACGAGAACCCGACGAACCAGTTCGTCGGCGGCTTCGTCGGTTCGCCCTCGATGAATTTCCTCGACGTGACCGCGGAGCCACTCGGCAGCGGCATCCGGCTCACTGGTGCTCACGACGACTTCTCCTACGACCTCACGGGCGGCCGTGCCAGTGCCTTCGGCGACATCGAAGGCGGTTCGTACGTGCTGGGTATCCGACCGGAACACGTCTCCGTCAGCGACGGCGGCGACCAGAACGCCGTTCCGGCGACGGTCGACGTGCTCGAGCCCATCGGTAGCGACAACTACCTTTATCTCGATCTGGGCGAATCGAAAACCGGGTTCGAGGGCGACGGTGCGCCGGATTTCATCGCCAGGGTAAGTACTGACGTGGAGCCGGCCATCGGCGACCGCGTGCAGGTGTCGTTCGACGAATCCGCCGTCCACCTGTTCGACCCGGAGACCGGCGAGACGGTTACGGCCGGCGAGGACGCGCCCGTCGCAGCACCGCAGTAGGACGATAGTCAGTGATCCGCGTCCGGGCGTAGTCACTGTTTTCGATCAGTTATAGAGTCCCTACGGCCATCTACTACGTTTGCGAGTGCGCGAGCAGCACGGTCCGTACAAAAAACCACTCGCGGGCACTCAGCGGCTCGGCAGTTCACTCGCGGGCGCTCAGCGGCTCGGCAGTGAGCGCCTCGGCGTCAGTGAGGTGGGCGACGGTTGCCAGCCGGAGCGCGTGGGGCCAGCCGAGCGGCGTACCACAGTCCGGCGTCCCGTCGTCGAACAGTTGCTCGGGGAGGTAGCCGCTGGACTGGACGAGCGAGCCACCGGGAAGGATCTCGTCCAGCAGGTCCCGGGACCGGGCGTAGGCCGCCGTCGCTCGGCTGTCGTCGGCGTCACGCAGGAGCGCACCCAGCTGGGCGGCACTGTTTGCGCCCCACGCCGTCGAGACGGTCCAGACTTTCTCGCGGTCCTGCGAGCCGCGCCGCCAGTCGTCGCCCTCGAAGCGGATGAGACCACGGATGTCGCCGGTGTCCCGTTCCAGCCCGTCGAGTGTCGTCTCGACGTGGGTGTAGAGCCGGTCACGGGTCGCCGCCGGCAGGTCGATGGCCTCGGCGGCGACGCGACAGGCGGCGGGGAGGGCCAGCGTCGCGGAGTCCAGTCGGTCGTCGATGGTCCCGTCGTGTTCGCGAAGGGCGTAGCGGTCACCGGTCCACAGCGCGTCCAGCGAAGACAACACCGTCTCGGCCTGTGAACGGGCGTGATCCCGGAGCGCGGCGGAGACGGGTGCGCGGGCGACGGCCGCGTAGGCGTGCAAGAAGGTTGCAGCGGTGTGCGTGAACCGACCCTGCATGTTCTCCCAGGCGTTCTGGCAGGCGATGGGGAGGCCGTCGTCGGCCAGCGTGTCGTCGATGCTCTCGACGGCACGTCCGAGCGTGGCTTCGATGCACTCCGGGTCGGCCGGCTCGCCGGTCCGGAGATACGTCGCGAGGAAGGTGGTGACGCTTGCGGTCTGGTCGGCCTGGTAATCGGCGTCCGAACCGCTTTCGAGCCGGGCGTTCGCCCAGCCCGGCGCGAGCGTCTCGTCGCCGGGCCAGACCCGGTGGGGCCAGCTGCCGTCCGGTCGCTGCGTGCGACAGTAGAACGCGGCGGAACGCTGGTGCCACGGCGATAATCCGAGGTCGAACGTCCCGTCAGCTTCGAGCAGGAACGCCGAAATTTCGGCGTCGTCGCGGAACCACGTATAGCCGTACCCGCCGGAGGTGACGTAGTACGGGTCGAAGTCCGGCGCGGCGATTCTGGCCCCGTTCGCAGCCGAAAGCAGCGAGAGGACCCGGAGGTCGGCGACGACACTCTCCCGGTTCGGCGTCTCTGCGGGCACGCTCCAGCGGCGCTGTGCCTGCCCTGCTTCGAGCAGTGTCTCCGAAGTGTAGTGGTCGCTCACCAGACGGTCGATGGTCGACAGCGCCGTATCGCGGTCGGTGTCGTCCGCGTCCGTCAGCAGCGTCGTCAGCGTGACGCCACCGTCGACGAACGGCGCGGACAGCAGGACGCCGCCAGTTAGCGTCGTGTCCTCGTACCGTCGCTCCCCGGTCGCCCGTGGGAACGAGACTGGGTCGTCGTCGACAAGTTCGGGGAACCGCTCGGGAATCTGGCCCTGAACGGCGTCGAGTTCGGTAGAGACGCCGACGAAGTCGTGTTCGGAGCGATGGTAGGCCTCGACGGTGTTGCCGTGCATCAGCAGGCTCTGTTGGCCGTCCCGTCCGTCGGGTGCGAAATCGACAAACGCCCGAAGCGATACGTCGGCGGGGACATCGCCGCGAAGTTCGAACCGGGTGACGTGGGCCTGCTCGATAGTGCAGTCCGTCTGGACGACGGCCCAGTCGCCGCAGTCGTGGATAGTCTCGACGACGCCAGCGTCACCACGATACCGCTGGTCGGCGTCGGCGTCGAACCACGTCGTCGAACCCGTGTCGATACCGAACCGCGAGCGGTCGATCCCCGTGAGCCCACACAGCGGATAGGAGTAGTCCCGCAGTGAGCCATCGCTGTCGACGTGCACCAACCGGCTGTCGAGTCCGGAGAAAGTGCCCGTCGTAGAGCGGAACTCGCCCGGGAACTGGTGGCGGCGGTCCCGGGTCCGCTTGAAGTCGTTAAGTGCCGTCCGGAGCGTCATTGGTGAGAGACACCACTGCGGGGGATATAAAATATGGTGTAATAGTTTTTCATTCTTGTGAGCTCGGTGTGGGCCAGTCGACGATACGGCCCATTGGGGCGGCTTCGGAGGCGTTGGCGGGCCACATAGCACCGAAACACAGTTATCCGCCGCCGTTACCAGATGTGAACAGATGGACGATTCGACTCTCAGGGACAGGCTGGGGCAACTGGGCCTGTCGGAGAAGGAAGTCGACACGTACCTGTCGATTCTCGGCAGCGGCGAGGCCACGGCCAGCGAAATCGCCGACGACACCGGGGTCTCCAAACGGTACGTCTACAGCATCAGCGAATCGCTCGAAGACCGTGGGTTCATCGAGGTCAACGACCACGTCGTGCCCACGACGATACGCGCTCGGCCGCCCGAGGAAGTCATCGACGCCCTGACCGACCGACTCGAAGAGATGAGCGGTGCGCTCGATTCCAGATACTCGGCGAGTGCGCGGGAACCACAGCAGTTCGACGTCATCAAGTCCCGGGTGACAGTCATCAAGCGACTCACGGAGTACATCAGAAACGCGGAACGGGAGATCATGCTGTCGGTTCCCCAGCAGTACCTCCCGGAGATCTCGGAGGAACTGGTCGCAGCTGTCGACCGCGGCGTCCTCGTGATGCTGGTCGTCAGCAGCGCCGACGGCCTGGAACCGGACGACGTGCGCGGGCTGGCCTCCGTGGTCCGGTCCTGGAACCAGCCGATGCCGATAATGCTCACCGTCGACGCCCAGTTCGGCCTCGTCTCCCCGGCGGAGATGGTGACACGGACTAACTCCGACCAGCGGGCCATCGCCTTCGTCCAGCAACAGCTCGTCCCCGTGCTGTCAGGGTCGTTCCTCGGGAACTACTGGCTGATGGCCACCGAGGAGACCGTCACCGACCCGGCCCCGCTCCCAGCCACCTACCACGACTTCCGCCACGCCGTCCTCCAGGCGACGCTCCACCTGCGCGCCGGCCACGACATCCACGTCTCCGCCGAAGTACGGGCAGTACAGGCGGACGACGACACAACGACCATCGAAGGGACCGTCGTCGAGACGAAACAGGGCGTCGCCGAGCCACAGACCAACTCCTACCCCATCGAACACACGCTAGTCGTCGACGTCGGCGACCGGACTGTCTCGCTGGGCGGCTCCGGGTCGTTCATCGAAGATTACGAAACCGACGCGGTCACGCTCTCGCTGGCCGAGTGAGGAGAGCCGGTCCGACAGCGGGGCCGAAACGCCCGCTCAGTTACGCTGGCTCGGGTCCGGCCACCGGTAGATGACGTATGTTTCCGATTCCGGTTCGTCCGCTGGGTTCCAGACGAGTCGAAGCGTCGCGTCGCTCAGGTCCAGATGCTCCCCGCTCGTGATGCCGGCGAACTGTCCCTGATGTATCGTAATTTCTGTCCCCGACGTAATCCGCGTCGAGGCCTGTGCCTGTATCGGATCGGTGTCAAGCGTCACGTCGCTGCCGTCGGAACTCCTGGCATCGGAGACGACGACAGTGAGGTTGTCCCGGTAGACGGTTTCACCGCTGCTGAAGCTGAGGTTCAGATACTCCCCGTTGCCGGTGGTCCGCTCGCTGTAGTCGGCCACGATAGCGACCTGCGGTGCCTGCGTGGGTCGCTGCTCGCTGAAGCCGAGCGCGAACACACCGATGGTGGCAGCGAGAATTGCAGCAATTCCGACGAGGATAACGACACCGATGACTGGGCTCACGGCCCGACGTCGCCCGTCTACCCGACTCATTGAACACAGGTGAGAACGGGGTATATAAAAGGAACAGCGTCGACTCAGCGTTCGATATCCGGCCGCGAAACTGCCCGGTTACGCCGTCGGGAACAGCGTCTCGGGCAGGTCACCGGGGAGTTCGTCGCGGTCGTGGTCGGCCTCGAAGTCGGGGTCGGGTCCCATCGGGACGATTCGCTTCGGGCTCACGTCGGGGTGAGTGGTGTAGTAGTGCTCCGTGATGTGGTCCATGTTCACCGTCTCGGCGACGCCGGGGAGCTGGTAGAGGTCCCGGAGGTACGGCCAGAGGTTGTCGTACTCGCGGATGAGCTTGTGGTTGCACATGAAGTGGGTGTGGTACACTTCGTCGAAGCGCACGAGCGTCGTGAACAGACAGATGTCCGCCTCGGTCAGGCGGTCGCCGGCGAGGAAGCGCTGGTCTTCGAGGACGCTGTCCCAGTGGTCCAGCGCGTCGAACAGTTCCTCGACGGCCTCGTCGTAGGCCGACTGGCTGTTCGCGAAGCCACAGCGGTAGACGCCGTTGTTGATGGGCTCGTAGATGTCGTCGATGATCCGGTCGACCTCGTCCTGATAGCCTTCGGGGTAGAGGTCGACGTCGTTGTCGGCCACGTCGTCGAACTCAGTGTCGAGCATCCGAAGGATCTCCTCGGACTCGTTGTTGACGATGGTCTCTTCCTGTTTGTCCCACAGCACCGGCACCGTCACGCGGCAGGTCGCGTCGTTGTCGGCCGCGACGTAGACCTCGCGGAGGTAGTCCGATCCGTTGACCGTATCCGGCGTGCAGCCGTCCTTGTCGGGCGTGAACTGCCAGCCGTCCTCGCCGCGGAACGGGTCGACGTAGTCGACGGTGATGGCGTCTTCGAGTCCTAGCAGTTTCCGAGCGACCAGAATCCGGTGGGCCCACGGACAGGCGCGGCAGGCGTACAGGTGATACCGGCCCGCCTCGGGCTGGAACCGCGCGTCGGGGTCGTCCTCGACCCGGTCTCGGAAGGTGGTGTCCTGCCGGTCGAAAGCCCCGTCCTCGTCTGTCGTTTCGTACGCGTCAGTCCGCCACTCGCCGTCGACGAGCATATTCATGATAACCAATCGTACGCGCGCGAGTGGTAAAAGAGCGCGGTGACAGCGGTGTTACCGGACCAACACCGATGTTCCCGATGGTACCGAGAGCAGGGACTCCAGCAACGGTCAGTCCGGGGCCGCTGGCGGTCGCGCGCCAGTGTATGGGACACCACGGCACGCCGCCGGGCGGGTTCGAAGCCCTTATTGGGCCGCTCGGCGACGTATTCTCCAAGAGTACCTATGTCGGACAAACCCGCCTCAATGTACCGGGACATCGACAAGCCCGCGTACACCCGACGCGAATACATCACAGGCATTCCCGGGTCGAAGATCGCACAGCACAAGATGGGCCGCAAGCAGAAGGACGCCGACGACTACCCCGTCCAGATCAGCCTCATCGTCGAGGAGACCGTCCAGCTCCGTCACGGTTCGCTGGAGGCCTCCCGCCTGTCGGCCAACCGCCACATGATCAAGGAGCTCGGCGAAGAGGGTGACTACAAGATGACCCTCCGGAAGTTCCCCCACCAGGTCCTGCGCGAGAACAAGCAGGCGACCGGTGCTGGGGCCGACCGTGTCTCTGACGGGATGCGCGCCGCCTTCGGGAAGATCGTCGGCACCGCCGCCCGCGTCCAAGCCGGCGAACAGCTGTTCACCGCTTACGTCAACGTCGAGGACGCAGAGCACGTCAAGGAAGCGTTCCGCCGCGCATACAACAAGATCACGCCCTCTTGCCGCATCAAGGTCGAACGCGGCGAAGAGAAGCTGATCGCGTAAATCGGTCAACAACGTCTTTTGACCGTTCGCAGAACACGGCGAAGACCTGCTGGTCGCGTAAGTCAAACAGTGTTCGCTCGCCGTTCGCAGGGCGAGACGTCCGCAACTCGTCGCCCTTTGCCTCGTTCTCCGTGCCGCTCCGTAGAATACTGAGTCGTATCTCAATCGCGAACCCATACACTCGGAGCGTGCTTCTTGCTCTATGGTACCAGCACCCATAATGTTCTTGCACCCGTTCCACGTACCACCAGTATGGTACTCAGAGTCATACTCCTGGCCCTTGGCGTCATCGAACTGCTCCGCCCCCGGAAGGTCGTTGACTTCTGGATGGGGCTGGCGGCGACGAACGGTGACGAGATAGACCTGCGCCCGTGGGTGTACAGCGCCGCCCGAGTCGAGGGCGCGCTCCTCGTGCTGTGGGTACTCCGACGAAGTCGTAGCGGCGGGTGACTCAGCAGAACGGCCCGCCACACCACACGGGTGACCGGCGCTGCTAGCGGGTGCCCGCTACGTATCGCCGGACAGTCGGACCGTCAACACCGGCGCGTCCGCCGTCCGAACAACTTTCTCGGTGACGCTCCCCAGCAGAAACCGATCCAGACCGCTCCGCCCGTGGGTTCCCATAACGATCATATCGACACCCGCCGTCTCGGCGTAGTCGATAATCTCCTCATAGGGGTCGCCCATTCGGTGCTCGGCAACAACGGCCGCGCCGTGGGCGGCGATATCGTCGATAGTCTCGTCGATGACCTGCTCGGTCTGTTCCTGCAGCGATTCGATGGTCGTTGCTTCTGCCGCGGCGCTCCCGAGATACGTCGAATCGACGACAGAGAGCACGTGAATCGTCGCGTCGTGCGTCTCCGCCAGTTCGAGTGCGTGTGAAAGCGCTTCGTCCGCGCCGTCACTGCCGTCCGTCGGGAAGAGAATGTCGTCGTACACGCGTGGTCTATTATTCCCCGGCATACTTAGCGTTTATCTGTCATTTCCGCCAATAGTTGCGTATGCATCCATTATATGCCGCAATTCTGTGGCTGGCGAGAATAGGTACGCGACGCGCAGCAGAGTCCGGTCACCGTGTGCCGAGAGCGGCTGCGAGCGTGTTTTATCTCTCCACGACAACTGCAAGCTATGTACAGGCTGGCCGTCGCCACGAACGCCGAGACCTTCGAGCGGATGCAGGGGCCGCTGGCGGCCCGTGACATCGAGGTGGGCCACGTCAAGACAGCTGAGCGGACGCTGGCGCTCGACGAGAGTCCCTTCGACGAGTACGACGTGGGCTTCGTCTATCCCTCCCGAATCATGGAGGGAGCGGTCGCCGACGCCATGCTGGACGTGCCATGGGTCAACGACCGCGAGGCTATCCTCCGCTCGCGGAACAAGGCCGACGTGCTGGCGCGTCTCGGCCGTGCGGACGTCCCCGTTCCCGAGACCGTCGTCGTGTCGAACCCGGCGAGCGAGGCCGAGCTGACGGCGGCCTTCGAGCGATTCGACCCGCCCGTGGTCGTGAAGCCGAACTCGACGACCCGCGGCGTCGGCGTGGCCAAGGCTCACGATCTGGATTCGTTTCTCGGCATCGTCGACTACCTCGATCTGGTCCACGACTACCGCGCGGTCGGCGATCAGTCGTTTCTCGTTCAGGAGTACGTCGCCGACGCCGCCGACTACCGCGTGATGGTCGTCGACGGCGAGTACGTCGGCGCGGTGGAGCGCCGCCTCCCCGACGCGAGCCGCGCGCAGGGCCGGTGGAAACACAACGTCCACCGCGGGGCCGAAGCCGAAGGGCAGGAACTGCCAGCGGCGCTACGGGAACTGGCCGAAGACGCGGCCGACGAACTGGAGATTCCGTACCTCGGCGTCGACCTGCTGGTGACCGAGGACCGCGCAGTCGTCAACGAGACGAACGCCCGCCCGACAATCGACTCGGCGACGAAGTACGAGGACGGCTTCTGGGACGACCTGGCGGCGTTGATACGGCAAACGGCTGAGCAGTAGCGAAGCAAGCGCACTGGAGTGGCGCGCGGAAAATCAGAACCGTGTGCCGGGCGTGCTACAGTTCGATGTCCGCGGAGTCCTCTTCGGGGTCGAAGGTGACTTCGAGGATGCCGTTGTTGTACGTCGCGGCGGCTGAGTGTTCGTCGACGCGGGTCGGCAGGGTCAGTCGTTCGTGGTACTCGCGCTCCGGACTTTCGGCGTTGATCGTGAGGACAGTGCCGTCGCACTTGAGGTCGATTGCGTCCTTGTCGACGCCCGGAACGTCGGCGACGACCCGGATCTCCTCGTCGGTTTCGTGAACGTCGACGTGGAGGTCGGCCCCACCGCCACCGGTGTCCCGGTCGATGTGGACGTCGCCTTCGGCCCCCATCATCTCGTCCATCATCCGCTCTATTTCCCGGAAGAACTCGTCGAACGGGTCGTCACTGTCATCGCGTCTCATTCCTACCAATCAGTACGTCCGTCCGTTTCAAAAGCCTTCGGACGAATATAGTACCTGTTACCAGACGCCGTCGAGGGGTACTCTCACACGAACGGCCACCTTCACTATTAATCATTCGCGCTCGAACGCGCATAAACAAACACAAATTTACAACAAATCCGAAAACACTTTACACTGACCGACTGCCTCTCTAGACACCAATGAGTGAGCCAGTCCGCGTCGGCCTCAACGGCTTCGGCCGTATCGGCCGCAACGTATTCCGCGCATCGTTACACAACGACAACGTCGAAGTCGTCGGTATCAACGATGTGATGGACGACTCGGAAATCGACTACTTCGCCCAGTACGACACCGTCATGGGTGAACTCGAAGGGGCCAGCGTCGACGACGGCGTCCTCACGGTCGAGGGGACCGACTTCGAAGCAGGCATCTTCCACGAAACAGATCCCACACAGCTCCCGTGGGACGACCTCGATGTCGACGTGGCCTTCGAGGCGACCGGCATCTTCCGCACCAAGGAGGACGCGAGCCAGCATCTCGACGCCGGGACCGACAAGGTCCTCATCTCCGCCCCGCCGAAGGGCGACGAGCCGGTCAAGCAGCTCGTCTACGGCGTCAACCACGACGAGTACGACGGCGAGGATGTCGTCTCGAACGCCTCCTGTACGACCAACTCCATCACGCCGGTCGCGAAGGTCCTCGACGAGGAGTTCGGCATCAACGCCGGCCAGCTAACGACGGTCCACGCCTACACCGGCTCCCAGAACCTGATGGACGGCCCGAACGGCAAGCCCCGCCGTCGCCGTGCGGCCGCCGAGAACATCATCCCGACCTCGACCGGTGCCGCGCAGGCGACCACCGAGGTCCTGCCCGAGCTTGAAGGCAAACTCGACGGGATGGCTATCCGCGTCCCGGTGCCGAACGGCTCCATCACCGAGTTCGTTGTCGACCTCGACGACGACGTGACGGAGAGCGATGTCAACGCCGCCTTCGAGGAGGCCGCTGCCGGCGAACTCGAAGGCGTGCTGGGCGTCACGAGCGACGACGTCGTCTCCTCGGACATCCTCGGGGACCCGTACTCCACGCAGGTCGACCTGCAGTCGACGAACGTCGTCTCCGGGATGACGAAGATTCTCACCTGGTACGACAACGAGTACGGCTTCTCGAACCGGATGCTCGACGTGGCCGAGTACATCACTGAGTAAACGCAGAAACGATTTGCGGCGTCAGGAAGGTTTATAATTATTGTTCACTAAAGATGTTGCACACATAGAGTCCGAACCGGTGTTTGCCCACTGGTCGACTCTGTGTGTCAGCACAGACAGTTGTGCCCCCAGTCGGCATCCTGTGACCCGGTGCCGGCTGTGTGCGACAACGGTGTCCCCATCCCGACTCCCACCCCACCCTCACTCCCACCCCTCTCCCCATTTCTACGCTGGTAGCCAGTGCAAACAACGACGGTAGCTCCCGACAAGCCGCCCACTGTTCGGACTCGGAAACCGTTAAGCGGTCGGCAGGTTTCCTCCCGAGTGATGACCTTCCAGACGCTCGACGACCTCGACGACGGACAGCGCGTCCTCGTTCGCCTCGACCTCAATTCACCGGTAGAGGACGGCACGGTACAGGACAACCGACGGTTCGACCGCCACGCGGAGACGATCAGCGAACTCGTCGACCGCGGGTTCGAGGTTGCAGTGCTGGCCCACCAGGGCCGTCCTGGCCGCGACGACTTCGTCTCGCTTGCCCAGCACGCCGACATTCTCGCGGAACACATTGACCACGACGTGGATTTCGTCGACGAGACCTACGGGCCGCAGGCGATTCACGACATCGCGGCCCTCGACGGCGGCGACGTACTCGTTCTGGAGAACACGCGGATGTGCGACGACGAACTGCCGGAGGAAGACCCGGAAATCAAATCACAGACGGAGTTCGTCCAGACGCTCAAAGACGAGTTCGACGCCTACATCAACGACGCCTACTCCGCGGCCCACCGCTCGCACGCCTCGCTGGTGGGCTTCCCGCTGGTCATGGACGCCTACGCCGGCCGCGTGATGGAAACCGAGTACGAGGCCAACACCGCCATCGCCGAGAAGGAGTTCGACGGGCAGGTGACGATGGTCGTCGGCGGGACGAAGGCCACGGACGTCATCGACGTGATGACCCACCTCGACGAGAAGGTCGACGACTTCCTGTTGGGCGGCATCGCCGGAGAACTGTTCCTGCGAGCCGCTGGCTACCCGGTCGGCTACGACATCGATGACGCGAACCTCTACGACGAGCAGTGGGAGCAAAACAGCGAGAAGATCGAGTCCATGCTCGAAGACCACCGCGACCAGATCACGCTCGCGGTCGACCTGGCCTACGAGGACGAGAACGGCGACCGCGCCGAGCAGGCCGTCGACGACATCGAGGAAAAGAGCGTCTCCTACCTCGACGTCGGGAGCGAGACCGTCATGGAGTACTCGCCGATCATCCGGGACTCCGAGGCCGTCTTCGTGAAGGGCGCACTGGGGATGTTCGAGGACGAGCGGTTCTCGGTCGGCACCGCCGGCGTGCTCGAAGCCATCGCCGACACCGACTGCTTCTCCGTCGTCGGCGGCGGCGACACCTCACGAGCTATCGAGATGTACGGGATGGAAGAAGACGAGTTCGGCCACGTCTCTATCGCGGGCGGGGCCTACATCCGGGCGCTGACCGGCGCGGAACTGGTCGGCGTCGAAGCGCTACAGCGTTAACTGCGGCCTTTCGTCTCCGCGTGTCGCAGGTCCCAGTCCTCGATTAGTTCGTCGGGCACCTCGACGATTCGCCCGGTTTCGGTCGGCTCCGTCCGTGCGTGACGGCCAGTCCAGTCGTGGTCAGCGTCGGGCGTAGCTGCCATACACCGCGCTACCAGCGGCGAGGATAAATTCCTTCCGCCAAGATATTGTAAGTAATTACTCGGTTCCGAGTCTATATTACGTCTCCGGGAAGCCAAGTGCTTTCCGCCAGCCGTGCTGTATCTGGGGTATGTTCACCGGAATCGTCGAGACGACCGGCGAGGTGCAGGCGGTTATTGACGACGAGGGCGGGCGTCGGATGCGGATCGGCGCGCCGTTCGAGGGACTCGACCACGGCCAGTCGATCAGCGTCAGCGGCGTCTGTCTCACCGTCGAGAAGGCGGCCGACGGTGAGTGGTTCGAGGTGTTTCTCGCCCAGGAGACCCTCGCCCGGACGTTCTTCGATGACCTCGACGGCGGTGACCGGGTGAACCTTGAGCGGGCGATGCCGGCCGACGGCCGGTTCGACGGCCACATCGTGCAAGGCCACGTCGACACGACGGCCGAGATCGTCGGTATCGAACAGGAGGGCGAGGACTGGACGTTCACGTTCTCCCTGCCCGAGGCCCATCAGGACTATCTGGTTCAGAAAGGGTCGATAACGGTCGACGGCATCAGCCTGACCGTCGCCGACCGTCGCTCCGAGGAGTTCGACGTGGCGATCATTCCGACGACGTACGCCGAGACGACGCTGTCGGAGAAGTCGGTCGGCGATCCAGTCCACTTAGAGGTCGACGTGGTCGCGAAATACGTCGAGCAGTTGGTCTAAGGGTCGAACTCGGTCTGTTCCGGGCGAAGCGCAGTCTCGTCCGGGTCCTCGTGAGCGCGCCTGTAGGCCCGCCGGTAGGCGTGAACCTTCTTCAGCAACAGCAGGCCGAAAAACGAGTCGTACACGATGACGAAGCCGAAGAACGCGACGAGGAAGTTGACGTTGTAGATGCCCGCCAGGATAGCTGTCACCGGGCCGGCCAGCGTGTTGTAGACGGCGTGGATGAGCGAAGCGATGAGCAGTCCCTTCAGCACGATTGGGCCGGCGTCGTCGGGGTTGAACTTCGCCAGACCGAGGTAGTAGCCGGCGAAGGCCGAGTAGATGACGTGGCCCGGCCCCGCGAGCGCTCTGATCGCGGTGATGTCGCTGCTCGCGGCGAGTAACTCGACCGTCCCGGTAGCCATCTCGGCGTTCTGTGTGATGTACAGCGCGTTTTCGATAGTCGCAAAGCCGAGACCGGCGACAGCGCCGTACACCGCACCGTCGACGACGGCGTCGAAGCGGTTGTCGCGGAAGGCGTACAGGCGTACCGCCAGCAGTTTCACGGTCTCCTCGACGGGACCGACGATGAGGAAGAAGACGAACACCTGACCGAGGAACGGCACGAGCCCGAACCCGGAGCCGATTGCCTGAACCGGCTCGCCGAGGAACCCGTTGAGAATACCGGCAAAGCCGGCAAACAACACTCCGAGCAAGAACGTTCCCACGAGCAGCGTCAGTGGTTCCTCCGTAGTCACATCAGCGTAGTAGATGTAGGCCGCGAGTCCGAGCGCCGGCACGGCAGAGAGGATGGCCATCCCGGCAAACAGCGGCTGGTCGCTGAGCGCGCCGAGGCTCCCGAACGCGACCTGCAGGAGGAGGATCAGAATGGCTGCAAGGATGACCAGATACCGCAGCGTCCGTATTCCGATGTGGTAGAGCCAGTGGGCGAACCGGTCCAGCCTCGACCGGGGCTCCCAAGTCGATATCTCATAGAGGTCTGCCGACCCGTCCGCGTTTACCTCGACCGGGTCCTGCCGTCGCTTTCCCATGTGCCACGTCTACAGGCCGCCTCACCTAACCGTTTGGTTCGACTATATCCGAACGGACACTGAGCGGCGTCGTAGACGACAACGGAGGAGTCAAAGACGGCCCTGCTACCGGATCTTTGCAGGAGACGAGAGGCTTTTCGCACAGGCACACTAACGGGGACGTATGACGCTACGCGCGGGTGTACTCGCGGTTCAGGGCGATGTCTCTGAACACGGAGACGCGATCAGGCGGGCGGCAGCGGCCCACGACCAGACGGCGGAGGTCGTCGAGATACGCGAGTCCGGGGTCGTCCCCGACTGCGATGTGCTGTTGCTACCGGGCGGGGAATCGACCACGATATCGCGGCTCATCCACCGGGAGGGCATCGCCGACGAAATCCAGTCCCACGTCGACGCCGGCAAGCCGGTGCTGGCGACGTGTGCCGGGCTCATCGTCAGCGCGAGCGACGCACAGGACGACCGCGTCGACACGCTGAACGTCATCGACGTCTCCGTCGAGCGCAACGCGTTCGGGCGACAGAAGGACAGCTTCGAAGCTCCACTGGCGGTCGAGGGTCTTGACGACCCGTTCCCGGCGGTGTTCATCCGCGCACCGGTCATCGACTACGTCGGCACGGACGTCGAAGTGCTGGCGACGTGGGACGACCACCCAGTCGCGGTCCGTGAGGGACCGGTCGTCGGCACGTCGTTCCACCCCGAACTGACCGAAGACCCGCGCATCCACGACCTGGCCTTTTTCGACTCGGTGGAGTCGTAGCGACGGCCTGAAGGCCCCGCTGACCGAACGGCGGCTATGAGCGACGACACCGGCGACGTTATCGACGAACTGTTCGCTGTCATCGAGGACCGCAAGGCGAACCTTCCCGAGGACTCCTACACGGCGTCACTGTTCACCCACGAGAAGGGCGAAAATGCCGTTCTGGAGAAGCTGGGCGAGGAGACGACGGAGCTGATTCTGGCGGCCAAAGACGACGATACCGAAGAGCTCGCCCACGAATCGGCCGATATCGTCTATCACCTGCTCGTTCTGCTGTCGATGAAAGACATGGACGTCGACGATTTGCGTGCAGAACTGGCCAAGCGGCGGTAAGGCGACCCGTCACCAGGTGAGGGGCGCGATAGATTGACACTGACACAGTTCATATCAGGAGGCATGGGCCATGTGGCGTCGGGCATTACAGTCCTCTGTGTCGATGACGAACCGTCGTACGCAGACCTGATCGCGACACATCTCGAACGCAACGACGAGGCGATCGACGCCACCGGAGTCACGAGCGCTACGGACGGACTATCGTATCTGGATGCGCACGACGTGGACTGCATCGTCAGCGACTACGATATGCCCGGCATCGACGGGCTGGAGTTTCTGGAGGCGGTCCGTGCCAGAGACCCGGATATGCCGTTCCTGTTATTTACCAGTCAGGGGAGCGAGTCGCTCGCAAGCGAGGCAGTCACGGCCGGCGTCACCGATTACATTCAAAAAGTGCAGGGGTCCCAGCAGTACGCCGTGCTCGCGCAGCGGATCCGAAACACAGTCGAGCGAGTCAGAGCGAAAGCAACGGCCGATACCGCACAGGAACGGACGAAACGGATTCTCGACGCAACGAGCGATGCGGCCCTCATCAGCGTCGCCGACACCGTCGTATACGCGAACCCGGCGGCGGTGGAGTTTTTCGGCGCAGCAGACAGCGACGACCTCTGTGACCGGCCACTGACTGACCTCGTCGAACCGACAACGGACGGCGGGACCGAGACCGTTGAACGCGTCGTCGAGAACGGCCAGACGGCCGGCCAA
Source organism: Haloarcula hispanica ATCC 33960 (assembly GCF_000223905.1). Classification (NCBI taxonomy): domain Archaea; kingdom Methanobacteriati; phylum Methanobacteriota; class Halobacteria; order Halobacteriales; family Haloarculaceae; genus Haloarcula; species Haloarcula hispanica. The sequence continues at coordinate 2,704,688 of NC_015948.1, forward strand.
GTCAGCCGGACGATACGGACCCTCGCTGGCAACAGCGTGCAGGCCAGCGTCACGGCGTGTGACGTGACCTGGGACGGCGAAGACGGCACAGTGTCGGTCATCAGCGACCGGGGCGATACGGACGAGCGCGAACAGCGGCTCGAAGCGCTGCACGAGGCCACCCGGCAGTTGATGGCCGCCGAAGTCCACAACGAAGTTGCCGGGATCGGCGTCAACGCGGCCGCGGAGATTATCGGGCTCGACGCGAATGCTGTCCACCTCCTCAACGACGACGGGGAGTTAGAACCCGTCGCCGCGACCGCATCGGCTCGAGAGTTGGTCGGTGATATCCCGACGTTCGGGCCGGGCGACAGCATCGCCTGGCGGGTGTACGAGCGTGGCGAAGCGACCGCAGTCCCCGACGTGCGGCTGGAAGAGGACGTGCAGAACCCCGAGACACCGATACGCAGCGAACTGTATCTGCCGCTGGGGGAACACGGCATTCTCATCGCCGCATCGACGACCGTCGATGCATTCGACGAGGCAGACATCGTCGCTGGGCGGGTCCTCGCGGCGAACATGGAGGCGGCTCTCGCCGCCGTCGAGCGCGACAGACAGCTCCGTGACCGTGAGCAGGAACTATCGACGCAAAACGACCGTCTGGAACAGTTCGCGACAGTCGTCAGCCACGACCTTCGCAACCCTCTCAACGTCGCTATCGGCCGGCTGGGCGCGCTGAAAGAGGAGTGTGACGACGACAGCAATATGGCCGCGATAGAACAGGCTCTCGAGCGGATGCAGGCGCTGATTGACGACCTCCTGTTACTGGCCCGGACCGGCGACGACATTACAGAGATGGAAACGGTGGCACTGGCGACAGCAGTCGAGGACTGCTGGGAGGTCGTCGATACCGGCGACGCGACGTTGGTGGTCGACACCGACCGCAAGATACAGGCGGACATGACGCGGCTCAAACAGTTGCTGGAGAACCTGATCCGAAACGCCGTAGAGCACAGCGCTACGGACAGTCGGATTCAGTCCGGTGGTACCGATAAACACGACATACCAGGCGTGACAGTAACGATTAGCGAGATTCCGGGCGGGTTCGCAGTCTCGGATGACGGCACAGGCATCCCCGAAGCCGACCGGGAGGCGGTGTTCGAAAGCGGCTACTCGACGACAACTGACGGCACCGGGTTCGGGCTCTCGATTATCTCACAGATCGCCGCTGCGCATGGCTGGACAGTCACCCTCACTGAAAGCGATGCCGGCGGCGCACGCTTCGAGTTTACCGGCGTCGACGTGGTATCGGAGTAATAGGGCGCTCAGTCGTCGTCTGCGTCGCGAGCTTCGCTCATGTGCTCCCAGATTTCGGTGCAGCCACAGCCATCCGCAACGTCCGCGAGATGCGCCCGCTCCGGATCGTCCGCTTTCGACTTGCTCATCGTCTCTGTCATGTAGTTACTGATAGTTACCGTAGTTGATAAGGGTTGTCTGCGGCGCGGTGGCAGCCCGCTCGGCCGTCAATTCAGTTGCCGGTCGTCGTCAGACGGTCCCGCCTCACTCGTCGACTGGCGCGAACCGATGCCGGACGACCTCGCTGTCGTCGTCCCACTCAAAGCTGCCATGGACTTTCTTCATCCGTTCTTTGTACGCGTCGAGGTCTTCCGACCCCTCACGCTGTGCGTCCTCGTCGGTCATGTCACCCAGTGTCCGGTGTGTTACGTCTGTCACCGCGAACTCGGTGCCGTCGATCTCGAACGTGTCGCCCTCGTCGGCGTACTGGTGGCCGCGGTGCATCTGAGTGACCCGCCCCTCAGCAGCCATCTGCTGGACGTGGTCGTTGGGCAGAATCTCGCCGGCGTCAATCTGTGCCATGCCGGAACTGTGTCCGGGACGCTCAAAAACGTGACTCGCAACAGTTTGGGGAGCGATTGAATGCGCTTTTACGCTCCGGCCGTCAACGTGACCTATGAGCCATCCCTTCGAGGGTCTGCCGACGACGCCCACCGCCGAGGAGCTCGTGGACAAAGCCTTCTCGCGGGCGTCGCGCGCCGGCGGGGCCAAGGACGGGAACGAAGCCCAGCAGTCGATGCTGATGACGGCGTCGAACATCGCCTCCGACAACATGGAGAACGTGGTGACGGCGTGGCCGACGATCGACGATCTGGACCCCTTCTATATCGAACTCGCCGACGCGGTCATCGGCGAAGCCTACCCCGCAGACAACGACCCCGGTATCGACGCGCTGAAACAGCACCTCGCAGAGGTTTCGTGGGCCGCCGACAAGGTCGTCGAGATCCGCCAGGAGTACGAGAGCCGCGTCGCCCGCGGCGACATCGACACCGCCCGGAAACTCCGCAAGCAGGCGTTCGCCCGTATCGCCGACGTGGTCGAGGAGGTCGAAGACAACCTCGCCGCCATCTCGACGGCGCACAACGCCCTCAAAGACATCCCCGATATCCGCCCGGACGAGCCGGCCATCGTCGTCGCCGGCTACCCCAACGTCGGCAAGTCGTCCTTTGTCAACCGCGTCACGCGGGCCGACAACGAGATCGCCTCGTACCCGTTCACGACGACGCAGATCCGCGTCGGGCACTTCGAGGACCAGCGTATCCGCTACCAGCTGGTCGACACGCCCGGCCTGCTCGACCGGCCGCCGGAGGACCGCAATGAGATCGAGTCACAGGCCGTGAGCGCGCTCGAACACCTCGCCGACGCAGTCCTCGTGTTCGTCGACCCCAGCGGCGAGTGTGGCTACCCGCTCGCAGACCAGTTGGAACTGCGCAACGACATCGAAGCGCGCTTCGACGTGCCTGTACTGACGATTGCGAACAAGAGCGACCTCTCGACGGACGTGGAGGCCGACCACTACATGAGCGTCACCGAAGACGACAACGTCGACGGCGTGTTGCAGGCCGCTATCGACGCGGTGGGGTACGAGATCGAACTGCCGTTTGACGAATAGCGAGACGCCGACCAACGGGAGGCGTCTCGAACACTCCGAGCGGGGAGCGAAGCGACCCGCGAGGACTGCGGTCACCAACGGGAGGCGTCTTGATCAATCCGAACAAGGAACCGCAGTGGCGAGTCAGAACGGCTTACTCTAGTTCGTACGTGACACTGACGGAGGCGTCGACGGTGACATCGCCGGGCTGGATGCTCGTCCGTCCGCCGGCATCACTGGCGGCCATCGCTTCCGCGTACACGACGGGGCGGCCGTGGTCGCTGGTCTGAACCGTGACGGCGTCACCGACGGACCGATCCTCCGCAGCGGCGACGACTTCGGCGTCCGTTCGGGCGTTGTCCATCGCGGTCGTCAGGGCTTCTTCGCGTGCGGCCTGTCGCGTCTCCTCGCTCAGGGAGTAGCGCACGCCCTCGACGCGGTCAGCGCCGGCGTCGACTGCGGCATCGATGAGTGTCCCGGCAGTCGAAACGTTGCTCGTCTCGGCTTCGACGGTGTGGATCGCTACGTAGCCGACCTGTTCGCGGCCCTCTCGACTCTCCTCGTACTCGGGGCGGATCTGGAACCGCGAGGAGGTCACGTTCGCGCCCTCGTCTTCCAGCGCCGACGTAATGGCGTCAGCATCACCGCTGAGATTGTTGCGCGCCGCTTCGGCGGTCTCACCGCGGCCCACGGCGGCGACGGTGACGGTTGCACGGTCGGGCGCGCGTTCGACGGTCGCGTCAGCGTTGACGCTCACGGTCGAATTCGTCGACGGCGCGACGGCTCCGGTGTCCGCGAGTGCGAACCCGACGCCACCGGCGACGAGCAGTGCCAGGACGCCAGCGATTGCGAGTGGTCGTGATACCATATCGTCCCCGACACGCCCAACGGTATTTATGTCACCGAACGGTCAAAGTCGGTTTTGAGCGTCAGCCGTTCCGCTCGACAGTGACGTAGCGAACTTCCGTCGCAACGTCTCGGCCGGCCGCGTCATCAGCCAGAGCATCCAGTTGGTCGACAAGCAGTGGCTGCTCCGCGTCCGGCGGCAGACCGACAGTGACGATGACGCGGCGCGGCTGTTGGAAGATCGCAGTGTTGGTGTACTCGATTTCGACCGTCAGCACGCGAGCCGGCGAGTCGACGCTGCCCTGGATGGCGTCGCGGATGTCCGACTCCGTCGTCGCCTGCTGGTAGGAGTCGAAGGTGACGCCGCCCAGGAACGCCGACAGGACGAGTATCGACAGGACGAGGACGCCGATCCGTTTGACAGTCGCCGACCGTGCGTTGCTCTCCTGAAACCAGTGTTCCGGGCGGTAGCCCTGATACCAGAGCCCGACGAGCACTGCGAGGTTGATCGAGAGGACGTTCACAAGCAGCAACACGGCGGACCCGAGGCTGACGAGCGGTTGGCCCCACGCGATACCGATGCCGACCGTGGCCGCCGGCGGGATGAGCGCGACGGCGATCATGACGCCGACCAGTGCCGTCGAGACGCCGCTGGTGAGGCTGACGACGCCGGCCGCGCCAGCGCCGAGCGCGACGATCAGCGAGAGGAAGTCGGGGGCGACCCGCTCGCGTATCTGGCCGACTGTGGTCACATCGGCGAGCGGCGGGATGACGTTGGCGTACCGGACCAGCAGGGCAAAGACAGTCGCGCTTGCCACGGCGAGTCCGAGCCCGACGGCCTGGAGTTTGACGCCCTGAATGAACATCTCGTGGTCGTCGACGACGGTGCCGACGTTGGCGGTCATCGCCGGGCCGATGAGCGGCGCGATGACCATCGAGCCGACGACGACGGCCGGGGAATCGAGCAGGAGCCCGGCGGTCGCGATAATCGCGCTGATGATGGTCATGAGCGCGTAGTTCGACATCGAGGGAGCGAGGTCGTTTGCCTTCGAGGTGAGTTCCTCTCGCGCGATGCGGTCTTCGTCTTCCTCCTCAGCGTACTTCTCCTCTAGTTCGTCGAACTGGCTGGAGATGACGGTGTTCGCGTCCACGACGACCGTATAGCCGTCGTCGTTGATACCGACGTTCCGCAGCTCTTCGAGGACTGGTTCGAGTGCGTTGGTCGGGACTGGAAAGGTGACGACAGCGGTGAACTCCCGCCCGCTCGTCTCGTCGGTGAGCACGTAGTCGATGCCCTCCTCGGCCAACACGCCCAGGACGGCGTCTCGCTTTCCGGTCGGAATCAGTATCTGTACCAGCCGCACGGCTCCGGGTGGGACCCGCGAGGGTAAAAAAGCGGCTAGTTAGCGAGTCCCGGGTGCAGAACTGGAGCGAAACGCCGCCGTGAATCACGAAACAGTCGGTCCTCGGGAAACGAACGCGCTTTTCCCCGCCGGCGGAGTACACGGGGTATGTTCGAATCACGACCGGACCGGGACGCCGAGGTGGTGCTCGTCGGTCGGTCAAACGTCGGGAAATCGACGTTGATGCGCGAGATAACGGGCCACACGTTCGACACGGGCCAGCGACCCGGTGTCACGCGTTCGCCCAACCACTTCGACTGGGCCAGCGCCGATTTCGTCATCAGTGACCTCCCCGGCTTCGGGTACATGAAAGGCGTCCCCGAAGACGTCCGCGAGGAAATCAAGACCGACGTGGTCCAGTACGTCGAGCGGAACGCCGAGCATATTCTCGTCGGTATCCTCGTCGTGGACGGCAAGTCGGTCATCGACATCATCGACCGCCACTCCGGCCCCGACGAGATCCCACACGACGTGGAGATGTTTCATTTCCTCCGGGAGGTCGGTGTCGAGCCGGTCGTCGCCGTCAACAAGATGGACAAGGTCGACGACAAGGACGACCGCTTGAACGAACTCTGTGACCGACTCGGACTGCACCCGCCATGGCAACAGTGGCAGGAGACTATCGCGCCGATCAGCGCGAAGCGCGGCTCCGTCGAGCCGCTGAACGAGGCCGTCCGGCACCACCTTCACGAGGCCCAGCGAGACGATCTGTTCCAGTTCTTCTGAACGACTCAGCGGGTCGACCCGCTGCTCATCCGAAACCAAGGCCGATACCGACACACCGGTGGTTTCGTCTATCCTCCTGGGACGGGTTTTCCCCTCCTGACAGCGTCTCGAATCACTACCGGCAAAGCTGCTGCAGCCAGAACGGAGACACAATTCGACGGTATGTCGATTATAAAGAAGCGGCGGCGTGTTGCGATTACCGAACAAGCGAAATTCGCATGGACTCGCCGGGTAGTAGTCTGAAACTTACACGACAACGAGGGGTTGTGTTTAGTAATGGTCATGTTAGATTCGCTCCAGTTGCTTCTTTCGAACCGCCATTTTCTCCTGATTCGTCCGCACGTCGTAGTGCTCGTACAGCACTTCGAGCGATACGTCGCATCGCTCGCTGACGATCTCCGGGGACACGTCGCTATTCAGGTGGTAGGTGATACTGCCACGCCGGAGTCCGTGGGGTGACCGGGAAGACGGGCACTTACTGTGGGCCGCACGCGAGCCCAGTGCCTCGCAGGTCGACGGGTCCGACGGATCAGCGTCGTGAGGACACCCATTGAGAACGCACGGCTGGGTGAGCTTGTTCACCCACTTGTAGATGGTATCACCCGTGGGCCGGCCGTGCTGCGAGGTGATGAGTGGCTTCCGGCCGTAGTCGTCAGTCCGCTCGTAGCGGTCAGGGTTGTCGAGATAATCGTCGACGACCTGGTAATCGCTCGGACCCAGGTAGACCCACCGCTCGCCGTCTTCACCGTTCTTGAGTTTCGTTCCCTCGTCGATTCGATGCTCCAGCACCAGCGCGTAGTCGTCGGGACGAAGATCGTCAACGTCCAGTGACCGCAGGGCCGACCGGCGCATCGCCGTCTTCCACAGGATCAGGAAGACAACGTGATCCCGGCTCGCATAACGGTACTCGTGAAGGTAGTCGAGTATCCGATGTGCCCGGTCTGCACTCAGGTGGACTTCGCGGCTTTCGGCTCCGTCGGGCAGCTCGGGGGCATGGACCTTCTCGGCCAGCCCATCGTCGACGCCCTCAATGTCGGCCCAATATCGGAGCGCTTCACGAATCGTCGATAGTTGCTTCTGGAGGGTCAGCGCCGCGATGTCTCCCCGTCGCCATGCCACGAAATCAGCTAAGTCGCGGCCGGTGAGGTTGTTCAGGTTCTCGATGTCGCGCTCCTCACACCATTCGTTGAAGAACCGAAGTCGCGTCTTCGCGTTCCGCATCGTACTCTCGCGAACGGACGGTTCGCGGTGTCGGAGGAACCGCTCGATACCGTCTTCTGGCGAGAGATCCATCAGATCCTCACTCATGCTTGCCCCCGCTTTCGCTTCCGGTAACAGCCCAGACAGCGGGACTCACCGGGATAGCAAAAGTTCTCGCAGCCGTCCGTCTCACACTTGTCCACGTCTTCGATGACGCGGTCGCTCACGCACGCTCACCTCCAGACGGGACGTACCGGTCTCCGCAGGTTGGTCGACTGGCTATACCGCTGCTCGTTGGGCTACTTTCAATAGCCCGCTCGTTCTCGTCTTTCATGGGTCGTCTAAGCCTCAAACGGGAAACGACCCACCCGGCGTGTGCCAGCACGCCGGACCTTTCTGGTCCGATGGGCGGGTCACTTCACCTGTATAACGCCTCTACTGAAATACTTTTCTGTGAATTGCACAGATTAATCTGTGCTACTACGCTGAGATACAAGTGATTGCAAATAGATGTCTAATGCACCGATACACCTATGAGTTCCACAGCCACACCGCTTGATGTGCCTAGGCAGCGTGCTGATTGGATGACTCAGACTGACGAAGCCATTCTGGAAACGATTCGAGATGAAGGGAACATGACTCCCCAAGCTCTCGATGATACTTTCGACATAGCCGCTGCCAACTACGCCCGTGATCGACTCTCTGAGCTTACCCGGTACGGGTTGGTTGAGAAGATCGGACGCGGTCTCTACCGACTGACCGATGACGGGCGTGCATTCCTCAACGAGGAACTCGACGCCAGCGAACTCGCACCTGTCGAAGACGCCGGCTGACATTCTTACACCCCCACGAGTCGTGCCGTCACGTCACCGGCCCATTCCGGCAATTCGAGATCGGCTAACTTGCCGTCGCGCCAGCTCGTCACGATCTCGGTTTCACCATCTCGGGTCAGGTCGACGCGCCACTTCCGGCCGTCTTCGGCGGTGATGTCGAACCGAGCACCGCCGTTCCCGAGGGCTTTGATGTGCTCAACGTTCACCTCTTCACCAGTGTAGACTTCGATTGTTCCTTCCATACACTGTGGACCGAGGGGAAGAAACGGGTTAAAAAGGTGCTATACTTCCGGGAGAAAAAGGAGGGGTGTTTCCATCATCGAAACTCACTATTGCTCATTCTAATATATGAGTTGGTCACTCGAAAAAGGCATAGTGAGTCAATACCCTTCTGAGGATTCTGAAGAGCATTCTGATTTTCTGACCGATTCAAAACAACAAACATCGTCACCTCCCTATCGGAAGGAGATCTACCATGTTAATTTATTGACTTGGCGTTCGATTTTGGGGTAAAAATGAGTAAATCAAAAACAGGAGCATCTCAGGAAGGGATTAGACAAGATGTTGATACTAACCCGATTCAAGGGTGCACACACATTTATAAAAGGTATGAGATATCTGGATACTGCGGACGCCCCCTGTGGGAAGGGAGAGACCGGTGCATTTGGCATGCTGATGAAGATAATAAACCCATTTCTGAATTGCGAGAACAACGTTCTGATGGACCGGAACTATTGGACGGAGCAATACTGAAACAGATCTCGGTAGATGGAGAAATATCCTTTGAGCAGTGCAGTGTGAATAATGTGGACTTTCATGATTCACACTTAAATTCTGTGAGTTTTAGAGGGGCTGAAATTCAAGGGACGAAATTTGATGGGGCAACAATTCACGACACTATATTTACAGACTCAGATCTTACTAATTGTGGGTTTAACAACGTAGACTTCTCCGAGATAGACTTTGTTAATGTCAGGTTGACTGGGGCTGATTTTAGCGATTTAGACTTGAGGGATAATTCGTTTACGCGGTCAGTGATGGCGGGCGTGAATCTTCGTCGCGCTATTTTAAACGGTGTAGACATGTCAGAAACAGATCTCTGGAATGCTAATTGTACTAATGGAGATTTTTCAGGAGTTGATCTATCAAACGCAAATCTATGGTGTGCAGATTTCGGTAGTACAGATCTTAGAGGGGCAGATTTGAGCGGTGCCCGGGTTGTTCGTACTTCTCTAGCGGGAGCAAAATTGAAGAAAGCAGATTTCTCTAATGTCCATATTTCGAGGACGCCAATAAATAGAGAGCAAGTTGGTGGGGCGATCTTCCCATTAGATTCCCTTTTTGAGGATGGTTCGACTTCTTCCCAAGTCCGTATTCGATTTAAATCGAATGAGAGTCTATCTGATCTCGAATTATATGATTTTATTCGGAATCTTAATTTAATATATAGTACCATAGCAGAAAATTACGATATCATTGAACAATACACCAGTGTAGATTATTATCAGCTAGAGGACCAGAAGGATTCTATCTGGAACGTTTTAGAGTCTAATCCTGACGTTAGCAGTCCAAACAAGAGATATGAAATCGAATTATTGTCAATTGAGAAAAAGAGTCCTCTGACGATTGTGGCTTCTGGGATGGGAGTTGTATTAGTAACTTCACTAATCCTATCAGGAGGGACTATGTCACTATCAGCCGGTCCTGCAAAGGTACATGTTGAACTAAATTCTATAGGTGATGGCATAGAGGATCTTGCGAATGGCTTGGAGCGGGTTGAGGAAGTATTATATGATACTGATTCTTCCGAAATGGACAATGAAAATAACTAATCATATTTGAGCGATTTGCGTGCTGTATTCGCGTATAAAAACGCTGCTACCTGCATAAACCACCGTTTTCGGTTATCACACAGCAAGTTTGACTCTTACTCCTCTGTCAGATATCATTCGCAGGCTATAGTGCAAGAGCAGCGGTTGTTGATTCAAATAGCGTAATTCAACACAATCTGAGCTACTACCTCTCGATCACAAACTCGATACACTCGGTGTCGGTTCTCTCCCTTCACTTCAATCAAATCGTACCCCACCAGTTTCGAGAGCTTCGTCCGCCGAGCCCGTTCCGAAATCGGCGTCTGTTCACGTCCACGGTACGCCTGATCAGCAACGGAATCATACCGATCATGCAGTTCCCCAGCCTCCAGCCCATCGCCCATACGGATTAGTTCGTACAGCAGTTGATGATGGAACGGTAATGTCTCCAGATTTAGCTCGCGGATGTGTCGCTTCGCCCGCTCAAACGACTCGCTCACATCCTCGTCGGTGATTCGATCATGTTGCAGTTCCTCAGCCCGAAGTGCAGCCTGTCGAAGTGCTTGTATCCCGTTCCGTGCAACGCCAGCTACCTCATCAGCTATTGTCTCTAACTGCTCGCGGGTGACCGATTCCGACGGTAGCCCGAGGTTAGCCCGTGCTTCAAGAATGTCCGCCAGCTCGTCGACACTGTAGCGGTCCAGACCAAACTCCGCGAATGACAGCCGCCGCCGGAGTCTCCCATCAAGTCGGGATAACCACTCATCTGGGTCGTGGCAGATAACGACGACAGACACGTTCTCGACATCAACCAGCCGATTCAGTGCGTTCGTGGACGGGAGGCCGTCAGCCTCGTCGAGGACAACGATCACCGGACTGTTGACGCGCTCCTGAAGCTGGATACAAAGATCTTCGCGAGGGACGTTCACCGACGGGTCACTACCGGGGAGATCGTGAAGGACCGAGCGGACAACACCAGCAGTCGTTTTCCCGAGGCAGCGAACGTGGGCCGTCTGAACGTCGGCGTGTCCAGTGAGCTTCTGTAAGGAGTGGCGGGTCAGCGCTGTCTTTCCTACGCCTGGCGGGCCGTGAATCATCACGTCGTGGGCTTGATTGCCACCAAGTGCCGGTTCCCATGCACGAGATAAGTGGTCAACGGCAGCTTCTCGATGGAGGAGGCGACGCGGGAGGTGTTCATCATCGAAGACAGCAGGGTCGGCAATCATGCTGGGTGAGGGTGAGAACAGACAGGGATATAAACTGGTGCGACACTTCCGGGAAGAAAAGAAATTATTACCCTCAGACAGGGTGATGGTCTCTATATATTATTTAATTGGCAAAGTCATCAAGCGATGCTTCCCCCTTCTCATGCTCTTCTTTTGTCCGGTCATATGCAATTTGACCGGTTCTTTCAGGGACTTTCGAGTCAATATACTTATTTTGGACCATAGATTTGATATCACCTGGATCTTCGGAGGACCACATTATTTTGAAATCGCGTTGTTCAACAATGTCATCATCCTTCTTTATTATTCCATGTGACAACGAGAATTCCAGAAGATCATCAACTCTATCTTCTGCAATTGTCGTCATTGATTCTCTGTCGTCTCCAAAATGGACATTGTTTAGATATGCTGATTCGAACTCGCTTCTGTTGAATTCTTTTGGGTTTTCTGAGGTATTATATTTGTTTAAGTACAATTCTAAACATACTTCACCTATCGGGAAAACCGGATGTGATGAAAAACAGTACTTAATATCATCGTTTTCTGCAGTTGTGGGGTCAATTCCACCGCTAACAATGGTCTCAAGACTAGGTACGGATGTACTTCCATCATGTAGTTTGATTGTCTTTGCCTCTTCCATTTCTTCAGTTTCTTCGTTGTACTCAGCAGACCTGATCAATTTCCAAATAGCATAATACTCAGGGTCTATCCCCCGTTTTAAGATATCCACATCGGCATCTACAATATCTATATCTTGTGTAAGAGTTACGAACTGTATACTTCCTAACCGAAGGTTTGAGCAGTTTGCATTATTTTTGATTGTTTCTACTATTTGTTGATTATCCATTAACTCACTTACTGAATTTATTCGTTCTTGCCAACGGATATAATCTTGTCCGGATATCTCACAAGATATAAAACATAAGTGAACACTGCTTGATTGTGGTTTAGCCAGTAATATTTCAACTTCTGGTTCCCCAAATTCGTACAAGGGATTTACAATAGTAGCCTCAAACCCCGCTTGTGGCGAAGAAAATGCATTAACCACATCTCGAAATAGGCGATACTCTGCCTCTTCATTTGAGTCAAATGACTGTTCAAAGCTTTCGCGAGCCCGATCTTCGTCGATAGATTTGTATTTCTTTTTATATAGCTTGTCGAAATCCTTCTTATCTTGAAGTCCTAGACCAGAATAATACCCATCATCAAAGCTATCTGGTTCTATCATACCACTTTCTTTGGTTTACAATCTGCGTCAAAGTGGTCTGTAATGAAATTATACAGTCTCAGTGATTGATCTACGTCGGTAAATTCACGAGGGAATATTCTAATATCATTACCCTTTGATTTCAATGTTGTCCGCTCATGCGTTGTTTCGTCGATTACTTCTGCTTCAAACGAGTTCACTTCTGGCTGGCTATAGTAGTCTGCCACACTGAATTCCCAAAATGAGTCATCAAGTTGAGAAGGAAGTGTTTCAATTTGCTTTGAGGAGATCCCCTCAGTTACTTCTACTGCCCATGGCTTACTAACCGTGAACTTGTCGTCATCCGCGAAAATTTCACTTTCTGTTTCCCCATATGAACCTGTGTTGGCATATTCAACGACTTCCTCAACTCGCTCGATTTGACGCTGTAGACAGTTCCAAATAGTCCTAATTCCACCTCTCACATGTACAAATGTCCCGTCCTCCTTGATTTTGAATTTGAATTCATTTGGACATTCAAAAGTCATAATCCGAGGGAGAACACCATAATTAAAACGCATTTCACGGTATGTCTCTAATCCATCAGTTGCCCGGTACTGGATTGAGCGCTTGGTGTCTGGACGTTTCTTCGCAGTTATTGGCTCATCTACTGAACGCTTGGCACTAAAGTACGGTACTATAACATTATCATATTCAGAAACGATTCGCTTTCTGGTTTCATCAATCTCACGCTTGGACAACATTAACCGGCCAATATCCTGTGTTGACTGCAAGAATTTAATTATAGTCGGAGGGATCTGATCCGTTTTGTTGGCTTGTGTTAGAAATATTGGAGCAATTTCATCAAGAAAGACGTAGCTATACACGGGTTCCCCGTCGATAGTTGTATGTATCCGAATCAAATCTCCATTCCGTTCCAGCACATTGAACTGCTGTTTTAGGAGGTCAAAGAATTCGCTAGGATCCTCTCGGTTGTTCACAGCCGCAATAATATTAAATCCACCACCCAACTTTTCAAGCCGGTATTTCTTATCAATATTAGATATGAAATCATCGCGTGAATCGAACTCAATATCAGAAACGCCTAGAAAATCTCCAGCGTCTTCACTCATGAGCCTTCCCCCAAGATATCATAAGGGAGCAAATTGCATCCATATTTAAGTAAATGTGTACGAGCCAGTTATTTCTTCTGGATAGTTTACGACTCTAACTCCTCCGGATAAGCCACGTCAAAAGATCGAGCTTCGATTATTCTGTTCCTGACTGTATTTAGGTGAGTGATACTATTGTACAAATCTTCTTGATCATCATCTGAGATAGGGATTTGCTCTACTTCTTCAGCCTCATCTTCGCCGTTGAATCTAATTTTATTCCCTCTGTCACCAATCTCTTTTATTATTGATTTGTATTTTAATACTTTCGAGTAGAATTTTACCACCCCTTTTAATTCATTGGGTGCTCGGATACCACCTATAAGACCGATATTTGAGGCCGTAGATTCATATACAGTTGTTGGTATTGAATCTGGAGCAGGGACATCATCTGAGGATAGTTGATAGTTGGGTGGCTCACCTATTCGTTCCATTTGATCTTTACAAGTAGCTATACCATCCATTTGCTCAACTTCCGTAAGCAATGCACGATGTAGCTTCTTTTTTTCCCATAACTGACGGAGGATATACACCAGTATTGCTGACAATAAGGAAATCCCCACCCCTATAACGAATGACAGAAGTGAAAACGCAGGCTCCGGTTGTGAAGCAGTATTGCTAACGGGCGTCAATTCTGCAACCACTACGAGATATGTCTCCATCTCACTTATTAATCGAAATTGGTCGATTTAATACTTTTTTCCGGGCATCCTCAGCTCGTGGACTAACCGCACCCATGTCGGTATCACCGACACGGAACTTCCAAGGCAGGGGGTTCATCAGTGGTTCAAGAAAATCATCGAGCTTACCCCACTCTGACGAGACAACTTCATCCAGTTTGTCGATTATCCGTTGCTGGATATCAGAATCTAACTGCGAGAACTGGTTTTCAGCTCGGGGCGAAAACTCCCAGTCCCACTCGTCGTCACTCGCTGTCTGTCCCATACTGTGCTCTGATCTCGTCGCTCGAAATGCCGTCACCCTCGTCGAACTGCGCTTCACTGATTGCGAGGTCCTTCCACACGCCGGCCCCTTCCGGGTGATTCACCGTGTCACGAAGTGCGAACCGGATGAACTCGCTTCGGCTGTTGAACCCACGCTCGCGCCATGTCTCGTCGACGACATCGAGAAATGACCGAGCGATGCGGAGGTTGATCCTGTCAATCTCGGGATCGCCGTCGTTCGCATCGGCTTCTGACATACGTGCGTACATCTATCGTACTCACAGAAAACGCTGTTGCAGCCTCACCTACTATTCTCCGAAGGCTTTGATGGGGTTATTGACCTCACTTCCAATGATTGAAGTCATATTAGAGGAGGTCACTCGTTTGAAAAGTAGTTGAGTTTTTTATATTTGAAGAGACAATCCTAATGGAGAATGACGAGTGAGTATTGGGATCAACCAGTACGTGGTGAGCAGTTCAGTATCGAAAATAAGCGGAAATACTGGGAAACGTTCCGTACCAACCCCACTTCCCAATCGCTCCTTGAGTTTGGAGAAACATGGTGGGCATATCGCCATTTTGGAGATCCAGCTCATTTCGTTCGGAAGCGTACCCTGAATAAAGGCTATACAGCTACCGAGATGCGAGATCTACTCGAACGTGCTGCTTCAAAAGGTCCAGAAGCGATTAACGAAGATATTCCTGGAATGGGGGTTGCAACACTAAGCGAACTACTAGAGGTGATTGATCCATCACAGTACGCTACACTCAATTCTAAGTCATGTGAGGGATTACGAGACCTGGGCTATTCTGTACCCGGAAATAATCCAGACAAAACGATGTACAGCAAGTTCACTGAGCACGTCAAAGAGATTGTGCCAAAATATGGCCTGGAGAAAGATGTTGATTCTACTGTTTCGCGAGGTATTCCAGATGGTACAGAAAATATCGACATCGCGCAGGTGGCCTTTGAAATGAATCATAACGACAGGTTCTCATTTTCACTAAGTAACCTCTGAGAAGTTGACTATCGCCACTTACTCTCGACACTCGTCCGATAGCGGAGTCCAATCACACTCGTATTGAACTGCTGGATCGTCTCGGGGTCCAGATCCCCACGCGCGTCGTCGATGTTTTCCTCGCTCTCGATCAAGTGCGTCAGCGCCGCGTCCAGCACATCGGACATCGGTGGGTCGTCGTGCTGATCGCTCGCGACAATCGCACTCGCCTTATCCAGTAGTCGCTGCCGTTCGTCAGTGATCTTGAGGCTGGTACGTCGGGTCATTGTTTAAACAAGTGTATGTACCGGGGGTTGGTTCGCGTCATTCTGGAGTGAGCGACAGGGTGGTTCTTCATAAACTGGAGTCGGACTGCCGCCGTGATCGGGGCGAACCCCCAGCCCAACCGCCTCGATTTTATGCACCGTAGCCCACGGCCCACAGCCCACAGGTGCATACATCGAGGATTGGCGTTACATCTGAGTCTAACCCCGTGGGGTCGGGCTCGCATCATGGGCTGACCAACTCTAATCGGTAGTCGCCTTCGTCGTCCTGGTCAAGACTCTCGACCTTCGCCCAGTGGTTGCCCACCAGCTCGCCATCTTCGTCGACGACTCCGCGCTCGCGGAGATCGTCTATCGGTATCGAGACGGTCACACAGCCGCCTGCCGGAGAGAGTTTTCGCATCTCCATGCCACCGGCGGTGCAGTCCCGATACTAAAATTTACTGAGTCCCGGGAATACCGCGATTCGGTGCTTTCTAGCCAGCAGACTGCACGGCCGGAATACGGTCGTACTCACGGCCGGTGCAACCCATGTTCGGAAAGATAGACATCGAAGACGCCCTGGCCGGTGTGATTTTCACCGCCAGCGCGTTCGTCACCAACGGTATCGCCTCAATCAGCCTGCTCGGCTACGACCTCGCCGCCTCTGTGTTCACCGTCCAGAGCACGAGCATTGACCTCGCGTTTCTGCTGTCGCTCGCTGCTCTGGCGATGGCATATGCCACCAACCGCGTCAACGAGAGTCGCAACAAGAACTACCAGCTCGACACCGACCTCGTCGAGATCGCCAAGGGCTCGGCCACTGTCGAAACCTACCTCGCGCTCGGGACGCTCGTCATCGTTCTGTTCACCGGGCTGAACATCCTTGGCGCGCAGGATATCGTGGTCGGTTCGGCCGCTATCGGTCTTGTCGTCGTTGGCGTCGAGGCTGCCGGCTACTACGTCATCAGCTACCTGGGGTGAATCCGATGGACCGCATACTCAGCTATGGGCTTATGGGCGTCATCGGCGTCTCTGCGTCCACAATTGCCGCGGCTGTCATCGGTTCCCCGCTCCCCGTCGTCAGTCCCGCCGTCGTTGCCGGCGGCGTGATCGCCGCGCACCACGCACAGCAGAAGGACACCGCCACCGGTGCTGACGATCAAGAGGTTCGTGCCAGCGTCGAGCAGGTCGAAACCGACGGGGGACGCGAGCAATGACCCGCGCTCGTTCGGTCCTGCTCGCCGCGCTCATCGTCTGTTCCGCCGTCGTCGGGGCCGTCGGTCCCGCACTGGCACAGACAGCCACCGACAGCGGACCAGTCACCTACGAGTACACCGGTTCCCCAACGACGCTGATTGTTGACACCAGCAATCTCGACGGTGGCACGGAGTTTACTGTCGAGTACACCACGCAGGGCGGCCCGTCCACTCGGACGACCGTGTTAGCCCGTGAGACGTACAACACCGCGAACCTCAAAGAAGACCAACTCCTGTTCTTCAACGACGGCGCGTATGAATCCGTGAACGTCACCGTGTCGGACTACTCCGGCGGCGAACCGACGTTCGACTCCAAGAGCGGGCTTCTCGGCGGTGTGAACCTCGTTCGTACCGTCGTCGGAACGACCGGCGGCGACTCTGATTTGACCTGCGACACGTCCGACAAAATCGGTAATGCACTCTCCGGCGTCGAGAATCTGGACTGTACGCCTCAACCGGGCACGACGACCGTCAACACGACGAATACGGACACTGCACAGGTCAAAACGGACATCTATCAGTCTGCCCTCAACAGCAATGCTAGCACTGACAACACGCTAACCGTCCTGAACAACGACCTGAAGGATGCTAAGACGCAAGCTCGCATTGAGGGCAAAAACGCCTATATCCGCGCACTAAACAACGGAAGCAGTAAGTCAGCCGCTAAGAATGCGGCTAAAGAGGCTGTAAGTGATTTCTACGCGACCCACCAGCGGAATCTGCTGGCTGAGTACACACTGACCGTCTCCCACTTCAAGTACCTGCGTAGTACTGCCCTCAACGAGAGCATAGACAGTAGCTACGTGGATACTGACGACCAGTCGCTATCAAGCACTGGAGACTACACTTACAACTGGAATCAACCGACAGACTCCGTAACTCTCACTGATGGCACGACTGAGGACTACACATACGTCCAAATATCCAAGACCTACGGTCCGGGTGGCGACACCGAAACGTACGACCACTACATCACAAACACTGCGAAATCTGGTGCAACCCTCGGTATATCGGCTAAGTCGCTCGGGGTCCATGGATACAGTTCCGATACGTCATATGTTGCTGTCGTCCCCTTCGAGCGGTATCAGTCTACGTGGACGACTATCGAGAATCAAGACCAGACTGTTCGGAATGAAATGGATACGCTGGCAGAGAACACGTATAGCGCCTATCAGGCTGGCGAAATCAACAATAGCGACCTCGTGGACCCGTACGTGCTGGCGTCCCAGCAGTCGCCGGGCGACGACTTCCAAGGCTGGGCCGCCGCACAGCTCACCCTGCTCGGCACGAACTCCCCAGAGAACTTCGACCAGATCGGGAGCTTCCAGATCACCACTGAATCCGGGACGCAGTACGAGGGCGTACTGTTCTCTCAAGAAAATCCAGCCAGCGGTCAGTTCGAGAACGGAACGACCTACAACACGTCCAATATCGGTGGCACGCAGTACGTCGTTACCTCGGATCGCATTGTCGAGCTGGATGGAGAGTTCACCATCGACAGTATCTCGACGCAGGACGGTCAGACTGTCCAGAATGTCACTATCCAGAAGACGACATACGAGACGACCAACGTTACCGAACTCAAACAGCAGTACGAGGATCTCGCCTACAAGCGGGCACAGATCGAAGCTCGTGAGAAAGCCTTGAAACAGTCTGCTGGCGGTGGTTTGCTCGGTGGTGGCAGTGTTCCACCCGTCGTAGCGCTGGCCGTCATCGGCACGCTACTGGCTATCGTCGTTCTCCAGAACTAACCCACCCATGCGTTCCATTTTCCTCGTCGCGCTGCTCGTGGTCAGCCTTGGCTGCGTCAGCGCTCCGACCGTCGCACAGTCCGCGGGGAACCTCCCCACCGAAACATCCGGCCCACAGCCCACAGGAAACGCCACCGAAACTACTCGCATCGACGGACAGACCGAGATCGTCGGCTCGGAGTACCTACCCGAAGAGGGTATCGCCCGAATCACGCTCCGGTCGAGCGGAGTCCAGACCGTAACGATCTCCGACGCCGGCCGCTTCCAGGAAGGCGGGAAGATTCCCGTCCGCACAGTCGCCCTGCGTTCGGACGACACCGCTACTGTCGAGATTCCCGTCACCGAGAAGGACGGCTACGTCGGTGTCGCCATTTCCACGGCGAACACGCCACTGTACGCCGAAATCGTCCAGCAGCCCTCCGGTGGCGGGCTCGACATCCTCCGCGCGCTCTCGTCATTGCAGGCGTGGCTCGCCGGGGCAACTGTCGCGTTCATCTGGATGATCGTAGCTGGCTACAACGTAATCCGCGGCGAGAACGGCCGTCCGGAGGTAGCATGAAGCCCGCACCGACTTTCCAGAACAACCGCGACCGGCTTGTCTACCTGCTTGCCGAGTACAAGCTACTCATCGGTGGGATGCTCGCCGGTGCGGCCGTGCTGTTCGCCTACTACCAGCCACAGCTGCCGACCCTGCCGACGTGGATTCCCGCCATCGCCGTCGGCTGGCTTGTGCTGGCGATCCCCTGCTATCTCGTCGGTGCGAAGATCGCCCGATGGCTCCGTCGACGTAACTGGGTCGAAGTTCACCACGTCAACGCCGTCGAGGACACCACCGAGAAGTACTACGTCCCGCCCGAACTCTGGCGCGAGAAAGAGATCGACGGCCCGGACCCATATCCTGTCAACGGTGGCAGCGCGTGGGCTGTCCGCGAGTACGAGTATCTCGAAGACATCGGCCAGCTCCGCGTCGAGGGCGTCTGGCTCGAAGGCTGTCAGGATACCCAGCTGATGACCAGCAAGAAGCAGATGCAGGATATCCACGGCTGGCTCATCAACCGCGCCGAAGAACTCGCCGCAATCCGTGGTCGGTGGTCCCGTGGGTCCGTCGAGCTGCAAAAGAAGCTCGTCACCGCCGACGCCGAAGCCAACGAACGCGGCCAGATGATTCAGAAGACAGCCGCGAAAGAGACCTTCGGCAACCTCATCGAAGACGGCGAGAATCCAGAAGATGCACCCACCATCCACGACCTCACCGACGCTCCAGACCCTACGGCGGACGCCGCTGTGGGCTATGGGCAGGACGAACCGACCAACGAGCAACCACAGGACCCACGAGTAAACGATGACTGACGACGGTAACGACCTCTACACGCCCGCACAGTTCCGTGAGTATCAGGACGGCTACGGCCAACGTGATCCCGACGAGGTACACCAGCACGCCGGAATCGTTCGCGATGAGAAACTATCTCGCTACCTCTCGATACTCGAAACCCACTACGACCCACGCCACTGCGACCGGCCCGAAAAGATGCCGGGACAGGCCAAGGACCTCTCGCACGTTCGGGAGATCGTCCGTATCGAGGGGACCGAGACGGCACGGCGAGCCATGGCGAACGGTGATATGCAGTCGTTGAAGCACTTCACCGGAGACGCCGGCCAGCGGGCCGATATCTCCGGCATCAAAGCCATCGACCAGCTCCGGGCACAGATGACCGGTCCCGCGCCGATGTTCTACGAATGGGCCGAACCTGGTACAGGGAAGTCGAACTTCGCCTGTCTACTCGGACAGCTCTGGAAGGAACAACAGCCCTCAGACGCCCTGGTCGCATCGAACATCCGGACGCTCGAAGAGACCGACGAGTGGACCGACTCGGACGGAGATCGTCGTGATGGCTGGCTCGCCAACTACGGCGAACTGAACGAGTGGCTGAAACAGGACGGTGACCCGATGCACAACGAGCAGGTTCCGAAACTGTTCATCTTCGACGAGGCGAGCAGTAACGCCGGCGGGAGCGGGTCGGATGGCTACGAGACAAAGACCAAACTTGGCCCGCTCACGTACAAGATTCGGAAGTATGGCGGCTCGCTCATCATCATCGGCCACGACGGCCGTGACGTGCACCCGCTCGTTCGGGAACTCGGTGTTTGTGTCCACAAGGAAGGACTGAAAGAAGCGACCTTCTACGAAGACGTGCGGAATCGGAAGGGTGTCAACCCGATCTTCTCCGTCTCGGGTATCCCCGAAACGGACTGGCGATACGACGACAAGGAACCGACGACGTGGTCGTGGTCAAGCGGCGAGGATGACGGTGACGAGGTAGACCCGGAAAACCTCTCTCGAAAGCTCGCGATCTACACGGTCATCACGGCCAAGGAATCGGAACCGGACAGACCAAACCACGAAATCGCCGATTTCGTGCCGTACAGCGCCGAATGGGTCCGTCAGCGCTGGAACGAGTATCAGGACGACGGCAAGCACCGAAACGTGGTTGGTGAGGTGACGGAGCTAACCGCATGACAACGGACGGACTCGAGCAATCCAACAACTACCAACCCCCCGGCGTAGCCCTGTTGTTGGCCCATGGCGTGCGCTCGCGGTGCGAGCACGCGCGAGCCATGGGCAACGGCCGCGAACAGCCCGGAGGAGTATCTATATATGACGCACGCGAGGTGCGCGAATGAGTCGAAGCCACAAGGCCAATCACTACGGGACGCTCGTCGAGCGCAAAGCCGCCGAGCGGTACGACCTCGATCTCGACAGGTGCAGCTGGCACGACGCGAAACGGCCAGACGGAACACCTGTTGAAATCAAATCGGCGATGCACCGCCACGCCGACGGCCAGCCCGGTACGTTCAAACTCTACGACCGGTATCACAGACGACTGCGTGCTGAGAATGGATGGTACGCTTTCGGCGTTTATCGGGTTCGTGGGCGCGGTATCGAGGTATTAGAGTGGGAGATACGGCACTCATCAAGGCTCCCAAAATTAGACTGGCACGGTGGCGGAATACATCGAGACGCTAAGCAAGCAAAGATACCGGTCTCTGAACTACGATACTGAGTCCGACCTAGTTACTTCCTTGGTAGAATATCTGGTAATTGATAGAGGGACAACTGTTATGTGAATGCTATATGACTGGTATATCGTATGACGGAAAAGAAGAGTGAAGACGTAATCGCAATTCGTTGTTACAATAAGCCTGGGATCACCACAACTTTGCAAGCACGATATACTGCAGAGGGGCTTTTTATTGCTGACTTTGATTCAGGTTGGTCGCTTAGTAGTGAGCAAGTACCAAGTGAAGATCATAGACCTGCCGCGGGGAGAGCGTTCAATCGAATCATGGAAATTAGTCGCAATGGTGGCTTGGGTGTTATCAGGACACCCAACGATGACGATGAGATTATTACTGTCGGCAGATGGGAACCGAACTGTGCTACCTTTCGAAAGGCCAATGGAAAAGAATTGAAAGGCATTCAAATGTCAGAGTTCGGCTTGTTTGTCCCAGATGACGATCTATATTCAGACTTAGATTCAGAATATCACAATGGTAACGCCACAGTTGGGAAAGCTGATGTAGACTTGATTAAAACGGCCTTGGATGTTTTAGAACGGGAAGGGCGTCTGCGTAAACCGAGCTACCTCTGATTAAGCCCGATTATTAGCTTTATTTCACAATTTCTCCACTTCCTCTGCAAACTCTGCAACAGCACTGATCAACGATAGTGCATCGTCAGTATTCTCGACATACAGAGGTCTACCTTGGTCCGAACAGCGGATTTCATAATCTTCATGTCCTGTCTTGATTAGCTGTATATTTCCTGTTTCGTTGACAGAGCGGGAGTCAATGAGTTTCTGTGTCATATGTTTGGATTAGTTCGGAGATCGGCTTGGCAAATCTATACTCCCTATTCGCGGCTTGTTTACTCTGTAAGTCGGTTCTTCACTTCCTCTATGCCCATCTCTTCAACTAATGTGAGTAGTTCATCGATTTCGTCTTCTTCCAGATTCTCGGCGGAATCGATCACTGAATGGACTCGATCTCTCTTCTGATGTTCTCTCGCCACCTCACTCATTTCTAGAATTGCCTCAGCGGCTTGTTCTGCTATATCCACATCAGGACTAATCGTTGCCGCATTGCGTCCATATCGGCCATTATCCTGGTAAAACGGCATTCTTACTTCGTATTGGTCTGATTCCGTTTCGTGGACGGCTTGTACCTCGGTGCGGCCCTTCTGCTCTCCCCACTCGTCTACGACCACGCGGTCGAGGACATCGTATGAAGCCATTACAGAAGACAGGTGTAGGGCAACCCATATAAATATGGCGTTCCCATACTTCCCTCAATTCCCACGTTTCCATGTAATGGGCCGATATCATCAGTGCCGGGTAAAATGTGGATGTCGGAAGCATAGGATTGAGACAGGAGATACAGAGCTGTGCGGTGTATTTTGATGATGTGGCCTTAGCCACACCTCTAAACGGAATCACAACCCCCCGGGTTTGATTCCGTTCGGGCGACGGCCGAGCCATTGGCTCGGTCGAGCCTCGATCACGTCGGCGACCGTGCCGAACAGGGAGAGAAATCGGCAAAAAAAGCGGTGTTTTCGGGGTGCTGGACAGTGATGCCTCTCATCAGGCGGGCCGCTACCCGGTGGCGAGCCAGCGCCAGGCCGTCCCTCGCGAGCCATCCGCGAGCTGGACCTGGGCCTGCCGGTAGCGCTCTTCGGGCATTCCCGCGTCTTTCCACACCCGGAAGCCTTCGCGAATCGCTTTCCCGTGCTTCTCGATCTCCCCGAACCGCAGGGTCATCTGTGCCTCGCGAGCGTCATTCACGTCAACACCGTGGCGAGCTGCCCACGCGATGAACGCGCTCATCGTATTCTCCAGCCCACGTTCGACCGCTTCCGCGGCCTTCGCCGCGGTATCGACAGCACGGCGAGTGGCTTCCCGCGCCTCGTCGACGGCGGCGTGAACCATCTCCGCGACGTACTCCGACCGGAGCGACACGTCGGCATAGTCCGAGATCACCAAGTCTTCCATCTCTCGAAGCGCTCGACGGACACTCTCGACATGACGGCCGTACTCGTCGGCGATATCCGCCGGAGCAACCTGCCCGCCGTCTGCTACCAACATCTCCAGGGCTTCCCACTGCACCGGCGAGAGCCCGTCTGAGAGATGGCGCACGACGACACTCTCCTGCTTCTGCTCGACTCGCGTCAGATCCAAGCCCACCGGTTCGGGACCGGAATGGTCCACCTCCGGTTCGAAGTACGAATCTTCGACAAATGGGCCGGAACCAGATGGTGCGATGTCGATACCCGCATCGGCCAGTACCGACAACACAGTCTGGTCTAACTCCCGTTCCAGCTTCTCCAAGTCGCGCCACCGGACAGTTTCATCATCATCCAGCAGCGAAGCCTGCAGAGACGAACCGACTTTCGGGTGGGATAGCGGATGGTCGTCGGGCACAGACAGCGCCTCACGGGCGTAGTAGTGCTTCACCTCCTTGGGGAGGTGGTGGTCGGGGAACGCCTCTCGAATCCGCTTCGGGCCGAGTGTGGCCGTGTGGTAGTATCCTGGCAGGTTCCGCCCGCGCTCGTCGTCATCGTTCTGGACGATCTTCCGATAGCCGCGGCGGTCGGATTCTAACAGGTGGCCCATCGCCGCAATCGGCCCATCGCGAGCGTGGACTGGTCCGCTAGCATCCCGATGAACACGGGCGTACTTTTCGGCGTCCTGAACGTTGCTGTAAGGGTGTGGCTCCTGGAAGTACCGACCGGTGACGCCAATCTCGACGGCTGCCCGCTGCAGTAGCTCGGGATATCGGTGAAACTCGATATTCGACCCCTTCACGCGGACGTTCACACCTTCGCCGAAGCCGTCCGGCACGGGAATCTCGATACGGCTGCCGTCGTCCCGCTCGCCCTGCATCCCGGGCCAGCGTGGGGCAACATGGGCTACGAAATCCTGCTGTCCGACCGAATCCTCCTCGGGATGACGGGCAACCTTTAGCCGGTACTCGCGCATGGTCTGCAGCTGCCAGTCCGTTCCCTGTGGTGTCCGCCCACCGGGGTGAACGATATTGCTGTCCTGGTAGGAGAGGCGAACGACCCACCGCTCGCCATCCTGCAGAAACTCGCCGCACTTTGACCCCTCACCAGCCTTGACCTCACTGTCCAGCGCGAAAAACGGCGCAAGGCCGTCGCTATTGAACAGGAGATTGGCGTGGAGTTCGTGAGGGGCCAGCCCTATCGTTCGCATCGCCCCCCGTCAGTCTTGACGGCGGCCACCGCCCGCTCGACCTCGGCTTGACTCTCCGCAAGCGGTTGGAGGTTCGTCCAGTCGAACTGAAGGGGTTCGCCTGCTTCTACGTCATATAATTCCGAAGCACGAACGAACCCAGTCACGCCGGAACCCCCTCCAGTTTCTCGCGAGCACGGCCAAGGAGATTGCCCACAGTACCGGGTGAACGGCCAGTCTTCCGGGCGTACTCCCGTGGCCCATACTGGCCCATGCCCACAGCCTCGTACACCTCTCGCTCGGCGTCAGTCAGTGGCGACAGGTCCGGTTCGTAATCGAACAGCGAAGACTGCGGAGTCACAGACTCTCACCCCCGTCAGTCCGGGCTTCCACTCGACCGCCCTGATTCCGCTGTGGCTGGTCTTCTGGGTCGGGGTAGTCGAGTTCTTTCCCAGCCGCAGTGCCCCGCGAGATACGGGGCATACAGTCACAGGCTGGACAGCGGTGGGCAATATCATCGCCGTCGCCGAACGTCCGCCGAAAGTCACGCGAAACGTGTGCCCCGCAGTGCTGGCAGTTCGACTTCTCGATAGTTGCGTTCTCGACAAGTCGGTTACTCAAGAGAAACCACCCCCGCTCGGGAAGCGGCCAAATCCTTCGCAAAATCGCAAGACTGCACCCCAGATGATTCGTAACCGTTCGTGGTTCGATTTGATTTCGAGTTTATACGCAGAAGGGCCTGCGAGTAAGATTCAGATAGAAGGGCGTAGGCGACGCTTTTCGGGATAGTTCGCCAGAACGAAGTAACGCCATGGACTCGCCGGGATTTGAACCCGGGGCCTCTTCCTTGCGAAGGAAGCGATCTGCCACTGATCTACGAGCCCGCGTGGTCTGCCACTCGAACGCGGAGTTATAAAAACCCTGCGCGTGAGAGCGGCCTTCGATAGCGATTCACACTGTCCCGGCCAGCGGTTCGGTCGGGCTACACAACGACGCTGTCGCGAAGCGACAGGTCCCGAGGCTCAGTCCTCGAGGACTATCTCGATGGAGACGTCGTTGGGAACCTGGATGCGCATCAGCTGGCGCAGTGCCCGTTCGTCGGCGTCGATATCGATGAGCCGCTTGTGGACGCGCATCTCCCAGTGTTCCCACGTCGCGGTCCCCTCACCGTCGGGGGACTTGCGGGTGGGAACCTCCAGCGTCTTGGTGGGGAGCGGAACCGGACCGGAGAGTTCGACGCCGGTCTTGTTCGCGATCTCCCGCACGTCGGCGCAGATGTCGTCGAGGTCCTCGGGGCTTGTGCCCGCGAGCCGAACGCGTGCCTGCTGGGACATACGTTATCGCTCGTTGACGCTGAGGACTTTGCCGGCGGCGATGGTCTGACCCATGTCGCGGATAGCGAACGAACCGAGCTCCGGAATCTCGGAGGACGGCTCGATGCTGAGCGGCTTCTGTGGGCGGACCGTCACGACGGCGGCGTCCCCGTTCTGGATGAAGTCGGGGTTCTCCTCGGCGACCTCACCGGAGGACGGGTCGATCTTCTTGTCGATGGACTCGACAGTACAGGCGACCTGTGCCGTGTGGGCGTGGAAGACCGGCGTGTACCCTTCCGTGATGACGGACGGGTGCTGCATCACGACGATCTGGGCCTGGAAGGTCTCGGCGACCGACGGCGGGTCGTCGGCCGGACCGCAGACGTCACCGCGTCGGATGTCGTCCTTGCCGACGCCGCGGACGTTGAAGCCGACGTTGTCACCGGGCTCGGCCTTCGGGACTTCCTCGTGGTGCATCTCGACGGTCTTCACTTCACCGGAGACGTCAGACGGCTGGAAGCTGACGTTGTCGCCCGTGTTCAGGATACCCGTCTCGACACGGCCGACCGGGACCGTACCGATACCGGAGATGGTGTAGACGTCCTGAATCGGCAGTCGGAGCGGCGCGTCCGTCGGCGGCTCCGGAGCCGGCAGGTTGTTGAGTGCTTCCAGCAGGATTTCGCCGTCGTACCAGTCCGTGTTCTCGGACTCCTCGGCGACATTGTCGCCTTCGAACGCCGAGAGCGGGATGAACTTGGCGTTGTCAGGGTCGAAGCGGACCTGTGTGAGGAGGTCCTTGACCTCTTCGACGACCTGCTTGTACTCGGATTCGCCGTAGTCGACGAGGTCCATCTTGTTGACACCGACGACGAGCTCGCCGATGCCCAGGGTGCGGGCCAGGAACACGTGCTCCTGAGTCTGCGGCTGAACGCCGTCGTCCGCGGCGACGACCAGGACGGCGTTGTCGGCCTGGGACGCGCCGGTAATCATGTTCTTCACGAAGTCGCGGTGACCAGGACAGTCCACGATGGTGAAATCGTAGGCGTCGGTGCTGAACTCCTGGTGGGCGATGTCGATGGTGACACCGCGCTCACGCTCTTCGGCGAGGTTGTCCATGACGTAGGCGAACTCGAATCCGCCCTTGCCCTTCTCCTCGGCTTCTTCCTTGTGCTGTTCGATGACGTGCTCCGGTACCGATCCTGTCTCGTACAGGAGTCGGCCGACGAGCGTGCTCTTCCCGTGGTCGACGTGGCCGATAATGGCCAGGTTCTGGTGTTGTTCGTCGCTCATTGTTATCTCTCACGCGCAGAGGCGCTGTATCGGGTTTATTAGCTGGTGGTTCATAAAACGATTTCGAAAGCGTGTAAGCGTCAGCCCGTCGCTTTCTTGCGATTCGGCACGACATGGCATGGTAGTGTGGCACCCAATAGCTTGGTCAGGGAGAACGACCGATACCGGCAGTCACGGCCGGGTTTGTGTCCTTCGGAGTGACAAACGGGACTGCCAACTGAGGGAAGCACAGTGGATAAGAGAACGATACAGGCGCGTCGGAAATCCCGCTATCTCGTTACAGTCGGCCGATATCGGCAAGCACCGCGCTCGCGGTTTCCGGGCCGCCGGCACCGCGCCCGGAGATGTTGAGCTGGCCGGCGTGTTCGGTCTCTAGCTGCGCGATGTTCCGGGTCCCGGAGACGGCAAGCGGCGCGTTGTCCGGAACGAGCCGCGGGCCGACGCGGACGGAGCCCTCGACGACCTCGGCGATGAGCCGAACGGTCCGCCCGTCAGCCCGTGCGAGTTCGAGCGCACTGCCGGAGATATCCTGAATGCCCTCGACTTCGGCGTCATCGAGCGTGTATTCTGTCTCGTCATCGGCCAGGACGTTCGCGACGATGACGCCTTTCAGCGCCGCGTCGGTGCCGTCGACGTCGAAGGTCGGGTCAGCCTCGGCAACGCCGAGGTCCTGCGCCTCCGCGAGGACGTGCTCGTAATCGAGACCCTCGGTCGCCATCCGGGAGAGGATGAAGTTCGCCGTCCCGTTGAGCACCCCGCGGACGGCGGTAATGTGGCTCGGGTCGAAGTCGTCGATGGTCGAGAGGACCGGCATCGCGCCGCCGACGGTTGCCTCGAACAGCACGCTCCCCTCGCTTTCGCGTTCCAGCGCGCGAACGTCGGCGTACCGCTCTGCGACCGGGCCTTTGTTCGCCAGCACGGCGTGGCGGTCCCGTTCGAGTGCGGCCTGAACGTGGCTGAACCCCGGTTCGGCGTCGCCGAGCGTCGTCGGCGTCGCCTCGACGAGTACGTCGTACTCGGCCGAAAGCGCGTCTTCGGGTGCGGCACTGCCGACAACGCCGTCGGTTCGCTTCCGGTCGAGCACCTCGGCAGTGTCAATGCCGGCGCTGTCGATGACGGCACTACTGGAGTCAGCGAACGCGGTGACCGAATGGCCGTGGTCGCTCGCTAATTCGACGACGCTGGAGCCGACTGCACCGGCTCCGATGACGGCGAGCCTCATGCCTCACCTCCCGCAGCGAGCGGTTCGATGACGTGGAGCCCCTTCTCGTCGGCGACAGCACGAATCGAAGTCATCGTCTCGTCGACTGCCCCTTCCTCGGTCGCCAGTCGGATGCGCGCGCTGGAGGCGTCGTCGGTCCCCTCCGGTGCCGACAGCGAGAGGTCGGTCACGGTCGCGTCCGTGGACTCGTGAATCCGCGAGAGCGTGTCAGAGAGGTCTGTGTTGACGAGATGGCCGGTGAGGATGATCGTCAACGCCTCGCTGTACTGCTCGGCCCCGGCCTGGATGACGTTGATGCCCGCGTCCCGGAGTGCGTCGACGATTCCGTCGAACCGCTCGGGGGTCGCCTCCAGGTCGACCTCCACGGGGATGTGGCCCCGCGGGGTCACGTTCCCCCGCTCGTGGAAGATAGAGAGGAGGTTCCCGCCGTTCGTGGCGATGGGCTCGAGCGCCCGCAGCAGTTCGCCCGGTTCGTCGACCAGCTCCAGCCGAACTGTGTAGGACCGTACCTCGTCGGTCGAGTCGCTCATCGCCCGCTCACCTCCTGGGTATCTCGGCTCATTGTGGATGACTCAGCAGGGGCACGTATAAGAAACCGTTCGTTTGGTCTCAGGGCAGAAAGCGGTCGTACAGGTCGTCGATCCACTCGTTGTACGCCTCGCCGCGAGGCGACCCCCAGGGATTGCGTGAAAAGTAGTACATCGCCGCGAACATCCCCGCAAGCGTCAGCGCCAGCCCCGTCGGCAGGACGAGATTCCAGATGAACGTCGACGTGCCGGCGATGACAGCAGCGACGAGAAGGTCCACAATCTGGTGAAGGCGGTCACTCATACCCTGCCGTTCGGTTCCGGGTGACCTAAGCGTGGGGCTCCGCCGTCGTGACAGTCGCGGGCAGGGAACGCTACGTTTTTTTCCTACCGGTGAAGCGTGTCGTATGTGCACGCCCTCCAGTCAGCCCCGATAGCGATAGGTACGGCGGCGTTCCTCGTCGGTGTCCTCGCCGTCGTCGGAGCGGGCATCGGCGCGCTCGGAAGCGCGGTCGTACGACGACTCTCGAACCCCGTCGCCAGATACCGGCAGTTGTTCCTCGGCATCATACTCCCGTTCACGCTGCTGTCGTACGTCGTCTTTCTGTTGCTCGGACTCGGCCACTTGATCGCCGGCGGGCAGACCGGAGTGGTCGGAGCAGTGGTAGCGACGTTCGCCGAGCTGCTCGCCGCCGGCACCGTCGGACTGGCCGCCTACGCGCCGACTGTCCCGGGTATCCGCAGCGTTCGTGACATCGAACTCTCGACCGGTCGGGCGGTGGTCCGGATGGGACGGTACGTCCTCGGAATCACTGCGTTGGTGACTGTCGTCGTGGTACCGCTCGAAACCGGGCTGTCGCCCCCCGGACTGCTGGCTCTCGTTACCGTTTTCGCTGTCACCGTACAGGCTGTCTCCCCGTGGTTCATCCCGCTAATCCGGTCGGTCGATAGACCGGACGAACCGACAGCGGAGACGCTGGAGCGACTCAAAGAGCGTGCGGGACTGACTGTCCGAGACGTCCGGGTGTTCGACACCGAACAGGAGAGAACCGCGAACGTGACCGTGCGCGGCTTCCCCGGGTATCGCCGCCTGTTCCTGACGAGCACGTTCCTCGACGTGTTCGACGACGAGACGGCGACGGCCCTGCTCGCAATCCAGGCCGGCCGCCAGAACGCCCGAGTCCTTGCCCGGGTCGTCGGCGGCCTGCTTGTCGCAGTAGTTCCGCTGTTCGTGGCACTGGCCGACGTCGGCCCGCTGTGGCCGCTTGCCGGCGCAAGTCTCGGACTCATCGTCGCCAGCCTGTGGGTCACCCGCCGCGGTGTCCGGGCAGCCGACGACTACGCGGCCGACCGCGTCGGCCCCGATGCCGTTGCCGACGCCCTCGAACGGTACGCTACCGTCCACGAAATGGAGCCGTCGAGACGACGACTCGCGAACCCGTTCTCGAAATCGCCACCGCTGGGGAACCGAATCGACCGGTTGCGGGAACAAGCGGGAGAATGAGAGCAGTCCTGTAGCGGGGCAGAGACAAGAGAAAGCGGGCAGACAGCATACCGCGCGCCGGCGGCGCGCGGTTTCACTCCGAGCGCGCTCACAGAGCGCGACTTGGAGGTCGTTTTTAGCGTAGATTTTTACGAGGAGTGGTTCCCGCAGCGCCGCCATCGGCGGCGCGAGGAAACCCGACGAAGTAAAAAGGTACTTAGAAGTAGTCGATAGCCGGGTTCAGTTCCTGCTTCATGCCCTTGCGCTCGCGGATCTCGCTGATCTTGTCGGGCTGGAGGTTGTCGGCAAGGACCTGGAAGCCGGCGTTCTCGGTGTTCCAGGAGGCACGGCCCTCAGTGGCCGAGCGGATGTCTGAGGAGAAGCCGATCATCTCGTCGACCGGGGCGACGCCTTCGACGACCA
Organism: Haloarcula hispanica ATCC 33960; assembly: GCF_000223905.1. Lineage (NCBI taxonomy): Archaea > Methanobacteriati > Methanobacteriota > Halobacteria > Halobacteriales > Haloarculaceae > Haloarcula > Haloarcula hispanica. Next base: position 2,735,735 of record NC_015948.1, read on the forward strand.
TCAGGTCGCCTTCCTGGTACATATCGTCGACGCGGCCACGGCGGCCCTGAATCTCGCCGCTCGCAGCGCCCATGTGGTCGTTGGGCACGTCGATGCGGACCTGCTGAATCGGCTCCAGCAGCTTGATGCTGGCGTCGATGAGCGCGTTGTGGACAGCCTCGCGGACGGCCGGGATGACCTGGGCCGGGCCGCGGTGGATGGCGTCCTCGTGGAGGCGGGCGTCGTGGAGACGGATGAGCGACCCCTGGACCGGCTCGGACGCGAGCGGGCCGTCGTCGAGGGCTTCTTCGAGGCCTTCGATGACGAGTTCCATCGTCTCGTTGAGGTGCTGGATACCCTTCGTCTCGTCGAGCAGGATGTTGGTCCCGTGGATGTGCTCGATGTTCTGGGAGTCGTCCTTGTCCATGCCGGCTTCCTGCAGCGCTTCACGGCGCTCCAGTTCTGGCATGTCCATCGACGCCTCGCCCATCTTGATGGTCTCGACGATGTCCTCGCCGAGCGGCTCGATGCTGATGTAGAAGCGGTTGTGGTTGTTCGGCGACCGACCTTCGACTTCGCGGCTCTCGTTCTGCGGGGCCTCGCGGTAGACAACAATCGGCTCACCGGTGTTGATCGGGATGCCCTGGTTGCGCTCGATACGCTGGCCGATGACTTCCAGGTGGAGTTCACCCTGCCCGGAGATGAGGTGCTCGCCGGTGTCTTCGTTAATTTCGACCTGGATGGTCGGGTCTTCCTTGGCGACCTGCTGGAGCGTCTCGATGAGCTTCGGCAGGTCGTCCATGTTCTGTGCCTCGACGGACTTCGTGATGACCGGCTCCGAGATGTGCTCGATGGACTCGAATGGCGTCATCTCCTCGCTGGAGACGGTGGAGCCAGCGATGGCGTCCTTGAGGCCCGTGACGGCGGCGATGTTCCCGGCGGGAACGTGCTCGACTTCCTCGCGCTCGCCACCCATGTAGATACCGACGCTCTGGATGCGGTTCTTGCCCGCAGTTCCGGAGACGTACAGCTCCTGCCCCTTCTCCAGCGTGCCGGAGAAGACACGACCGGCGGCGATTTCGCCAGCGTGGGGGTCGACACCGATGTCGGTGACCATCAGGACGACTTCGCCGTCCTCGTTGACCATCGCCATGTCCTCGGCGAGCTGGGATTCGGCGTCGCCACGCCAGATACGCGGAACTCGCATCGGCTGGGCGTCGACAGGGTTCGGGAAGTGCTCACACACCATGTCGAGCACCACGTCGGACAGCGGCGTGCGCTCGTGGAGTTCTTGGCGGTTGTCGTTGCGCTCGAGCTCCATGATTTCGCCGAAGTCCATGCCGGTCCGCTGCATCGACGGCATCGAGACGCCCCACTTGTACAGCGCGGAGCCGAAGCCGACGGTTCCTTCCTCGACGGAAACCGTCCAGTCCTCGATGTCGTCCATCTCCTCGGTCATGCCGCGGATGAGGTCGTTGACGTCCTGAATGACCGCGAGCAGGCGCTCCTGCATCTCCTCGGGTCCTTCCTGAAGCTCGGAGATGAGGCGGTCGACCTTGTTGATGAACAGCGTCGGCTTGACGCCCTCGCGGAGCGCCTGCCGGAGCACCGTCTCGGTCTGGGGCATCGCGCCCTCGACGGCGTCGACGACCACCAGCGCGCCGTCGACGGCACGCATCGCACGGGTCACGTCGCCACCGAAGTCGACGTGGCCAGGGGTGTCGATAAGGTTGATGAGGTGGTTCTGGTCCTCGTATTCGTGGGTCATCGAAACGTTAGCCGCGTCGATGGTGATCCCACGTTCCTGTTCGTCTTCCTCAGTGTCCATCGCCAGCTGTTCGCCGGCGGTGTCGTCGGAAATCATGCCGGCACCGGCCAGCAGATTGTCTGTCAGTGTCGTCTTTCCGTGATCGACGTGAGCAGCGATGGCGATGTTCCGGATGTGCTCCGGATCGTCCATCAGTGTCTCACATTCTTGGACGATTTTCTTACGTCGGCCCATTATACAGCTTTCTATCAACAGCAGGGTCAAAAGGATAGTGTTTCACTACGGCCGTGACCGCTCGAAATCCGGCCGTTCGCGTGTCATGGTCTGGCATTCCGAACGGTCGGTGCACTGCTGGCTGTGTCTTCGTGCAGATAGTCGCTACCTGTGGGGCAACCCCTCACGGGAGAACAACCGACAGTATAGTCACGGGAGTATACCCAGCGATTATAATTATTTGCAGTCGGATGAGTAATGATTGCAAAGGTATTAGCGCCAGCCAGCAGACGGAAGCGTATGACTCGGCGTCCACACCTCGACACGATTGCAGTCGATACCGAGACGGCGTCAGCAGCAGGGGATGTCACGCTCCCGATACACCTCTCGTCGACCTACGAACTAGCCGGGCTCGACACGGACCTCTCTCTGGAGGACGTCGACCCCGGTGAAGGCGAGTTCCTCTACTCGCGGCTGTCGAACCCGACACGACACGGCCTCGAACAGGAGTTAGCCGCGCTAGAGGACGGAGAGCGAGCCTATGCCTTCAGTTCGGGGACAGCGGCCGTTGCAACAGCGGTGCTCTCACTGGTCGAACCGGGCGACCACGTCGTTGCGTTCGACGACCTGTACGCGGGCACGCGACGGATGTTCGAAACGCTGTTCCGGGACCAGCTTGGCGTCGACGTGGAGTTCGTCGACGCAACTGACGCCGACGCTGTCGCGGCCGCGATGACGCCGGCAACGGAGTTAGTCTGGGTCGAGACCCCGACAAATCCACTGATAAAACTCTGTGACATCGACGCGATTGCGGCCGTCGCCGCCGACTACGACGCGACGCTCGGGGTCGACAACACCTTCGCGAGTCCGTACTTCCAGCAGCCGCTGTCCCTCGGCGCGGACCTCGTGGTCCACAGCACGACGAAGTACCTCAACGGCCACAGCGATGCCGTCGGCGGCGCACTGATTACTAACGACCCCGAGGTGGCCGAGCGGGTGGAGTTCCGCCAGCAGATCGCGCTCGGGAACATGCTCGCCCCGTTCGACAGCTATCTCATCTCGCGGGGCATCAAGACGCTGGGTGTCCGGATGACTCGCCACGAGAACAACGCTATGGCCCTCGCGCAGTACCTCGACGACCACGAGCGCGTCGAAACGGTCCACTACCCAGGGTTAGAGAGTCACCCACAGCACGACCTGGCTCGCGAGCAGATGCAGGGCTTTGGCGGCGTGCTCTCGTTCGAACTGGCCGGAGACATGGCCGACGCCAAGCGCTTCCTCGAAGCGTTAGAGACGGTGACGCTGGCAGTCAGCCTCGGCGGCGTCGAGAGCCTGGCGGAGCTCCCGGCGGCGATGACACACGAACCCCTCTCACCGGCTGCGCGGGACGAACTCGGCATCTCTGACACGCTTATCCGCCTTTCGGTGGGTATCGAAGCCGTCGAGGACCTCCGGGCCGACCTGGAGCGCGGTTTCGCGGCGATTGAGTCCTGAGCACCCGCTCTGTGCGAACGCTGCCCCCACCCGTGGATTAATAGCTCTGCGACCCATGAGAAGGTGACACATGGACGTGCACGTGCAGGGTGGGCCGGCCGAACCGTTTCTCGGGGCGCGGGACCTCTTCTCGACGGAACACGACCTGAACCGACCAGTGACTGTCCGGATCCGGGAGGACCCCGACGAGCGCACCCGCGTCAGCCACAGCGACGACGCCCACCGGCTGACAATCTCCCGCCAGGCCGCGACGAGCGCGATGGCCCGCGAACTGGCGTTACACGAATACGCGCACATGCACCATCACGAACGGGAGCATCCGTCACACACCCAGTCGACGCGGGAGGCCATCTACCTCGCGCTGGCGGGGCGTTCGGTCGAGCAGCGAAAGCTCACGCACTGTTACCAGATCGCCAACCACATGAAAGACGTCTACGCCGACGACATCTGGATGCCGGTGGTGCCCGGCGACAAACTGGTTCCGTTTCTGGAAGCCAGCCTCGCGGCCGCCGTCGCGGACCGCCCCGGCGACCCGCCGACCTGGGACCGCTCGACGTCACCGACCCGAGTGCGCCACCCCAGCGAACCGGCCGCACGACTGACGCCGGCTGCAGACCCGGATATCACGGCCGTCAATGCGGCGTTCGCTCTTGCGCTGTGTGAGCGCCACGACCTGGTCGAACCGGACCACCGGCTGTACGACCTCGCCCACGCCGCGGCCCAGGACGCCGAATCGGTCGACCTCACGGAGTTCAAGCGCCACTTCGGCTCGCTGTCGCCCGAGCCGAACGAGTCCGAGTTCCGGAAGGCGCTCGTCGACGTGACTCGCGCGTACGCCGGCGGCGGCGGCCGAGCGGCAGACTGAAACCGAATGTCCCGGGAAGACCGGCTCACTGACGGCCGGGTGTTGTCACACGCAGGCGATAGCCTCGTCGCCACCGACTGCCGGCTTCGCTTGCGCGCGAACACAAATTAACTGGCAGAACTGTTTTTGCGTGGACTTGTGAACTAGTTGACTATGACCGAGGCGCTTCGCGGCCGGCATCTCGACGGGGAAACCGATGTCGTCGGCGAACGGATTCAGGTGTTACACATCGACGACGACCCTGATTTCGTGGCTGTCGCAGCGGATTCCCTGGAGGCTGCGGACGACCGGATCTCCGTCGAAACCGCGACCAGCGCACGAGACGGGCTCGACCAGCTCGCCGAAAACGGATTCGACGCCGTCGTCTCCGACTACGATATGCCGAAGATGAACGGCATCGATCTGCTCGATGCGATTCGGGAGACGAACCCGGACCTACCGTTCATTCTGTTCACCGGCAAGGGCAGCGAAGAGGTGGCCAGCGAAGCTATCTCGATGGGCGTCACCGACTATCTACAGAAGTCGTTCGGAGTCGAGGTGTACGAGCTACTGGCCAACCGCATCGAAAACGCGGTCTCCGAGTACCGCGCGAAGCGACAGGCCGCCGAGTCAGAGCGCCGTGTCCGGGAGCTCACTGAGGCAACCAACGATATCCTCTGGGAGTTCACAGCCGACCTGAGCGAAGTCCTCGTGATCAACTCCGCCTACGAGGATATCTGGGGGCGGTCAGTGGCCAAGCTCCGTGACAACCCCTACGATTTCCTGAACGGTATCCATCCCGAGGACCGCGAGCTGATGAAAGACGCGATGCGGCGTCTCATGCACGGCGAGTCGGCCGACGTCGAATGCCGTGTCAACGCAACGGAGGAGTATCAGCGCTGGGTCTGGATACAGGGCGAGCCAATCACGAACGACGACGGCGAGGTCGTTCGCGTGGCCGGGTTCGCCCGTGACATCACCGAGCGGCGGAACCGCGAGCGCGAACTCGAAGCCACCAAGAACCAGCTCACAGAGCACAACCAGACGCTCCGGAAGCTCTACGAGATCAGCGCCGACCCCGACGCCTCGTTTGAAGAGAAGATACAGGCGGTTTTGGACCTTGGTCGGGAGCGCCTTGGGACCGCTGGCGCGTTCCTGTCCGCGAACGATACTGACCGCGACGAGTTCACCGTCCGCTATGCGAGCGGGAGCGACGAACGGCTCAAGCCAGGAACCGTCACACCGCTGTCGGAGGCGTACTGCCGGAAGATGATCGACACAGGGAGCGTCATGGCAATCGCCGAAGCGTCCGATGAGGGGTGGGCCTCGGACCCGGCATACGACCGCTGGGAATACGAGACGTACATCAGCGCCGAGGTCCGTGTCCGTGACGCGCATTCAGGGAGCCTCTGTTTCGTCGACCGGGAGGCCCGCAAGACCCCCTTCACCGAGGACGAGAAGACGTTCGTCCATCTCGCGACGCAGTGGGTGAGCTACGAACTCGAACGCCAGCAGCGCGAACAACGCCTCGAACGGTACAAGGAGTACACCGACGACATGCTGGACGCCATCGACGACGTGTTCTACGTCCTCGACAGCGACGGCCGCTTCCGGCGCTGGAACGAGAGCCTGCTGAACGTGACCGGCTACTCGGACGCGGAAGTTGCCGGGACTCACGGAGCCGATTTCTTCCCGGAGGAGCATCAGGACCTCGTCGCGGCCGCTATCGAATCGGTGTTCGAGGGCGACACGACCCGGGTGGAAGTGCCGTTTATCACGAAATCGGGGGACCAGATCCCCCACGAGTTCACGGCGACCCGCGTCGAAGACCCCGACGGGAACCCGATGCTGGCCGGCATCGGCCGGGACATCACCGAACGGAAGGCACGCGAGCAGGAGCTTACGCGAACGAAGGAACTCCTCGACCAGGCCCAGCGGATCGCGAGCGTCGGTGGCTGGGAGATAGACGTGACGAGCGAGCCGCCGGAGATGACGGTGACAAGCGAGTTCTACCGGATACACGGGCTGACACCGGACGACGAACTGAGCGTCGAGTCTATCGTCGATCTGTACCACCCCGACGACAGAGAGACGGTCATGACGGAGTTCCACCGAGCGATAGAGACGGCAGAAGGATACGACATGGAGGTGCGTATCGGCGACGACGACCACGACCGATGGGTCCGCGCACTGTGTGAACCAGTCACCGAGAACGGCGATGTTGTCAAACTCCGGGGCTCTGTCCAGGATATCACGGACCGGAAGCTCCGGGAGCGCGAACTGGAGGAGGCACGCGAGCGGATGGAAATCGCGCTAGAGACCACTAATACGGTCGTCTGGGACCGCGAGTTCGAGTCCGGCGGCCTGTCGTACTACCCCGGGTCCGAGACGCTGTACGGCACCGACATCGAGTCGCTGGACGAGTTTTTACCGCTGGTCCATCCCGAGGACCAGTCGGAAGTCGCGGCCCGAATCGAATCAGCGACCGAGACCGGCACGTACGAAGCCGAGTTCCGAATCGTCCGTGACGGCGAGGTCCGCTGGATGGAGGCAAAGGGCCGCGTCGAATCCGACAGCGACGGGACGCCAGTCCGGGCAATCGGTATCGACCGTGACATCACCGAGCGCAAGCGCCGCGAGCAGGAACTGGAGGACACGAACGAACGTCTCGAAGAGTTCACGAGCATCGTCAGCCACGACCTCAGGAACCCACTATCCGTCGCCGAGGGACGCATCGAACTGGCCCAACAGGAGTACGACAGCGAACACCTCGACAGCGCCAGCGACGCGCTCGCGCGGATGCGGACGCTCATCGACGACCTGCTCGCGGCCGCTCGCGACGAGCAGTCAGCGGTTGACGCCGGCGTAGTGGCGCTCACGGACACGGCCGAACAGTGCTGGCACAACGTCGAAACCAACGACGCCGAACTCACTGTCGAGACAGACGCCGTCGTTCGTGCCGACAGGAGCCGATTGGAACAACTGCTCGAGAACCTGTTCAGCAACAGTGTGGAGCATGGCTCCACAAGCAGTCGGCCGGGGGCCGACGACAGCGTGGAACACGGCGGCGACGACGTGACGGTCACCGTTGGAGAACTTGACGACGGCTTCTACGTCGAAGACGACGGCGATGGCATCGACGAATCGGAGCGGTCACGCGTGTTCGAGACCGGCTACTCGACGTCAGACGCCGGGACGGGGTTCGGGCTCTGGATCGTCGCGGAGATTGCCGACGCCCACGGCTGGACGGTAACTATCGACGAGGGGAACGAGGGCGGCGCACGGTTCGAGATTACCGGTGTCGATGTCGTGGAGTGACAGAATAGCGAAACCACCATCCACCGTTGTACTCGGGCGCACACAGGCGACCGGCTAAACCGGAACGAGCGGCGACACCGACAGCGCGATGCCGACGGCGAGCACCGGGTAGTCACGACGCTCGAAGGCAAGCGGCGGCAGCGTCGGGTTCCACGCGAAACAGCGGGCCCGCAGAGCGGCCGAGAGCCGGTCCGAGCGGTCGAGGGTCCGTTCCAGCGACCGAACGGCGAGCAGCCGAACGCGGTCCCGTAGCGGGCGGGCCTCACCGCCGCGAGCGTGGATCGCATCGCGCACCTCCCGAACGTCCGCGAGTACCAGCGGGAACAGTCGGACAACGAGCGCCATCCCGATACCGAGGATCTGGCCGGGCTTGCCGGGGATCAGGCGCTGGACCGCCGCCCGGGTATCTCGGACTGGCGTCGAGGTGAGGTAGGCGGCGCTGACGAGCAACACCGGGAGGATGCGCCCGACGTGCAGGGCCGAACGGAGCGCCGGGTCGACCCGAAACCACGGCGGGCCGAGCGCCACACCGGCGACGACCGGTGCCAGCGCCAGCACGGCGAGGACGACCCGGTAGGAGCGCAGGACGGCCAGCGGCGAGAGCCGTGCCGCCGCGAGCGTCCCCAGTGCGAACGCGGTCGTCCCGACGAGCCACGGGAGCGTGGGGTGTGCGACCGCGGCGATGGCGAGCCCGAACTGGACCAGGAGCTTCGACCGCGGGTCCAGCCGATGCGCGAACGTCGAGCCGGGCCGGTAGCTCAACATCGTGGGTCGCGGATACCGAGGTCCGTGAGGGTATCGAGCGCTTCGGATGGCGACGCATCGAGCACGACCTGCCCATCCTGCAGCGCGACGAGGCGGTCGGCCCGCTCGTGGAGGTCCCGGAGGTCGTGCGTGACGACGATGATGCCCGTTCCATCGGCGGCCAGCGCGTCGAGGTGGTCGAGCACCGACTCCCTGGCCGGCCAGTCGAGGCCGACGAGCGGTTCGTCGAGCACGAGGTAGTCCGGTTCCATGGCGAGCGCCCCGGCGATGGCGACGCGGGCCTGCTCGCCGCCCGAGAGAGCGTCGATACGGCTATCCGCTGCATCGCCGAGGTCGACGGCGTCGAGCGCCGTTCCGACCCGGCGGTCGATCTCGTCCCTGTCGAGGCCGAGGTTCTCCGGGCCGAAGGCCACGTCAGCCGCCACGGTCGCGGCGACGAACTGGTCGCGGGGGTGCTGGAACACCATCCCGATGCGTGTCCGGGCGACGACCGGGTCGTCCGTCACGTCGGTCCCGTCGACGGTGATCGTTCCGGCGTCGGGCGTCAGCAGGGCGTTGAAATGCCGGACGAGCGTCGTCTTGCCGCTCCCGTTCGGTCCGACGAGCAGGCAGTACTGACCGTCGGGTATTGACAGCGTGAGCCCGTCGAGGACGTCGACGTCGCCGTACCGATAGCGCAGGTCGCTGACCGCTATCATCGACCGTTGAGATATCCGCCCTGCACAACGGCGACTGCGATACCGAGCTTCAGGAGGTCAAGTGGTATGTACGGAGCCATCACGGCCGCGGCGCGAGTGAGTGGGAGGCCAGTAACGAACCACATCCACGGGATGCCGATAGCGTACACGACGACGACCGCCGCGGTGAGCGCGACGACCTGCACTGGGGCAGAGAGAGCAGCGACCGGTTTGGGCGCTACGCTCCGGTGTGCGATAGCGCCAGCGACGACCGCGCCGACGAGGAACCCGACGAGGAAACCGCCCGACCCCTGGCCGGCGATGACGTATCCGATACCCGCATTCCCGTTCGAGAACACCGGCGCACCGGCGATACCGACCAGCAGGTACAACAGGAGCGCGACGCCGCCCCACAGCGGCCCCAGTAGCAGGCCGGCGAAGAACATCCCGAACGGCTGCAGCGAGAACGGCACCAGCGGTCCCGGAAGCGGGATAGATATCTGTGCGAGCGCCGCGGTCAGCGCCGCGAGCAGCACCGCCTTCGTGAACAAGCCCACAGTCTCGTCGTCGACGAGGTCGACGGATTGCTCTGTTGCCATGGGTCTCCCTCTCTCGTCAACCGAAATATAGCCAGTGGTTCACGGAACAGAGCGGAGAGCGGTGCCGGGTGCCCGCCCGCGCTGGTCACTCGGCCGGCGTGATGCGGGCGAGCACGTCGTCGCGCTCCCGCGGGAAGCCGTCGCCGGCCCGTCCGTCGCGGTTCGACGTGACGAGGTAGAGGCCGCCGTCCGGTCCCTGCTCGACGTGGCGAATCCGGCCGACTTCGTCGGCCAGCAGGGAGTGGGTCGTCGCGGTGTAGGCGTCGTCGGTCCAGTCAGCGTCGTACACCTCGGCGTCGTCACCCGGTGGCAGGTCCCCACCGGCCGGCGTCAGCGTCGTTGTGAGGAGTTTCTGGCCCTTCAGGCCGCCAGTGAGCAGTCGGTTCCGCAGCGACGGCACGGCGTCGCCGGTGTAGAACAGCGACCCGGAGGGAGCCCAACCGCCGGCGTTGCCCGTGTTTGCGAGCGGGCGGCGGACCTCGGGGCCGGCGTCGGCGTACTCCTCGTGCTTGCGGGTGTCTGGCCAGCCGTAGTTGCCGCCAGCTTCGAGGCGGTTGAGTTCGTCCCGGCCGGTCGGGCCATGTTCCGAGGCGACGACGGTCCCGTCGGGGAGCCAGGCCAGCCCCTGTGGGTTCCGGTGGCCGTAGGTGAACACCCGCGGGTCACCACCGAGGTCCGGGTTCCCCGGAGCGGGGTCGCCCGCGGGCGTCACGCGAAGGACCTTCCCGCCGAGCGAATCGGTGTCGGCGGCCAGTTCGCCGGACCCGGCGTCCCCGGTCGTAATCCAGAGGTAGTCCTCGGGGCCGAACGTGAGCCGACCGCCGTTGTGTATCTTGCTTCCGGGAATGTCGTCGACGAGGACGGACTCCGTGGCGGCCGGGTCCTCGGCCGAGACATCCATGGCGACGACCCGGTTGACCCGCTCGTCGTCGGTTGTCGTCGTGTAGTAGACGTACACTACCGGCGGCTCGGGGTAAGTCGGGTGCGCGGCGACGCCGAGCGTGCCGCCCTCACCGCCGGTGACCCACCAGCCATCGTCGCTCGATTCCGCGTCGATGACTGCCGCCGGTTCGGTGACTGTTCGGACGCTGCCGTCCACAAACGAGAGGACGCGGCCGACCCGCTCGGTGAGAAACAGCGTTCCGTCCGCGGCAAACGAGAGGTCCCACGGGATCTCCAGATCCTCGATGAGTGGTTCGGTGGCGAGCGGTGTGTCTGTTGGCGACGCGGTCGGAGCCGCCCAGTCGGTGTCGGGTGACTGGCTGCGCTCGTGGCTGAGGGATACGTCGTAGCGGTCCAGCGCCCGAGCCGGGTCTGCCGTCGTTGTGGTTGTCGGTGTCGGGTCCGAGCTACCGTCCTGTGACCCGGACTCACCGCGACAGCCGGCCAGCGCGGTCGCTCCGGCGGCGGCGAGTGCGGCGAGATACTGGCGGCGAGACCCGCCGTCCCGGCACGGTTTTCGCATAGATTTCACTGCAGAACAAAGAAGAATAAAGATGTCGGAGACAGCCGTGTTAGCGAGCGGCGGCCGCGACGCGTTCTTTCTCTTCTTTCTGGTTGACCGCGTAGGCCTGGACGTCGTCGTTAGCAGCGCCGATGAGCTGCTGTGCGAGCGCCTCGGCGGCGCTGGTGGTGGTCTTGAACGAGCCACCGTACACGCCCTCTGCGATGAACTTCAGGGCCTGGTCGACGCGGCGCTGTGGCGCGACGTCGACGGCCTTCGGGACCGAGATACCACCGTATTTCAGGCGGACGGTCTCCTCTCGCGGGGCGCTGTTCTCGACAGCACTGACGAGCACCTGAATCGGGTTCTCGTCGGTGCGCTCGTGAACGATTTCGAACGCCTCAGTGACGATGGAGGTCGCGAGCTGCTTCTTGCCCGTGTTCTCGTCGGTCTGCATCAGGCGGTTGATGAGCCGCTCGACGATGCTGATCTCGCTTTTCTTGAACTGCTTGTCCGCGTGTCGCCCCATCGTGTGGGCGATCGGCGTGACAGTGATGTAGCGCTCGGTCGAGGGGTCGGAGTACTCGATGTCCGCGATCTCCCACTCGCCGAACAGCTTCGCACGGGCCGTCTCCGGCTCGCTTTCCGCAGCCTCGTCAGCGTCAGCCTCGGGTGTGTCTTCGGCACTCATGGTTATCGGACCGGTTTCTCCGCGTTCCCGCGAACAAGTTCGATGAGAGAGACGCCGTTGACCTTCTCGACCTTGTAGTTGACACCGGAGAGGTCGCCCATCGCGCGGCCCTTCGCCCCGCCGATACCCGCAATCGTGACCTCGTCGTGCTCGTCGATGAAAGAGATAGCGCCGTCACCGGGACAGAACGCGGTGACCTGCTTACCGTTCTTGATGAGCTGGACGCGGACACACTTCCGGATAGCGGAGTTGGGCTGCTTGGCCTCGATGCCGACTTTCTCCAGTACGATACCTCGTCCCTGGGGCGCACCCTCGAGCGGGTCGGACTTCTTGCCCAGGCCGCGTTCGCGACGCGCGTAGTCAGTGTCGGACCACCGGTGTTTCTGGCGGTCCTTCTTGAGCTTGCGCGCGGCGTACTTGCCGTTCGCCATAGTAGGCACTGGTACCTTTCGGAGGTACTTAAGACTCCTCTTTCGGACTCAGCCGGTAGCGCTTCCGTGTGTGGCGTTCTGTGCCATAGACGGGGAAATCAGGTGCAGAACTGGGTTAGATAACGCGAAGAGAGGCCACGACAGCGGGAAAGAAACGGGTAACAAGGTGTTTCGGTCGGCGTATGACGCGCAAAACAGTTCCCGGCGGTCCTTCGGGAACCCATATTCGATGATTTCAGCTTTCACAGAGTTTTCTGACACTATTTCGGGAGACCACACTAGCATCGGTCTGCGGAATTCGTCACAGCCGACAGTGTACGTATCAGGAGTCACAGACACCGGTCCCAGTCCGCCAGGCCGGGAGATAGCCCGGCCACATGGAATCAGGTGTGATAACTGGGCAGATGGTTTCTAGTACCGGCGCTTGAGTTATTCAGACAGACCTGCGGGTAGTATCTATGAAACTCGAACAACGTCTCCCAGACATCGTCCGGCGAACGTACCTCCGGAAGTTGACGCTCATCATTCTCTGTATTGCCCTGCTCGTTGCGGGTGTCAGCGTCACTGCGGAGCGGACGGTCGCAAACGAACTGACTGAACAGCGCGAGAACGAACTGCAGACGGGCACCATCCAGACGGCCACGACAACAGCGGACTGGGTCCGTAGCCAGCGAAACGCCGCACGAACTCTCTCAACGCTGTCCGACGTTCAGGAGGGGAGTCCAACGATGATCCGTGGTGCGTTACAGCGGCAAGCGTTCTACCAGCCGGAGTCCGTGTATGCCATCCACTACGTCAACGAGGAGACCCTGGAAATCGAGGAGTCGTCGCTGAGCGACCGACGCGACACGTCGCTCCGGACTGACGACTTCGAGTGGGAAGGTGGAGGCCTCTCGGTCACCGGGTCGAACTCGGTCGATATGTCGACAGTGTACACTTATAACGGGGGCAAGTACATCGCCTTCGCGAGCCCGGTCGCCCGGAGCGACAAGCTGGTCGTCGTGGTCCACAACGTGACCGCGCGGACGGCCCAGTTCCGCAACTCCATCGACGGCGGTGAAACGCGGATTATCCGACAGGACGGCACGGTCCAGTTCGCCGAGGACGCCTCGACTATCGGGACACAGTACAACGTCTCCGCCAACCTGACCGCACTCACAGCGGGAGAGAGCGACGTGGCCCGGAGCGGGCCGTACCTGATCGCCGCGGAGTCCGTCGATGACACGCCGTGGATCGTCGTCAAGCAGGCCCCGAAATCGACCGCCTTCGCGTTACGTGACAGTATTCAGGGGAGCTTCGTCGCCATCATCGGCGTTTCACTGGCCGGGTTCGCCCTCATCGGCGTCCTCGTCGGTCGCGGCATCATGCAGTCGCTCAGACAGCTCTCGACACAGGCGGAAGCCCTCGCGGTGGGGAACTTCGACACCGACATCGAACAGTCTGACCGCCTCGACGAGATCGGCGACGTCCAGAACGCCTTCTACGAGATGAAGACCTATCTCGACACCGTCGCCGCACAGGCCGACGCGCTCTCCAGACAGGCGTTCGACGACCCGGTGCTCGACGAGGACATCCCCGGCCAGCTCGGAGCGTCGCTATCGAGCATGCACGGCAACCTCGAATCGTTCATCAGCGATCTCGAACAGGCCCAGCAAGAGGCCGAAGAGTCCAAAGAGGAGGCTGAGGAGTTGGCCGGAACGCTCGAACGGCAGGCCGAGGAGTTCTCGGCCGTGATGCGGAAAGCGGCCGACGGCGACCTCACCCAGCGACTCGACACCGACACGGACAACGACGCGATGGCCGACATCGCCGCCGCGTTCAACGATATGCTCGCCCAACTTGGCCAGACGGTCATGCGTATCCGGGAGTTTGCCGACGACGTTGACGGCTCCGCCGACCAGATCACCGCGAGCGCCACGGAGGTCCGTGACGCCAGCGAGGAGGTCAGCGAATCCGTACAGGAGATCGCCGACGGCGCGGAGACGCAGTACGAGAACATCGAGGAGACGGTCGACGAGATGTCCGGCCTCTCCGCGACGGTCGAAGAGGTCGCGGCACAGGCCGACGAAGTCGCGACCACGTCGAACGAAGCCGCCGAAATCGGTGAAACCGGCAGCGAGCGCGCATCGGAGGCCATCGAGGTGATGAACGACATCGAGACGCGAGCCGACGAAACAATCGACCGCGTCGAGTCACTCGACGAGGAGATGGAGCAGATCGGCGACATCGTCGACCTCATCGACGACATCGCCGAGCAGACCAACATGCTCGCCCTGAACGCCTCCATCGAGGCCGCACGAGCCGGCGAAGCTGGCGAAGGGTTCGCCGTCGTCGCCGACGAGATCAAAGGCCTCGCACAGGAAACGACCGAAGCCACCGAGGAGGTCTCGACGGTTATCGAGGAAGTGCAGGACACCACCGGTGACGCCGTGACCGACATCAGGCAGATGGGCGACTCCGTCACGGACGGTATCGACACTGTCGACGACGCGATCAAATCCCTCGAACAGATCGTCGACCGCGTCGAAGAGGTCAACGACGGTATCCAGTCCATCAGCGACGCCACCGACGAGCAGGCCGCGACGACGGAGGAAGCAGTGGCGATGACCGACGAGGTCGGGACAATCAGCGAGGAAACCGCTTCCCGCGCCGAGAACGTCGCCGCCGCCGCGGAGGAACAGACCGCGACGATCAACGAAGTCACCGGCGGCATCGAGTCCCTCTCGGATCAGGCCGGCGACCTCAGCGAACTCCTGCAGACGTTCGATGTCGACAGCGGCACCACGCACAGCGATACCGACGTGTACGAACACGGCGCGGACGACCCGGCCACTGGCGACGACTGAGTGTCGCCTCCTGTTTCATCTGCCACTTACAGTTTCGGTTCGGCGCTCGACGTGACCAATTGGTAGAGGCCATAGCTACCGAAAAGAACTCCGGCACAAACGCCGAAGGCGGAGCCGATATCCTGTCGCTGGCTGAACCGGACGAGATAAAAGACCGCGATTAGTCCGCCACCGACGAGCGGGTACGCCGGTGACGCGAGCAGTCCCTCGACGAGACTCGTGGCCCCCACCAACACGAACAGCGCGAGCATAAACGCGCCTTCGAGTCCGGACGGGGGGTTCCCCAGAACGTGTGCGTGATACAGGTAAATGCCGACGATAGTCAGCGGAGCCAGCAGGTCGCCGCCGTCTGGACGCCGGAGTGCAGGCATAGCAGTCGGTTCACGACCAATCAAAAAAGCGGTTTCTGTCCGTCTCCACATCGACTGCCCGAGCAGGCGGGTCCGTGGACCCGCTCGAATCGCCTCGCTCAGGTCAGTTCGATGCCGTCGATTTCGAAGTGTCGCTTCGCCAGTTGCCGGGCGGCGTCGATGTTTCGGCCTTCGCGGCCGATAGCAGCCCCGCGGTCTTCCTGTGCCACTTCGACGTACGCGACGGTGTCGTCGTTCTCCGAGACGGTGACGTTGTACACCGCGGCCGGCGCGAGCGCGTTGGCCACGAAGTCCTCGGCCGTCTCGGCGGCTTCGACGAGTTTGACCTCGCGGCCGAGGCGCTCCTCGACGCGCTCGACCGTCTGACCGCCCGGGCCGATAGCGTCGGCCATCTCCCCGCGCTTGACCAGATACACCACCTGGTCGTGGTCCTCGTCGACGACGCAATCCCGGACGGTGACGGCTGCCTCGTCCTCGAAGAGGGCGACCAGTCGACGCGCTTCGTCCGAGAGTTCGACCCGCATCAGTCCTGGGTCGTGCCCATCCGGAGGTTGACGTCGCCGGTGCCGAGCTTGATCGGCTTCCCGACGATGACGTTCTCCGTGACGCCGTCGAGTTCGTCGACCTCGCCGTGGATGGCGGCGTCGAGCAAGTGATTGACCGTCACCTCGAACGCTGCACGGGCAAGCACGGAGTCTTTCGACCCCGAGATGCCGTGGCGGCCGATGGACTCGATGGTCCCCTCGTTGGTCATGATGTCGGCCACGAGCATCAGGTGCCGGACGTTCACGTCGTCGAGCCCCTGCTCTTCGAGCGTGTTCATCGTCTCGTTGATGAGCGTCTCGCGGGCCGCTTCGACGCCGAGTTCCCGGTAGATCTCGTGGATGTTGTTACACGTCGTCCGGGAGGCGTCGACGCCCTCGATGTCGAGCACTTCGCCGAAGTCCGACCCCTCGGTGTAGAGGACGAACTCCTCGCCGTTGTCAGTCTCCTCCTTGCGGATGACGACGCGGGTGATCTCCTCGATCCCCTTGAAGACGATCTCCCGCAACTCCTCGACCAGTTGTAGGAGGTCGCGGTAGCTGGGTTCCTCCGGGCCGAACTCGATGACCGTGCCGGCCTGCCGGGTCGAGACGCCGAGATTCGATTCGATGGTCTCGGCGATCTCCTCGGCGATGGCGTCCGTGTCGTTGACCGTCGGCCACCGCTCCAGCAGCGTGTCCTCGTTGAGGTCGATCTCGACGAGCATGTCCGCGACGTTCGTCGAGATGTCACCCAGCGCGAGGATGCGCGTCGCCTCGATCTTCCAGACGACCTCGTGTGCGCGCTCGCGGTCATCCGCGTACTCCTCGTCGAGGTGAACCGTCATCATCGGCGTGTCCGGCGTCTTCCGGGCGTCCACCAGCTCGATGAGCCGTGGCAGGCCCTGGGTCACGTCGATCTCGGCGACCCCCGCGTAGTGGAACGTGTTCATCGTCATCTGCGTTCCCGGTTCGCCGATGGACTGGGCCGAGACGGTCCCGACCGGGTCCAGCGGGTCGACACGCGTGTCGAGGTAGCGGGACTCGACGGCCTTGGCGATGCGGTCGGCGTCGTCGACGCCGACGCCCCGTTCATCGATGGTGCTGTACACTTCGTCTTTCAGCCGTCGCGGCAGCTCAGTGTCCTCGACGACGGCTTCGATGTCTGCTGATACGTCGTGTGCTGTCATTGTTAGTCGTCACCCTCGGCCATCCACCAGTCGTCCGCATGCTCCGAGAGGTTGGTCCGCTCGGTCCGCGTGCCGAGGAAGCTCTCTTTCTGTTTCTCGCTCTCGAACTCCTCGTCGAGGACGCTGTCGGCGATCTGCTCGACGTCGACGATGTCACCCTCCTGGTTCGAGGACACGTCGACCGGCGACGTGCCGTCCTCGCCGAACTCGAACTGAACGATGGTGTCGCTTGTGTCCCGGACGGTCCCGTCGTACTGCGTTTCGAGTTCTGACAGGGCGTTGATGAGCCGGCGCTGCAGGTACCCGGACTTCGATGTCCGGACAGCCGTATCGACCAGTCCCTCGCGGCCACCCATCGCGTGGAAGAAGAACTCCTTCGGGCCGAGCCCGGAGCGGTAGGACGCCTCCACGAAGCCGTGGGCGTCCGCCGAGAGGTCGTTCTCCTCAAAGTGGCTAAGCGTGCGGTTCTCGTAGCCGCGGTTGATCCGCTCGCCACGGACTGCCTGCTGGCCGACACAGCCGGCCATCTGGGTCAGGTTCAGCATCGACCCACGCGCGCCGGACTCGGCCATGATGACGGCCGGGTTGTCCTCGCCGAAGTGGTCCTCGGCGATGTCACCGGCGGAGTCACGCGCCTTGCCCAGCGTCTGCATGATCTTCATCTCCAGCGTCTCGTCGACGGTCCGACCGGGCAGCGATTCGAGTTCGCCGCGGTCGTAGGTCTCGATGAGTTCCTCGACGCGGTCGTAGGCGCTGTCGATGGCGTCGTTGATTTGCTCTTCGGCCTCCCGCGGGATGGACTCGTCGTCGATGCTGATGGAGAACCCGAAGTGCATGATCGACCGCATCGCCAGCGCCGAGACCTCGTTGACCAGAATCCGGGCGCGGGTCCGCGAGTAGTCCTTGGCGATGGTGTCGACGATTTCGCCGCCGAATGCGCCGACGGCGTCCTCGTCGATGGTGCCGCCAGTCATCTGGCCGTCCTCGACGACGACCGTGTCGCCGGCGGAGGACGTGAACTCCAGGTTCAGGTCGTCCGGCAGCAGTTCGGAGAACAGGGAGCGGCCGGTCCAGTACTCCTCGCCGTCCTCATCGACGCCGTCGGCTTCGGGCAGTTCGTCGATACGCGTCGCCCGGAGCAGGTCAAGCGCCTGCGTCTCGTTGAACTTCGGATTGGTGTGGGTCAGCAGGTAGGTCCCGCTGATGTGGTCCTGAATCGCGCCGATGATGTTCTCGCCGAAGCGCGGGGAGAGCATCTGTTCCTGCACGCGCATGAGGACGCGGGCTTCGGCCCGGGCCTCCTCGTTTTGCAGGGCGTGCATGTTCATCTCGTCCCCGTCGAAGTCAGCGTTGTACGGCGGACAGACCGTCGTGTTCAGCCGGAACGTCTTGTACGGCATCACGACGACCTCGTGGGCCATGATAGACATCCGGTGCAGCGACGGCTGGCGGTTGAAGATGATGATGTCGCCGTCGACCAGGTGGCGGGACACTTCCCACTCCGCTTCGACCTTCTCCGCGAGTTCCTCGCAGTTTTTCTCGGTCACCTTCAGCCGGCGGCCGTCCGGCCGCTTGACGTAGTTCGCGCCGGGGTGGGCTTCAGGCCCGTTGGAGACGTAGCGCCGCGCTTTCTCCAGGTTTCGCTCGGTGACGTTCATCGTCTGGGTCATCTCCTTGGCGACCCGGTCCGGCACGCCGACCTCGTTCAGCGAGAGCGTCGGGTCCGGCGAGATGACGGTCCGGGCGGAGAAGTTCACGCGCTTCCCGGACAGCGAGCCGCGGAAGCGACCCTCCTTGCCTTTCAGGCGCTGGGAGAGGGTCTTCAGCGGCCGGCCGGAGCGGTGTCGCGCCGGCGGCGTGCCCGAAATCTCGTTGTCCATGAAGGTGGTGACGTGGTACTGCAGCAGTTCCCAGAGGTCCTCGATAATCAGCTGTGGCGCACCCGCCTCGCGGTTCTCCATGAACCGCTGGTTGATGCGGATGATGTCCACAAGCTTGTGGGTGAGGTCGTCCTCGGAGCGCTGGCCGTTGTCCAGCGTAATCGAGGGCCGAGCCGTCACCGGCGGCACCGGCAGCACCGTCAGAATCATCCACTCCGGCCGGGAGCGGGCCGGTTTCATCCCCAGCACTTCGATGTCCTCGTCCGGGATGTCCTCGAACCAGTCCCGGATGTCGCTGGGCATCAGCTTGTTCATGTCCTCCTCGGTCAGGTCAACCGACAACGCCTTTTCCAGAGCGCGGCGGTCCTCCTGCCGGGGTCGGAACTCGCCGCTGAGAATCTCCTGCACACGGCTGCTGTCGATGCCGGTTTCTTCGGAGAGGTCGATCGGCGAGATCGGGTCCTCGGACTCCTCCATCGCGGCGGCGATCCGCTCGGGGTAGTCCGAGGCCAGCACGTCCTGCACCTCGTAGTAGGTGGTCGGCTTCTCGTGTTTGATGTCGTACTGCTTCTCGCCACAGAACGGACAGCGGTCCTTCTTGCGGGCCTGCCGGATGGCGGCCTTGGTCACGTCGTTGAGGTCGCGACCGAGGTCCTGGGTCCGTGTCAGTCGGTCAGCGAACTCGTCGCGCTCGTGCTCGTCGAGACAGAGCCGGGAGCACTCCCGGCAGGTCCCGCGCAGGAGTCGGCGGATGAGCTTCGCGAACCCGACGTGGATGACGGGCGCAGCGAGTTCGATGTGGCCGAAGTGGCCGTTACAGGAGCCGCTGTGTTTCCCGCAGGTCTTGCACTCCAGTCCGGGGTCGATGACCCCAAGCCGCGGGTCCATCAGCCCCATGTCGATGGGGAAGCCGTCGTCGTCGTACGTGTCGGCCGTGATCACTTTCGTGGCCGACATCTCGCGGTACTCCTCTGGGTCCATCAGCCCGAAGCTGAGCTGACCGATTTCCTGGGGTGTCTGTTGTGAGCTCATACTGCGTCCTCCAGTTCGATCCGCGGGGCGATTCCGAGCGCCTTCATCTCGTCGAGCAGGAGCTTGAACGCGTAGGACATCTCGACCTCGTGGATGTCCGTCTCCTCCTCGCAGTTCGGACAGTAGATGCGCCGTTGCTCGACGTTCTCGACGGCGGTCATCCCGCACTGCCCGCAGACGTTGATCCACTCGCGGTCGGACTCGTCGAGCAGACGCTCCTTGAGCGCCATCGCCGCGCCGTGCCCGATGAGCACGTCCCGCTCCATCTCACCCACGCGCAGGCCACCTTCGCGGGCGCGTCCCTCGGTGGGCTGGCGGGTGAGCACCTGCACCGGCCCGCGCGAGCGGGCGTGCAGCTTGTTCGAGACCATGTGGTACAGCTTCTGGTAGAAAATGTCGCCGACGAAGATCTCCGCATCGATCTTCTCGCCGGTAACGCCGGAGTACATCGTCTCCTTGCCGCTGGAGTCGAAGCCGTGGTCTTCGAGCGAGCCGCGCAGTTCCTCCTCGTCCTCGCCGGTGAAGGCGGTGCCGTCGACGCGGCGGCCTTCGAGCGCGCCGACTTTGCCGCCGATCATCTCGAGGATGTGGCCGACGGTCATCCGCGACGGCAGTGCGTGCGGATTGATGATGAGGTCCGGGACGACACCCTCCTCGGTGAAGGGCATGTCCTCCTGCGGGGCGATGTGGCCGACGACACCCTTCTGGCCGTGCCGTGACGCGAACTTGTCCCCGAGTTCGGGGATGCGCTCGTCACGCACAGAGACCTTCGAAAGTTTCGAGCCGTCCTCGCCTTCCATCAGCGTGACCGTGTCCACGACACCGGATTCGCCCGAACGCATCGTCACGCTCGTCTCCCGGCGCTTCTGGGGCGAGAGACCGCCCATGTCGTCCGGCTCTTCGAGGAACCGGGGCGGGCTGGTCTTGCCGAGCAGGACGGCGTTCTCGCCGACCTTCGTTTCGGGGTTGACGAGGCCATCGTCGTCGAGGTGCGTGTACGCTTCCTCGCCGCGTGCGCCACGAACCTCGTCGTCAGGAATCTCGAAGCGGTCCTCCTGACCGCCGGGGTAGCGCCGTTCCTCGCCCTCGTAGGTACGGAAGAAGTGTGAACGGGCGAGCGCGCGGTCGACCGACCCCTGGTTCATCACGAGTGCGTCCTCGATGTTGAAGCCTTCATAACTCATGACGGCGACGACGAAGTTCTGTGCCGCCGGGCGGTCGTCGTAGCCGATCTGTTCGGTGGTCTGGGTCTTGACCATCGATAGCTGCGGGTAGTGCAGCAGGTGCTGGCGCGTGTCCGGGCGAATGCGGTAGTTCGCCGACGGCAGGCCCAGCGACTGTTTAATCATCCCCGACCCCATCGTAATCCGGGGCGAGGCGTTGTGTTCGGGGTACGGAATCATCCCGGCACCGATACCGAACATCAGCTGCGGGTCGACTTCCAGGTGCGTGTGCTTCTCCGTGAGTTCGTCCTCGTCGACGCCGACGAGGATGTCCTCCTCCTCCTCGGCGTCGATGAACTCGACGAGGCCACGCTCGACGAGTTCCTCGAATTCGAGCTCGCCCTCTTTGACCTGCTCGACCTCCTCGTCGGTCATCAGCGGTTCGCCGTCTTCGACGACCAGCAGCGGGCGTCGGGCACGGCCAGCGTCGGCGTTGATGATGACTTCCCCGGTCCGGTTCTTGACCGAGACGTTGACCATCTGGGAGACGTCCCCCCGTCGTCGCGCCTGTCGTACCTGTTCTGCGAGCTGTTCCGGGTCGGGATGTGTCCCAACCAGACTACCGTTTACGTATACTTTGGCTTCGCGTCCCTGACTCATATTAATCGTCCGCGGGCTGCTGTTCGATCGACTCGATACCGGGGATGCCCTGGACCCCCATCTCTGCGAGTTCCTGTTTGAGACCCTGCGGGTCCGACACGTCCTGTGACAGCTCCATCGCCTGGGCGAAGTTCTTCACCAGCCCACAGTTCGGTCCTTCCGGCGTCTCGGAGGGACAGATGCGACCCCACTGGGTCGCGTGCAGGTCCCGTGCCTCGAAGTGGGGCTGAGAGCGACTGAGCGGCGAGCGCAGTCGCCGGAGGTGTGACAGCACCCCCATGAAGTCGGTCCGGTCGACCAGCTGGCTCACGCCGGAGCGGCCGCCGACCCAGTTCCCCGTCGCGATCGGGTGCTCCAGCCGCTCGGTTAGCACGTCCGAGCGAACGACTGTCGAAACGGAGAGCTGTCGGTTCCGCATGTTGGCCCGTTCGAGCTGGTACTTCACGTCCCGGGCGAGCTTGTTCAGCGCCGTCCGGAACAGGTCGGTCATCAGGTCGCCGCTGACCTTCAGCCGCTTGTTGGCGTAGTGGTCCTTGTCGTCGGATTCGCGACGGCCCAGTGCCAGTTCGAAACACGCCTCGGCCATCCGGCAGAGGTAGAAGGCCTTGTTGATACGGACTTCCTCTTCCTCGACGCCTTCCTCGTGCAGGTGCGGGAGGAGATAGCGGTCGATGACGTAGTTGGCCCGCTTGAGCTGGTAGTTCTTGCCCTGCCCGGAGGCGACACGCTTGCCCAGCGTCTCGATGGCTTCCTCGGTCGTCTGGACCTCGGCCTCCTCCAGGTTCTCCAGCATGAACTTCACGATTTCCGGGTCCTCACTGACGCGGTGGACGATCTCCTCGTCCGACTCCAGCCCCAGCGCGCGGACCAGCGTGACGAAGTCGATACTGCCCGAAACGGACGGGAACGAGACTTCCAGCAGCCCGTCCCGGGTCCGTTCACACAGCACCAGCGCGCGGTAGCCACGGCGCTGGGAGAACGTCTTGGCGACCTGCACCTCGTCGCCGTACTTGGTGTCGTACTCGGCCAGAATCTTGTTCGGGGCGAGGTCCTCACTGGTCATCAGCACCCGCTCGGAGCCGTTGACACAGAAGTAGCCACCGGGGTCTGCAGGGTCCTCGCCGATGTCGATGAGTTCCTCGTCGGTGAAGCCCGCGATGTTACACTTGTTCGACCCGACCATGATGGGCATTCGCCCGATCTTGGTCTCCGTCCGGTCGACGACTTCCTCCGGCTCCTCCTCACCGCCGCGGACGATGGCCATCTCCATGAACACCGGCGCGGAGTAGGTGATGTTGCGGAGGCGGGCTTCCTGCGGGTACAGCAGTTCCTCGCTGCCGTCGGCCTCGCGAACCCGTGGAGTGACGACGCGGACGTCGCCCAGTTCGACCCACACCGGTTCCTGCCCTTCCTTGTCACCGATGTCGGTCTCGATGGTCTCTTTCTCGTCGACGACCTGCTGCATCCCCCGGTCGAGGAAGGCGTTAAACGAGCGGAAGTGGTGTTCGGCGAGCCGTTCCTTGGCGAAATATTCACGCGATATAGCGCGGCGATCTTGTGTGTCCATTATTCTACCACCAGTCGATACACGACGGCTTCGTCCGTCGTTCGAGAGTCGCGGACGATCCGAACCACGTCACCGACTTCGGCATCATCGGGCAGCGCCTTGTCGGTGCGCTTGATCTTCGGAAGGTCCGTCTTCTTGATTTCATACTCCGTGAGTACTGCTTCGAGGTCGTCCTCGTCGACGACACTGTGGTCTGGGACGAGGTCGTGTTGACTTACATCTACCATGTGTGTGCGTGTGCGTTTGGCCTGCTGCTGGAGAAGGTGGCTGTCACGAGATACTACAGGGCCGTACTGTCGGGGTGCATATAACACTTACCAAGTCGCTCTGCCGTGGCTATCGGACCCGTCCACCCTCGCGGACTGCGGGCGTGGTTGCTCCTACCAATCACATGAAGCAGACCGGACATAGAACTTTGGGTCCCGTCATGTGCACTCATCACGGGGCGGATTTCTTTGGAAAGTCTTAATACCGACACCAAGGTACGAAGAAATGCAACGAAGGCCCGGATGGTGTAGTGGCCCATCATACGACCCTGTCACGGTCGTGACGCGGGTTCAAATCCCGCTCCGGGCGTTCCTATTGCGACCCAACTGACGAGCACCGTGCAGTGTGTGCTCGTAGGCTGCCCGGATGGTGTAGTGGCCCATCATACGACCCTGTCACGGTCGTGACGCGGGTTCAAATCCCGCTCCGGGCGTTTCTCTGAATTTGACTCGGTGAGCGACGCGTTTCATCGCGTCGTGATCGCTCACTCCGTTCCGGGCCCCCGTTTCAGTGGCTGTCCAGCAAGCAGTAAACACCGCTTACTGGTCGATAAAACGGCATATACTGATATTACACGCCCGGCACAATAGCAGACGTCCGGGGAAGTGCCCCCTTGGCCTGTCATAGTGTCCGTCCACCGGGGTCGGACGTGCTATCACTTCACGCGGGATGGCATATGTTTTGTGTTGGTTGTAATACTGTCGGCTGTAACTATTTCAAGATATTCGCCACCTCAGGGTGGCGAAATTCTTCACAGACGTACAGCCGACAGTATAAGCCGTGCGGATTAGCGGCTGCCAGTAAGCCGTGCGGATTAGCGGCTGCCAGCGACAAACTGTTTACGAGGCCCCGCAAAAGAGGGGCCATGGAGGACGTGGATGGCGAGGAAATGCCCGGCGCGATCGTCGAGGCGTTCCTCGAACGCGAGGAGGGCGTCCGGGCGCTGCTTGAGGAACTGGAGAAGCTCACTATCGAGGGCCGTCACGAGGAGGTCCGCGACCGCGTTCGCAATCTGGCCGACAGCGACGAGTCAGTGTTTTACACCGTAGCGTTTAGCCTCACCAACTCCCGGCAGTTCTTTGGCGACGTGGAGGCACAACTGGACGTGACCGCCGCGGACCGGCTTCGGGACCTCGCCGACACGTTTCCCGCGCTGGCCGAGCCGTTCAACATCGTCCGAACGGAGCGGGCGGACGACCGCCTCAATCCGGTGACGGACACGAGCTACGCCGTGAGCTACCACCGCGGGGTCGAGTCGCCGATGGTGACATACAGCCCGCTGTCGGGCGAACAGGAGCTGTACGAGTCCCGCGGAACGCCAAGCGAGGTGTTGCGGGTGGCGTCTGACCTCACGAGCGCGACGACCGACGCGCTGGACGTGGCGATGGATAACGACTACTCGGTCAACACGGAGGAGCTGAGCGCGCTCATCGACCGCCGTGAAGAACTGGAGACGGAGCTGAGCAAGCTCCGGGACCAGCTCGACGAGCTTCGCCGGACGCCGGTCTCGGACGAGTAGCGACTGATGGTTCACATAGGCAGAGAGCGGTACAGAAGGACAACCCGCGTCGCAGTGCCGCAACTGAGGCGTTTATGTGTCGTGGCCGTAAAAGCACAGATACGATTTGCTATGGGAATGGACCGACTGGAAGATCAGGTCGAGAAGGAGGGGCGGGACCTGTCGATCCTCGAAGCCGTCATCGAGAACGGGCCGATCGGTATCGTTCGGCTCGCCGAGGAGACAGGGGTCCCGAAACACAAGGTGCGGTACTCGCTGCGGATGCTGGAAGACGACGAACTCATCGAGCCGACGCCGCAGGGAGCGATTCCGGTGGACAACATCGACGAGCGGGTCGCAACAATCAATGGCGGCATTGATCGACTGGTCGAGCAGTTGGACGGACTGCGGGACGTGTTTTCGTCCACAGAGTAGCGCCGCCACAGCGATCGGTCGGCACCCGTTTCCGTGGCAGAAACCCTTTTTGAACGCCGACGCGATGGATTTGTATGGATGTCGCTCTCATCAGCGATTCGCACATTCCCTCCCGGGAACACGAAATCCCGCCGTCGTTCCGGGAGCGCATCGAAGTCGCGGACCACGTCATCCACGCCGGTGACTTCGACAGCAAGGGGGCGCTCGCTGACATCCGCCACATGGCGACGGGGCTGACCGCCGTCTCGGGCAACATCGACCCACAGATCGGATTGCCGGAGCGGGCGACAGTCGAACTCGGCGGCGTCACGTTCGTCGTGACACACGGCACCGGGTCGCCGCGGGGCTGGGCGGACCGTGTCGCCGCTGCGGTCCGCGACGAGGCCGACAGCAGTGCCGTCGGCGTCGCCGGCCACACCCACGAACTGACGGACACTGTCTACGAGGGTGTGCGGCTCCTGAACCCTGGCAGCGTCACGGGCGCATCGCCGGCCAGCCGACCGACGATGCTGACGGCGACGGTCGAGGACGGCACGCTCGACGTGCACCAATACGAGCTGTAAGGCCTCGGCTGTCGCGGTTCGCTCCCGCGTACCGGCAGCTGTTGCCACTGTTGGCCGGCTTTGCAGCGAACGCGGGTCTTTTTCCCGCAGGGACCGCAGGAACGGTATGGAAGTCTTCGCGGTCGAAGGGTTGCCCGAGGTCCGCCCCGGGGACGACGTGGCGGGGCTGCTCGTCGAGCAGGCCGACCTCCGGGACGACGACGTGATCTGTGTCGCCAGCACTATCGTTTCCAAGGCCAACGGACGCGGCCGGTCGCTATCGTCGTACGAGCCGAGCGCGCGTGCCGAGCGCATCGCGGCGACCATCGAGGACATCGCCGGTGAGGAGAAAGACCCGCGAATGGCACAGGCGATTCTCGATGAGTGTACTGAGGTGCTGGTCGAAGCCCCCTTCATCCTCGGCGTGACGGAGTTCGGGCATATCACCGTCAACGCGGGCATCGACCGCTCGAACGTGCCCGGCGCGGACCTCCTCTTGCTCCCCGAGAATCCGACGGCCGAGGCCGAAGCCATCCGTGCTGGCATCCGCGAACAAGCGGGCGTCGAACCCAGCGTTATCGTCACCGACACGTCGGGGCGGCCGTTCCGACTCGGCCAGCGCGGCGTCGCACTGGGCTGGGCCGGGCTCCCTGCCTCTCGGGACTGGCGGGGCGAACACGACCGCGACGGCCGCGAACTCGAAGCCACCGTCCAGGCCGTTGTCGACGAACTCGCCGCCGCGGCCAACCTCGTCACCGGCGAAGGCGACGGCGGAACGCCCGTCGCAGTCGTCCGCGATTTCGACTTCGGCGACCACGCGGGCAGCGAGCAACTGTTCCGCGACCCGGAGAAGGACGTAGTCAGACAAGCACTCAGAGACTGGTCTCATGTACGCGATTGAACTCACCCCGGAACATCCGGTCGCACAGCTCGCCTCGTTTGCCGAACAGGCCGAATCGAACGCGCTCGACGCCGTGTACGTCAGCCATCACTACAACAACCGCGACCAGTTCATGTCGCTGACCGCGATGGCCGAACGGACCGAAGAGATACTGCTCGGTCCCGGCATCGCCAACCCCTACGAGACGCATCCAGTGACGCTGGCCTCGCGGGTGGCGACGCTGGAGGAACTGAGCGATGGCCGGGCCGTCTTCGGTATCGGGCCGGGAGACAAATCGACGCTCAGCAACCTCGGCTTCGACCACAACGACGCCCTGCGTCGCGTGCTTGAGACGTTCACGACGGCCCGGAAGCTCTGGGACGGCGAGCGGGTCGACCACGACGGGACGTTCGAGGCCGTCGACGCCGGGCTGAACTACGAGGTCGGCGATATTCCGGTGTACGTCGGTGCACAGGGGCCACACATGACCCGGATGGCGGCGAAACACGCCGACGGCGCGCTGTACAACGGCGCGCACCCGAAAGACCTCGCGTGGGCACGCGAGCAAGTAGAAGAGATGGCCGACGAACGGCCCGAGGAGTACGGCGAGTTCGACCTCGCGGCCTACGCCAGCGTCTCGGTCGCCGAGGACGAGGCCGAGGCGCGGGAAGCCGCCCGGCCACCGGTCGCGTTCGTCGCCGCGGGGTCGCCGCCGCCGGTGCTCGACCGCCACGGCATCGACCACGACGCCGCCGCCGACATCGGGGCGGCGATTTCGGCCGGCGAGTTCCCGGCCGCGTTCGAGGGTGTGACGGAGGCGATGCTGGACGCGTTCTGTATCGCCGGAACGCCGGAGACGGTGGCCGAGCGCACGGCAGAATTAGAAGAATATGCCGACAGTATCGTGTTCGCGTCGCCGCTCGGGCCGGACGTCGAGACGGCTATCGATTTGCTTGGGGCGGTCCTCGACCGCCGGAGCCACTGAACAGCGACAGCACGGCCCCCAGCGACAGGTACCCGAAGAAGACGACCGAGACGGTCGTGATGACGGCACCGACGGCGAGCATGAGTGCCGCCAGCGGGTCGTTCAGTGCCACGTCGATGAACCAGCCGGGCATGTCGATGATGCTCTGGAGCAGTTCCGACAGCAGTCCTTGCATTACCTGAACGTTAGCGTGGCCCTACTTTGTGTTTGCGTTCCCGGCCACAACGTGGTTGCTCGTGGGTCGCTGTCGTCCGGGGCCACGGGCGAACGACCCTACGCAACGGGCTCGAGTTCCGCTGAGAAGTGTCTGAGTTCTTCCATCGGTGGCTCCCAGACGATTTTCAGGCCAGTGTACTCGTCGCGACAGTCGCGAACGCGAGCAGCGGTCTCCGCGATGTGTTCCAAGTGTTCGCGCCAGTACGTCCGGCGAGGAAGGGCGAGCCGAACGAGTTCTGGGCGGTCGGTCCCGGGGAACGCAAACGAACCGAGTTCGACTGTCCGGACGCCGCCTTCGCGGTAGAGTTCGCAGACGAGCCGCTGCCCGGGGAATTGGTCGGCGGGGATGTCCGGGAGCAGGGCGGCCGCATCGATGTAGACGGCGTGGCCGCCGGTCGGCGTGACGATCGGGATATCGCGCTCACGCAGGAGGTCGCCGAGGGTCGCGACTTGTTCGATCCGCTCGGCGACGTACGGCGGTTGGACCGCTTCCCGCAGACCGGTGGCCATCGCTTCAAGATCACGACCTGCGAGGCCACCGTAGGTCGGGAATCCTTCATACAGGATCGCGCGCTGTTTGCACCGTTCAAACAGGGCAGCGTCGCGGACTGCGGTGAACCCGCCGATATTTGCGAGTGCGTCCTTTTTCCCACTCATCGTGATTGCGTCCGCGGGACGCAACTGCTCGCGAGCGATCTCACTGAGTGGCGTATCGGCGTATTCGGGGTCCCGTTGCTTGATGAACTGTGCGTTTTCGGCGAACCGGCAGGCGTCAATGACGAACGGTACGTCGATTTCCGTGGCGAAGGCGGCCGTCTCGCGGATGTTCGCCATCGACACCGGCTGGCCGGCGGCGGAGTTGTTCGTGATCGTCAGGACGACAGCCGAGACGGCGTCCTGCCCGTACTCCTCGACAGCGTCCCACCCCCGATCTGTGTCGAAGTTTCCGGCAAACGTCCCGACGCTATCAGTAGTCAGGTCTGTCTCTGCCGGGCAGTCAACCGCGATAGCGCCCTGGTTCGTTACGTGTGCGCGGGTGGTGTCGAAATGCGTGTTGTTGAGCACGACGTCACCCTCGTCCAGTAGCGCCCCGAACAGGACGTTCTCCGCGCCGCGGCCCTGATGTGTCGGGACCACGCGGTCGAATCCCATCACGTCAGCGACCGCCTCACGGAAGCGTTCGAACGAGCGCGAACCGGCGTAGGCCTCGTCCCCGCGGACCACGTCCGCCCACTGGTCGTCGCTCATCGCGCCAGTCCCCGAATCAGTCAACAGGTCGATAAAGACATCATCCGCAGCGAGGTTGAAGACGTTGTGTCCGGCTTCGCTGAGCGCGGTCTCACGTCGCTCACGGGGCGGAAGCTGTATCGACGTTACCGATTTAGCCTTGTACGAGCGCATGCTGTGTCGCAGTACGCCGATTGACTTATTCCCCATCTGATATTTTGTGTACAGAGGTGGGCTGAGATGTCCATCACCAGACGGGTACGGCTATCGGTGGACACGTCTTTCTGGCAGGCTAAAATAGCGGGCATTTTGAGGCCAGAACTGCTGGAGGGACGTATGAGCGTTCGCGAGGAATTCGACGCGTGGGCGGCCGAAGGCAAAGACAGAGGGATGGAAGACCGGCACTGGCACACCGCCAAGCACGTCCTCGCCCGGATGCCGGTCGAACCGGGCGACACGGTACTCGACCTCGGTACTGGCTCGGGCTACGCGCTCCGTGCGCTCCGTGACACCAACGACGCCGGCCCCTGCTACGGGCTCGACGGGTCACCGGAGATGCTCCGGAACGCCCGCGAGTACACGGACGACAACGGTATCGGGTTCCTGCGTGGCGACTTCGACGCGCTGCCGTTTGCGACCGACAGCATCGACCATGTGTTCTCGATGGAGGCGTTCTACTACGCCAGTGATCCGCCACACACCCTCGAAGAAATCGCGCGAGTGCTGCGACCGGGCGGGACCGCCCACATCGCGGTGAACTACTACGAGGAGAACGTCCACTCCCACGAGTGGCAGGAGTTCATCGACATCGAGATGACCCGCTGGAGCGGCCCGGAGTACCGCGAGGCCTTCCGTGAGGCCGGCCTGGCCGTTGCGTCGCAGGACACGATCCCCGACCGCGAGGTGGAGATTCCGCCGGCGGATGCGTTCCCCACGGACGAGTTCGAGACCCGCGAGGCGATGGTCGAGCGCTACCGCGAACTGGGGACGTTGCTGACCGTCGGCGTCGCCACCGAATAACGAGGTAGGCATCAGAGCACGGCGTCGGAACGACCGACAGGGTATTTTGTGACCGCAACCAAAACCAGGGTGTATGGCCGAAGACGCCTCGCTGGAGGACTTTCTCGACGATAGCAGCGAGAGCGAGGACGAAGGAGCGGACGGCATGTCGGCGAGAGACGATACTGCAGAGACAGAAGGCGAAACCACCGACTCCGCAGCCTCGTCCGAGGCGGTCGACCCGGCCGTGACGACGTACGCGTGGTCGCCCGAGGGAGCGGCATGTGACGAGTGTGGCGAGGTCGTCGAGCGCCGGTGGACACAGGACGGGCTCCTCGTCTGTGGGGCCTGCAAGTGCTGGTGAGCCCCGCTACCGGCCACAGAGCGGATGTGTGTGGACCTCACGCATCCACAGAGTTACATGCCATCACGCCGTAGACGCGGCTACAACTGAACGGCCCGGAGGATGTGGCACCCACACAAGACACTTACTGGTCGACAGGGCAGACTATCCCACCAGTCCCCGTGCCAAGCCGTCGTCCCACGAGACCGCGACTATGACAGACACTGACACCTCACGCAGTCAACAGTCGGACAGTCCCCTCCGTGACGCGACACGCGTCGCCAATCAGGTGATCGAGAACGTCGAGCAGGTCATCGTCGGACAACACGACGCTATCGAGCACATCGTGACGGCGGTGCTCGGCCGCGGACACATTCTACTTGAGGACGTCCCCGGCGTCGGCAAGACGATGCTGGCCCGCTCCGTCGCGGCCTCCTTCGACGGTGAGTTCAAGCGCGTCCAGTTCACACCGGACCTCCTGCCGACCGACGTGACCGGTGTCAACATCTACAACCAGAAGACACAGGAGTTCGAGTTCCGGCCCGGCCCGATCTTCGCCAACGTCGTTCTCGGCGACGAAATCAACCGCGCCCCGCCGAAGACACAGTCGGCGCTGCTTGAGGCGATGGAGGAACAGCAGGTGTCCGTCGACGGGACCACACATCCCGTGCCACAGCCGTTTACCGTCATCGCCACGCAGAACACGGTCGAGCAGAACCGGGCCTACGACCTCCCGATGGCTGAACTCGACCGGTTCATGACGAAACTCCATCTGGGCTATCCGAACGAAGCGGCAGAGACGGAGATGCTGGGTGACGTCGTGGGGCAGCACCCCATCGAGGAACTCACGTCGGTCGCCACCCTCGAAGCGCTGTCCGCCGCTCGGGAGACGGTGGCCGACGTGACCGTCGAAGAGCCCATTCGCTCGTACGCGACCCGGCTGGCGCGGTACACGCGGGAGAACGCACAACTGGGCGTCAGCCCGCGAGGGAGCATCTCGCTGCTGCGGGCGGCACAGGCCCGGGCCGTCCTCGACGGCCGCAGCTACGTCATCCCCGACGACATCCAGACGGAAGCGCCGGTTGTCCTCCCGCACCGGATCCGCACTGAAAGTAGCGAGCAGAACGCCCGGGAACTCGTCGCGGAGGCACTCGATACCGTCTACGTCGAATGAGACCGACGCGCCGCGGTTTCGCCGTCCTCGCCGTCGCCGTTGCCGCCCTCCTCGTCAGTGCCAGATTCGGCCAGCCCGGGCTCACTGCCGTCGCCGGCCCGCTGTTCGTCGGCGTGTTCGCCGCCGCCGTGCAGGTTCGCTGGAGCGGCGCGCCGACTGTCGAGCGGAGCCGCCTCCGCCGTGGCTTTCCCGGCGAGACGAAGCTGGTCGAGTTCCGCGTCGACGGCAGCGGCATCGCGACAGTCACCGACCGGCTCTCCGAGGGGTTAGAGGGGGAGACGACAGTCACTAAATCCCTGCCCGCGACGGTGACCTACCGAGTCACCTACACGGCCCGGGGCGAGCAACAGGTCGGCCCCGTCGAAGCGACGGTGACGGACGCACTGGGACTCATCAGAGAGCGCTACACCATCGAGAGCAAGGCCGACGTACTGGTGTATCCGCCCGTCTACCGACTGGGCGGCACGGACGCGTTCGCGCGGACGTTCACACCGGAGAACGAGGACCGGCAGTCGTTTGACCGACTGCGAGAGTACGTCAGCGGCGACTCCTTGCGGAACGTCCACTGGAAGTCAAGCGCCAAGCGCGAGGACCTGTTAGTCAAGGAGTTCACTGACAACCGGAGCGACCGGACCCTGCTCGTTGCCGCGGAAGCCCAGCGGGGCCACGCCGACGAGATGGCCGCCGCGGCGGCGACGATCACGATGGCCGCGCTGGAGAGTGGTCTCGCCGTCGAACTCGCCGTCCCGAACGGCGCGGTCGAACAGGGGTACGGCGACACCCACCGAACGCGACTGCTCGAACTGCTGGCCCGGGCTGACGCGGGCCAGACCGGCCGGACAGACGACGCCGACGTGATTGTCACAGCCAACGGCGACGGGGTCACGGTGTCGGTCGACGGCCGCCGCCAGTCCTTCGCTGCTGTGACCGCCAGTCGGGACAACCCCATCGCAGGCGAGGTGAACGGATGAGCGCCGTCGTCGTGGAACGAATCCGCCGCCGAGTCCCGTGGAGCGGGTCACGAACGTTGGCGCTGCTTGCGGCGGCGCTGGCCATCGGTGCGCCGCTGCGGACGATGTACTATCTCAGCGACGTAGTCGGCGACCCGACTCTGTTTCTGGCGCTCACCGCGCTCTCGCTCGTCGGTGCGACGCTGCTGGCTCGCGTGCTCAGACCGCCCCTCGCGGTCGCTGTCGGCGCAGTGCTGTTCGCCGGCGGTCTCGGTGCGTACATCCTGAACCTCTCGACGAACCCGGCAGTGACAGAACTTCTGGGCGACACCGCCGCTCTGCTGACCGGACGGTCACTGCTCCAGATTGCCAAGGTCAGGCTGTGGGTGCTGTCGTTCGCGCCGGCACCGGTGTTTCTGACCTGGTACTTCGCCTTGCGGCGCTGGTACGTGACGGCGACGGTGGCGGCCGGCACGGCGCTGGCGTTCTTCGCCCTGACGACCGACGCCGGCGTGGTGACGACGCTGCTGGGCGTGGTCGGCATCGCGGCGACCATCGGCTTCGGGACGCTCGATACGCTGTCGGCGGACGAGCCGGCGGACCTGACGAAGCGACCCGATGCGATGTCCGGCAGCAGCGAGACGGGACAGACGGACGACGACAGCGAGGGCATCGACGCCGGGCGGCGAGCCGTCCTCGAACAACTGGCGGCGATAATCGTCGTCCCGGCGGCGCTCTCGCAGGTCCCGATCACCCGGGATAGTTTGCTGTCGTACGATGATGGGTCGGACGGCCAGACCGTCGAAGGGAGCCTCTTCGACGCCGGGGAGTCCCTCTCGGTGCTCGGGAGCATCTCGTTGACGCCGGAGATACGGTACACGGTCGAAAGCGAGGAACCGCGCTACTGGCGGGTCGCCTCCTACGACCGCTACACCGGCAACGGGTGGGTGCGGACGGGGAACCCCATCCCGTACGACGACCAGCGCCTCGACTCTCCTGAGGGAGAGACCCGGACACTTCGACAGGAGTTCCGGGCGGAGTCGACCATCGGGACCGTCCCGGCCGCCTGGAAGCCCGTCCGTTACTCGGGGGAGCCGTCGGTACTGGTCTCCAGCGAGGGCGGGTTCCAGCCTAACGGTACGCTGTCGACGGGCGACAGCTACGAGGTCAGGAGCGAACTGCTCGTGGCGACGCCCGACGGGCTGCGCGGGGCCGGCACTGACTACGACGACGCGACCGCGGAGCTGTACACTCAACTCCCCGACAGCACGCCGGATCGGGTCGCCGAACGGACGTCCATCCTCACCGCGAACGCCGAAAACCCCTACGAGACGGCACTGGTCGTCGAGCGGTGGCTCCAGGAGAGCAAGGGCTACTCGCTGGAGGTCGACCGACCCGACTTCAACGTCGCCGACGCCTTCCTCTTCGAGATGGACGAGGGGTACTGTGTCTACTTCGCGACGACGATGGTGACGATGCTCCGGACACAAGGCATTCCAGCGCGCATGACCGTCGGCTACACGTCCGGCCAGCGAATCGACGAGAACCAGTGGGTTGTGCGCGGGCTCAACTCCCACGCCTGGGTCGAGGTGTACTTCCCCGACCAGGGCTGGGTGCAGTTCGACCCGACGCCGTCCGGGCCGCGCGAGGCGGTCAGGCAGCAGCGTATCGAGGAGGCGAGTTCGGACGAATCGTCACCCACTGTCGGCGACGACAACCCGGTCGAACAGTACACGCCATCCGACACGTCGACACCCGCCCCGCTGACCGAGACCGACGAAACCGAGGCCGAGCCGACTGAGACACCAACGGCCACAGAAACCGACACGCCAACCGGCACTGCAAGGGAGCCGGGCACGGGCGACGATGCGGGGCCGAGCCTGCCGGACCTCCCGTCACGCGAGGAGATGACGCTCGGCGTCGTTGCACTGCTCGGCATCGCGGCGGGCGCGCGTCGGTCCGGCCTCAGCGGGCGAGCCTACCGGGCAGTGTGGCTGCGCTACCAGCGCCGCGTGGACCCCGAGACCGACATCGAGCGAGCGTTCCAGCGGGCCATGTACGTCCTTGCGACGGAACACCGGGACCGCGAGAGCGGTGAGACAGTCCGGGCGTATCTCGACGCGATAGAGGCCGACGACCGGGTCCGTCGGCTGGCGGCGCTACGGGAACGACTCCGGTACGGCGGCGAGGTCGACGAAGCGGTTGCCGACGAGGCCGTCGAAATCGCTGATAGAATCGTCTCCGCCCGGTAGTCCCCGACAGTGTTTAATAGGTCGTGTTCGTAGGCGCGATTGTAATGTCGGAAGTCTGCTCGACGTGCGGGCTGCCTGAGGAGCTCTGCGTCTGTGAGGACGTCGCTAAGGAGTCCCAGGAGATTAACATCCGCATCGACGAGCGCCGTTACGGGAAGGAGGTAACGATTATCGAGGGATTCGACCCGAAAGACGTCGACATGGACTCGCTGTCCTCAGACCTCAAATCGAAGTTCGCCTGCGGTGGCACTGTCGAGGACGGGCAGATAGAGCTCCAGGGCAATCACACGGGCCGCGTCGAGGATTTCCTCCGCGACAAAGGTTTCAACGTCGCCTGAACTCCTGACTGCCAACGGTTCTCGTGAGAGCGCCGTGGCAAGCCACTGCTGTGACCTGCTCGCCAGCTTTTCAGTCTGGTCTGCTCGCGAGTGGTCGCTGCGGCCGGCCACGAGTGGTTCAGGTCTGGCTGTTTTTTTTACCGTCGTGGGCGCTTCTGGTAGCGACCGGTCGAGACAGATTTTGTTGCATGATACCAGCACCCATAATCGGCGGTCAACTATTTCAACCACGGGGAGGTAACTGTTTGCAATGTTCGTTGTACCCCGACGGGTGGTGGCCGTCGGACTCGTGGTCCTTCTCCTCGGTGGGGGATTCGCGTCGCTCCCGGTGGCGGCGAGCGCTGACCACGGGGCGGTGACCGGGGCCAGCGTCGACACAGCAGTCGGCGGAGACAGCGAGAACAGTACGTATCAGGCTGATAGGACGTCAGAGCAAGATAGTGGTGGGACAGTCGAGACAGCGGCCACTGCCGAGGCGAGCGGTTCGCTAGCCCGGGTCGGAAGTGCCGATACACA
The DNA here is from genome assembly GCF_000223905.1 of Haloarcula hispanica ATCC 33960. Taxonomy (NCBI): domain Archaea; kingdom Methanobacteriati; phylum Methanobacteriota; class Halobacteria; order Halobacteriales; family Haloarculaceae; genus Haloarcula; species Haloarcula hispanica. The sequence continues at coordinate 2,771,810 of NC_015948.1, forward strand.
CCGTCGACGGCCGCGGCGACAGGGTGGGAACACTGCCGGAGGGGCCGTCGCGATGGCGGCCAGCATTGAGACAGGGACAGCCACGTCGGGTGCGACACAGACCGACGACGGCGACGTGATTCAGCAGACACAGACCTACGCGCGCATACCGGAGGAGCCGGGCGAAGTCGCGGTGACCCTGACCTACGAGGTTCCGGACCGGGTCGTCGACCTCGAAACACACGTCCCAGCGGAAGCGACGGTGACTGACACCGACGGGTTCGAGCGCGTCAACGAGTCCGTCTACGAGTGGGAAGAAACGACGGATACGGCGACGGTCAGCTACCGCATCAACCCGAACCGGACCATCGAGAAGAGCGGTCCGGAGGGGGCCGAGGGCCGCTATCTCAGCGTCGATACGGGCGACTGGGCGCTGCTCACGCGGTCACGGACGCCGACGCGCTGGCGCTACACTGGCCAGGACCCCGTCAGGTACAACCGGACACTCCGGACGGCAGGCCCGGGTGCGGCGGGCGAGGAGATCGTGTACCTCGGCGAGGTAGCGACCTTCGAGGAGACGGCGCACAACCAGACGTTCACGCTGGCTATACCGGAGCGGGCGACGATGACGGCCTCGCCGATTTCGGTCCTCGACTCGATGGCGAACGCGTCGAACGCCCTCCGGGTCGGTGACCGTGACGAGCAGGTGTTCGTCGTCGCCGCGCCGTCCGAGGCCGTCGAGTGGGGCGTCGAGGGGTATCAGATCGGTGACGCAGATATGTGGGTCCAGTCCCGGCAATCGCTGGATACCGCCAACAACGTCTGGCTCCACGAGTACGTCCACAGCCGGCAGGCCTACGAGACGACGCGGGAGACGCGGTGGACGGTCGAGGGCTGGGCGACGTACTACGCCGCCGTCCTGACGCTGGAACAGGACCGGATCGGGTTCGACGAGTTCCGGGCACAGCTCGCAGCGGGCGGACGCCCCGTCTACAGCGACGTGGCGCTGACGGACCGGTCGAGTTGGACGAACGACGCGAACTACAGGAAGGGCGCGCTGGTAGCCGGGCGGGCAGACGTCCATATCCGCTCGGCTACTGACCGCAACAAGACACTCCAGACTGTGTTCCAGTCGCTAAACGGCTACCGCGACCCGGTCACGCAATCGCAGTTCCTCAGCGAGGTCGAGGCCACTGGCGGGGCAAGCGTTCGGAACACGACCGCGACGGAGACCGAAACGACAACAACGGTGGCGATGTGGAACGAGACGACGCACCGGCGGTTGTTCGGTGCGATCCCCGCCCGTATCGGCTACAGCCTCCCACCGGTCGACCGCGCGGACGCCTACCGTGCAGACAGTCTCTACCGGTCTGACGCACCCGTCGGCGGGAGCGAACCGATCCGGCTGGCGACCAACGAGACGCTCGCGGTCGACGCGGTCGTCGAGAACGCCGGCGGTGATGCGGGAGCGTACAACGTGACGCTCGCGGTCAACGAGACCGTCGTCGCCGCGAAACAGGGCCAGATCGAACCGGGGGAGCGGACCGAGGTCGAAGTGACACACACGTTTGCCGACCCCGGCCGATACGTGATCAGTGTCGACGGCGACACCGTCACTGTCGTGGTGACGGAACCGGCAGCGGCCAGCGTCACTGACGTCACCGCGAGTCCGCAAGAAGTCAGGCAGGGGGACAGTGTGGACGTGACCGCCACTGTCGCCAACGACAACGAGATTCCGGGGACAATCGCGGTCGAGTTCCGCCGCAACGGCACCGTGTTCGCGGAGCAACGGCTGTATCTCCCGCCACAGGCGACGACGACAGTCGTGCGGACGGTCACCCTCGGCGAACCCGGAACAGTCTCGCTGTCGGCGGGTGACGGACGGACCGCGACGGCGGTCGAGGTGGTCGTCTCGACCGAAACAGCCGAACCAACGTCGACGCCGACGGAGCGGCTCACAGACACACAGACGACAGCCGGCGAGGGCAACGGCTTCACCGCGCTCGTGGCCGGTCTCGCGGTGTTGCTTGCGGCCCTGATCGCCCGTCAGCGCGGTTCCTGACACGAGGCCGAAGGGAACAGTTATTGCGGTCGGCTAGCCGTTGTCAACCGTGAACGTCGGAATCGCGTACGCCGTTCTGTCGGCGCTGGTGTTCGGGGTGTACCTGTTCGTGATGAAGCGGTGGTTCACCGAGTATCCGTCGCCGGTGTTCCTGTTGCTTACGTACAGCCTGGTCCCCATCGTCTACCTCCCCATCGTCTTCGTCAGCAACGAGCCCTTCCTCCCGGCGGGCAACCGCGTCAACGTCCTCTCGTCGGTTCTCGCCGTGACGGCGGTGACGGCGGTTGGACTGCTCACCCTCTTTCGAGCGATCCGCGTCGGCGAAGTCTCCTACGTGTCGCCGATCAGCAAAATCGTTCCCGTGTTCGTGTTACCGCTGGAAGTCGGACTGCTGGGCCAGCATCTCTCGGCGCTGCAGGTCGGCGGTGTCGTCGTCGCGACCGCCGCCGTCTACGTCGCGAACTGGCAGGGCACAGCGTTGCTGGCCCCGCTCAAGCGGGCCCGGAAGTCCCGGCCCGCACAGCTAGCCTTACTGTCGGCTGCGGCGTTCGCGCTCGTCGATGTAAGCAAGCGGGTGCTGATGCAGGAACTGGCCGTCGAACCGACGACCTACATCCCGGTGATGGCCGTCGGCATCGCCGTCTTGATGACGCCGCTCGCGTTCCGGTATCAGGTCCCGCCGGGATGGCGGGGGGACCTCCCGAAGTTCGTCGTCGCGGCGATGTTCGTCGCCTACGCGAACCACATCGTGTTGCTGTCCTTCCAGTTGCTCCCGGCGAGTATCGTCTCACCCATCGTCAACGGGCAAGCCATCGTCGCCGTTATTCTGGGCGCGATTGTTCTCGACGAAGCGCAGTTCCGAGCACGCCTGGCCGCTGCGGGGCTGGCTATCGTCGGTATCGCGATGATATCGGTCGGATAGAAAGGTCAGGCCGACTTTCGTTCCGACGAGCAGCCGACTTGTACCGCATAGCTGGATTGAAGCCACGCGGTCGGGTTCTCGGTGTCGTAGACGACGACGTCGCCGCCGCCAGTTGTGAAGCTGCCGTACTGCTCGTCGGAGTCGGTAGTATCGCGCGACGCTGGTTCCATTGTGGTACAAGGGCACATCCGACACAGTGACACATAAATGTTTCTCAAATGTAGTATGGAGTAATATTAGCATACTAGGATTTGGCCGCATAGTTTCGTCCGACTGAGAGACCAGCACCGATATGTGGCCGCCAGTGAAGTCATCAGGTATGACACGAGCGGACGCCCCAGTGACGCCGCCAGTCGTGCTGACCGTCGCCGGCAGCGACTCCGGTGGCGGGGCCGGTATCCAGGCCGACGTCAAGACCATCGAGGCCTGTGGCGGCTTCGGGACCAGCGCGATCACCAGCATCACGGCACAGAACACCACGGGCGTACAGGGTCAGCATCTGCTCCCGATTGAACAGATCGAGGCCCAGATCGAGGCGGTCACGGGAGATTTCGACGTGGCCGCGGTCAAGACGGGGATGCTCGCAACGAGCGACGTCATCGACCTGGTCGTGGAACACGCTGCCGACCTGCCGAACCTCGTCGTCGACCCGGTGATGGTGGCGGCGTCGGGCGACCGACTGCTGGCCGCCGAAGCCGAAGACGCCTACGAGACCCTCATCGCCGAAGCGACGCTTGTCACACCGAACGCCGACGAGGCCGCCGTCCTGACCGGGCGCGACGTCGACGACCCCGAGGCCGCGGAACAGGCTGGCCGCGACCTCGTCGAGATGGGGGCCGACAGCGCGCTCGTGAAAGGGGGCCACGTCCCGGGCGACGCCGTGGTCGACACTCTCGTAACCGAGGACGGGGTAACGACGTTCCGCCACGACCGCATCGACACCGAGGCCACCCACGGTTCGGGCTGTACGCTGTCCTCGGCCATCGCGACGCAGTTGGCCCACGGCGACGACCTGCCGACGGCAGTCGGAGACAGTATCGACCTGCTTGCGAGCGCAGTCCGGTACAACCTCGACGTTGGTGAAGGCCCGGGTGCGGTCCACCACCTCGTCCAGACGCGCAACGACGCCGCACGCCATCCGACGGGCGAGGCCGTTGAGCGGGCTGTGTCGGCGCTCGTCAAGGCGGACGTGTCGACGCTGGTCCCCGAGCGAGGGATGACCGTCGCCGGCGCGACGCCCTACGCGGAGACGCCGGACGCGGTCGCCGCCGTCGAGGGCCGCATCGCCCGCACGATGGACGGCGTCCGGCCGAACCGCGGCGTCCGCTTTGGCGCATCGACGACGGTGGCTCGTGCCCTGCTGGCCGCCCGGGAGCACGACCCAGCGGTCCGGTTCGCCGTCGACTGCCGACTGACCGATGCCATCGAGGACGCGCTGGCGTCGCTGGACGGCTCAGTCGCTACGTACGACCCCGACGAGCAACCGGACGAGGTTTCCGACGACGCCGCGGCACAGTGGGGCATCGACCGGGCGTTCGGGACCAGCGACGGAACGCCGGTCGCCGTCGTCGGCCGCGAGGGCGTGGGTACCGACGGCCGCGTGATGCTGCTCGCAGCGGACGTCGACGACCTCGTCTCCCGGGTGGAGACCATCGGGGACGGCGCGTAGCGGGCCGGTCGGTCGTGCGCTGTGTCGACACAGACGGTGACCGCGTTTAACCGCGAGCAACGCATACCCGGACGTATGAGTGAGACACAGTCGAGCGAGCGGATCACGGTCTTCTCGGACTACGTCTGCCCGTTCTGTTATCTCGGACGCGAATCGCTCAGGCAGTATCAGTCGACGCGCGAGGAGAAACTGGAGGTCGACTGGCACCCCTTCGACCTCCGGAGCGGGAAGCGCAACCCCGACGGCTCCATCGACCACTCCGTCGACGACGGCAAGGACGAGGACTACTACGAACAGGCCAAGCAGGGCGTCCGTCGGCTCCAGGATAAGTACGGCGTCGAGATGGATCTGGATATCGCCACCGACATCGATTCGCTGCCCGCCCAGATCGCCTCCTACTACGTCAAGGAGCACTACGACTACGAGACGTGGCTGACCTTCGACGTGGCCGTTTTCGAGGCGCTGTGGCAGGGCGGGCAGGATATCGGCGACGAGGACCTGCTGGTCGACCTAGCCGAGGACGCGGGCGTCGACGGCGACGAGATCCGGTCGGCGCTCGCGGACGACGGCCTCCGGTCTGCGGTCCGCGAGAAGTTCACGGCGGCCAAGCGCCAGGGCATCACCGGCGTCCCGACGTTCGCGTACGACGGCCACGCCGCCCGCGGCGCGGTCCCGCCCGAGCAGCTAGAACGGCTAGTCGAAGGCACCTGAGCGGCGCAGCCGGTCGCTGTACTCGAATAGCAGGAAGCGAACTTACGCGACGCGATTCCGCAGTGACTTGCCGCGGTCGATCCGTTCGATGTTCTCCTGAACGAGGGCCGCGATATCCTCGTGATACCGGTTCGTGAACGCGGCGACGTGTGGCGTTACGATGACCGACTCGTGGTCCCAGAGCGGATGGTTCGCTGGCAGCGGTTCCTCCCAGTGGGCGTCGAGGGCCGCCCCGGCAATCGTCCCGTCGTCGAGCGCGTTCAGCAGCGCGTCCTCGACGACGACAGGCCCACGGGCGACGTTGACGAGGTAGCTGTCGGCCCGCATCTGCGCGAGCAAAGCGGCGTCGACCATGCCTTCGGTTTCTACGGTGAGCGGACAACACAGCACGACGAAGCGTGCGTCGGCGACGGCGGCGTCCAGTTCGTCGGGTGTGTACACGCGCTCGACGTTCTCGGCGGGGTCACCGGAGCGGCGAACGCCGACGACCTCCATCCCCAGCGCGTCGGCCCGGTCAGCGATTCCCTGACCGATGGTGCCCAGACCGGCCACGCATACCTGCTCGCCAGTCAGCGTGAACGGCGCGTCGTACGGTTCCTGCGTCCAGTCGTTGTCGCCCTGTCGGTCCCGGTAGACGTGGAGACGGCGAGCAAACGCCGTCAGATAGCCGACGGCGGTTTCCGGGACGGTGTCGCCGTGGATACCAGTGCTGTTCGTCAGTACCGTCCCGGCCGCCTCGTAGGCGTCCACGTCGAACTCGTCGTAGCCCGCACGGATGCCGTGGACCCAGGCGGCGTCCAGAAACGCCTCCCGCGGAGAGAACGTGACGACGCAGTCACTGGTATCGAAGGTTGCGTCGTCGCCGACAACTTCGACAGGGACGCCGAGCCCCTGTAGCGCGGCGACCATCGCCTCCAGCGGACAGGCCTTCGCAACTGACTCGTGAACAGCGATTCTAGCGATATCCATGTCCGTCCCTGCGGCGGGGACAGTATAGTCCTTTTCCGGAACGCGGCGAAATGTCGAACCGATCAGTCCCAGCGGCTTTCGAGCGCGTCGACACGCATCTCGATGTAGCGGCGGGACCACCGCTTCGAGAACCGTCGCAAGGCTCCAAAGAGTCCGTCTGTGTCCGCGGCGTCGGCAGAAACGTCTTCATCGTAACTCGACCGGCCGCCCGACTCCATCGGTCCCTCTGGAAAACTCATAACGATATGTGTTACCACGGGCTGTGAAATAAATATTAGGGATATTAGGCCACCGGAGACCTCGTGTGTTTTTGCCGTCTTCGCGTATTTATGCCATCATTTTTGAAACAAGTACAGACAACAAGGGATTTAAGCGATAATTAACAATGCTGGCTTCACGCGTCAATGACCACGTCGTCACCGTCCAGTCGACTCCAGAAGGGGTTTCTCAAGTACCAGCACGTCTTCGTGTTTCTGGCACCACTGCTGTTCGTCGTCGGTGTGTACACCGCCGCACCGACGCCCGCGGACGCGGGCACCGGCTACTGGTTCGAGTACTGGTGGCTCTGTATCGCCTTCGTCACTGGTGCAACCATCGTCAACACGGTCGGTATCAGCGGGTCGGCCCTGTTCGTTCCGTTTCTCATCTTCATCTTCCCGCTACTAGCCGGAGAGACGCTGACACCGGAGACACTGGTGAAGGTCGGGCTCATCAGCGAATCGTTCGGCCTCTCCAGTTCCGCACTCGCGTTTATCCAGTACGGGCTCGTCGACCGACGGCTCGCGCTGAGCCTCGTCCTCGGGAGCGTGCCCTTTGTCATCGCCGGCGCGCTACTGTCGTTTGTCATCCCGGAGCCGCTGTTTCACGCGTTGCTCGGCATCGCTCTGCTGGCGGCGTCGTACTTGCTTTTCAAGGCTGACCTCGGCCACGAGGAGCCGGGCGCGGCAGGCGACAGTGACCCGGAGGTATCGGCTGATGGGGGCGACGCGACACTCCCCGACGACGACAACAAGCTCGGCCCGGCCGGCGTCGAAACGGCCGACGACGGAGCAGTGACGCGCGTCGACCGCGACGGCAACGACTACGGCTACACGCGCGGCGGCTATCTCGAACGCTTCGCGAACTACAGCATCGGCGGCGTCTTCCAGGGACTGGCCGGCTTCGGCGTCGGCGAACTGGGCATCATCTCGATGCTCCGGACAGAGGTCCCTGTCCGGGTCGCCATCGGCACGAACCACATCGTCGTCGCGACGACGGCCGTGCTGGCGTCGCTGGTTCACGTCTTCGGCGGCGGCCTCGTTCCGGGCGCGCACTCGATCGACCTCGCGTCGACGCCGTGGAACATGGTCGTCTGGACTGTGCCCGCGACCGTCACCGGCGGCCAGATCGCACCGTACGTCTCGACCGCACTGGATACCGGGACCATCAAGAAGTTCGTCGGCGGGCTGTTCGCAGTCATCGCCGTAGCGCTGTTCCTGATGGCGACGGGTGGTGTCTAAGACGATGTACGACACGATCCTCCTCCCGACCGACGGCAGCGACGGTATCGGTGCGGCCGCGAGGCATGCCGGAACGATTGCAGGTCGGTTCGACGCGACAGTCCACGTCCTCTCGGTCGTCGACACCCGCAACCGGTTCGAGAGCCCGTCGAGCGGTCTCTCGACCGACGCATGGATCGAGGCGGAGCGGGAGCGCGCAGGGACGGCCATCGATGCGACCGTCGCCGAGCTACCCGACGACGTTTCGGTCGAGACCACACAGCGAGAGGGCGTCCCGAAGACGGAAATCGTCGACGCCGTCACGGAGATTCCGGCGGACCTCGTCGTGATGGGGACCCACGGCCGGACCGGACTGGACCACTATCTCATCGGCAGCGTTGCAGAGACGGTCGTCCGCGAATCGCCGGTGCCGGTGCTGACCGTGCAACTGGCAGACGAATGAGACACAGCGGATAGCGGCCTGTACTGGCATATCAGACATCGACCGGACCCGCGCGAGACGAGCCGATAGCCCGGTGGTAGGCGGACAGCACGAGCGCGTGGAACGCGACGAGAACGCCGACACCGACGACGATGACTGCGACCTGCAGCGGCGTCGAGAGCAGCCCTAAGGAGACGATGAGCGTCGTCGCACAGGCCGGGGCGTGGACCGTGTCGGTGGCGATCATCCCCCAGCTCGTGGCGATGATCGAGAGCGTCGCGCTCGCGACGAGGCGGAGTCCGTCCGTCGAGAACGCGGCCGGATCCGCGACCAGCGAGACACCGCCGGCAAGCAGGCTGTACGCGACCAGCCCCGCGATGCCGCCGATGAGATGGCTCACGACGACGCTTATCAGGTCCGTCCGGTCGCCGTTCCGCTGGAAGGACAGGATGAACGCCGAGGGGCCCAGACTCGGGAAAATGAACGGCTGGCCGCTCGCCCACGCGAGCGTCCCGAGGACGACGAACAGCACGCCGGCGTACAGGCTCGTTCCGATCCGATGCCGTCGCATTGCTCCCGGTAGGAAACTGGACGGATAAGACAGTCACGGTCCGATAGAGTGGCGCTGTAGTCCCGGGGGACAACAGCGGCCAGCAGCTCCAGTCAGAGCGCGGTCATCGACGTATCGTCCTCGCTCGGGGCCGACGGCGGCCTCCCGTCACGCTCACGGAGTTGCTCGAACGCGACCGCGATAATCGCCGTGCCGTACAGCGACGCCAGTGGTTGGATGACGATGGTCGGAAGCTGCGAAGTCGGCCCCGAAAGCGCCAGCGCGCCGACGAATCCGATGACACCGCCGACGAGCGCCGCGGCGGTACCGACAATTAACAGCAGTCCGAACAGCGCCAGCCGGTTGCCCTCGGTGAGCCGATAGCTCTCTTTGAGCGCCGCGACGAAGTTCCGGTCTTCGACGATGACGTACGGCATCATGAAGATGAACGCGACGTAGGCGAAGATGCCAGGGATGAGGAGCAGGACCGACCCAATGAACACCAGTAGACTGTAGACGATTCCGCCGACGAACACGTTCACCATCGCCAGCGGTACGTTCCGAGTGAGCGCTCCCGTGGGGAAACTGTCACGCGCTCCGGCAGCGAACGTCCGGAAAGACACGATGGTGAGATACAGTGAGACCACAGAGCCAATGGCGATACCGGCACCAGCGACATTGAGCGAGATGTCGAGGGTCAGCGGCAGGGCTGCGGCGATCTCGCCGTATCCCATCCTGGTGTAGGTCGTCGCCACGATCGTGTTGAACAGTGCTTGAAAGCTAGCCATCAGGGCGAAAAACGCTACGAGTAGTATCGCGCCGGTACGACTGAACAGCCGATACCCCGCCTCTTCGAGGACGGAGCCGATTTGGAGGGCCATCAAGGGAGCGCTTCGACAAGCGGGGACATAAGTGTTGTCTCAGTGTGAGAAGGCCACTCGGTTCACGCGTCCGATTCCGACCCGCTTTCGACGAACTCGATTAGCTCCTCGGCCGGGACGAACCCGTCGGCACGGCGGTCGATAAGCTCCCCGTCGGCAAACAGCAGGAACGTCGGGACGCTCCGCACGTCGAACGCGTCGACGGCATCGAGGTCGCGTTTGGGATTGAATACGACGACTGTCGCGTCGGTGGCTTTCGCGGCGATGTCGAGTATCGGCTCCATCGACTTGCAGATTGTACAGCCGCTTGTCCGGACCATCGCCAGTACGCGGTCGGCCGTCGCCAGCACGTCGTCGAGTTCGTCCCGCGTTTCGACCGTCCGAACGCCGTGTTCCGTTGTCGTGTCCATATCTTCGGTCGTGGTGTCCATACAGTCAGTACGTGCCACAGCGCGAAGAACCCCGCGACGGGTCACAGCCGCTCAGCCACGCTTGCTGCGCGGGCCGTCAGTCCTCAATTTCTCGTACGACCGACGCGGGGTTCCCCTGAACGACGACGCCGGCGGGAACGTCGTCGGTCACGACAGCGCCGGACCCAACGACGGCGTCGTCGCCGATGGTGACGCCCGGATTGACGACCGCCTGGCCGCCGATCCAGACGTTGTCACCGATGGATACCGGCTTCCCGTACTCGACGCCGCTACGTCGTTCCTCCGGGTCAAGCGGATGCGTCGCGGTGTAGATGTGGACGCCCGGCCCGAGCAGGCAGTCGTCGCCGATATCGACCCGACAGACATCCAGTACGACGCAGTCGAAGTTCGCGTAAAAGCCCTCGCCGACGTGGATGTTGTCGCCGTAGTCACACCGGAAGGGCGGTTCGACGTGACAGTCCGCACCGACGGAGCCGAACAGGTCCTCGATGAGTGCCTGTCTGGTGTCGGTGTCCGATGGATCGGTCCGGTTGTACTCCCGGGTGAGTTCGTTCGCGCGCTCGCGAGCCGCGACGAGTTCTGGGTCGCTCGCGTCGTAGTGCTCGCCCGCGAGCATCTTCTCCCGTTCAGATACCATGCCGACCTACCTCCGAAGTCTCTCTCGCGGCGTAGCGAGGGATGGTCATAGTGGGCCGTCGGAGCGCCCTGATAAGAGGTGTTGGGGTCAACGATCCCGAACAATAACCCCCTCCGCAAGCCAGTTGAACAATCCACGCTGGGTGGGGCTTTCTGGCTGTTCGAAGTCTCACTCACGTACCGAACAGTGCCCATACTGCTAGCCCGGAACGGATTTATAGTCGACCGTCGCCTACCATGGTTCGTGAACCGCACGGCAGCGCTCGACGCAGTCGTTTTCGGTGTCGACATCCAGAGCGGCGACGTACGCGGCGACGCGCCGTCGTACGCGCTGGTGGTCTTCGACGGGGAATCAGTCGAGCGAGACGTGGTCTCGCGGCGGAAGCTCCGCCGGCGTATCGACGACGAGGAGCCGGCCATCGTCGCGACGGACAACATGTACGAACTCGCCGAGGACAAAAACGCCCTCATCCACTTTCTGGGGTCGCTCCCCGACGAGACGAAGCTGGTGCAGGTGACAGGCGACGAGCGACCGGAACCGCTCTCGCGGGTCGCCAAGCGCCACGGCGTCCCCTACGGCAAGGACCCGATGGAGGAGGCCGAGGCCGCGGCCCGGCTGGCCGCCGCCAACGTCGGTCAGGAAGTGTCGGCGTTTACCGATACGACGGAGGTGAAGGTCTCGCGGGGCCGCTCGACCGGGAAAGGTGGGTGGTCAGAAGACCGCTACACGCGACGCATCCACGGCGCGGTCCGGAAGCGCGCCCGTGAAATCGAGTCCGAACTCGACGCGGCCGGTCTGGAGTACGAGCGGGACGTGACCGAGAAGTACGGCGGCTTCTCGAACGCCGTCTTTCTGGTGTCGGCACGACCGCAGGACATCCCTGTATCGAGAGCGCGTTCGGGCGACACACGCGTCGAAATCGAGCGCCAGCGGCGGGACGGCATCGAGTTCAAGCCGCTGGCGAAACGGCGCGACCACGTCGTCGTCGGCGTCGACCCCGGGACAACGACGGCTGTCGCCATCGTCTCCCTCGACGGCACTGTACTGGATGTATACTCCTCGCGAACCGACGGCACCGCCGCGACGACGGAGTGGATTATCGAGCGCGGGCGGCCCGTCGTCGTCGCCGCCGACGTGACGCCGATGCCCGAGACCGTCGAGAAACTCCGGCGCTCGTTCAGCGCTGCCGGCTGGGAGCCCGATACGGACCTGCCCGTCGACGAGAAGAAACACCGGACACGCGAGGAAGCCTACGACAACGACCACGAGCGCGACGCGATGGCCGCCGCCCTCTACGCCTTCGATCACCACGCCGACCAGTTCGAGCGCGTCGCGAGCAAGGTGCCGCCACAGCACGACGTGGGGCCGGTCATCGACCGCGTCGTCGCCGGCGAAGAGAGCGTCGAGACGGTGCTGCGTGACCTCGAAGACGACGACGGCGAGGCCGAAGAGGACACGGCTCACGAGCCCCGGGAGCTCACCGACGACGAGAAGGAGATCAAGCGGCTGAACGCCCGCATCGAACGGCTCGAATCACACGTCGACGACCTCAAGGAGACGATCAAGCGCAAGGACGACCAGCTCGCCGAGAAGGACAAACAGCTGGAGAAGGCCCGCAGCGAGGGCCGGCGCGAAGTCAGAAAAGACCGCGAGGTGACGCGGCTACAGCGGCGCAACGAGGCCTTAGAGCGGAAGGTCGAGGAAGAGGAGGAGAAACGCGAGGCGCTGGCCGACAAACTCGACCGGCTGAAGGCGCTGTGGAAGCTCGACCACTCGAACTTCGCCGACGTGTCGGAGAAACAGGAGGGGCTCACCCCGGTCAAGGTGGTCGAGCAGTTCACCAAGGACGCCATCACCGACGCCGACGAGCGGTTCGGCCTCGTCGAGGACGACATCGTCATGTTCCGGGACGCCTCGGGCGCGGGCCGGTCGACGGCCCAGCAGCTGGCCGATATCGACCCCAAACTCGTCCTCCGGAACGGCAATCTCTCCGATATCGCTGATCAAGTGCTGTTCGACAACGAGGTCCCCGTCGCACCGGCTGAACTGGTCACCGTGCAGGAAGTGGACGAACTGGCCGTCGCCCGCGAGGGCGAAATCGAGGCCGCAATCGAGGACTGGGAGGAACGCGCCGCCGACCGCCGGAAGGAACAGAACGCGGAGATGGTGGACCAGATCATCAGCGAACACCGGGCCGACCGGCCGACAAGCGAGAACTAGGCGCTGTCCGGGCTGTCGGCGGACAGTAGCTGTATGGAACCCCGTTCAGTGTCACTTGCCGAACCGCGGGCCGTCTGTACTGCGTGGTTATATTCATTGGGTGCCTCTCTCTCGCATGGATGACCAGTGTCGTGTTCTGGCGGCCGCACTCGAAACGCTCGACGATGTCTTCTACGTCTACGACACGGACGGCCGGCTTGCCTACTGGAACGCCCGACTGAACGAACTGTTCGGCCTGACGGACAGCGAACTGTCGGGCATGGACCCAACCGAGTTTTTCGTCGCGGACGACCGGGCAGCCGTTGAAGCAGCCATCGCGGAGGTGTTCGAGTCGGGTCAGACGACCGTCGAAGCGCGGGCCGAGACGACGGAGGGAGTCGTGACGTTCGAACTCAGCGGCCGGCTTCTCACGGCGGACGACGGCACAGTCCAGGGATTCAGCGGTGTCGGTCGCGACATCACGGACCGGCGCGAACGGGAGTGGCACCTCCAGCGGCAGAACGAGCGGCTCACGGAGTTCGCTGACCTGCTAGCACACGACCTCCGGACGCCGCTTGCCGTCACCAGCGGCCACCTCGAACTCGCTGCCGAGGAGCTGTCGCCCGAGCGTATCGACGCCGCCAGAGACGGGTTACAGCGGTTAGAATCGATTATCAACGATCTGCGGACGGCGACCAGAGAGGGAGCGCTGGCAACCGACGAGCAGGCGGTGGATATCGCCGACGTGGCGACGACGGCGTGGAACCACGTCGAAACCGGCAGTGCAGTGCTGGAACCGCCGCCGCCGATACCGGTCGAGGCAGACCCGAAGCGACTGCTTCGGTTGTTCGAGAATATCTTCATTAACGCGGTCACACACGGCCCTGTGCGTGACGACCGCGTATCTGACGAGGAGCGCAAAGCTGGCACTACCGACATCACAGTTCGTCTCGTACCGACGGCCGACGGCTTCGCTGTCGAGGATGACGGCCGGGGAATCGACCCGGACGACCGGGAGTGGGTGTTCGAACCGGGCGCGTCACGGGCGGCTGACGGGACCGGCTTCGGTCTCTATATCGTCAGGGCAATCGCCGAAGCCCACGGCTGGACAGTACGTGCCACAGCAGGAGAACACGGCGGTGCACGGTTCGAGTTCGATATTGATGCGGACACCGCCTGTTAGTCGCGCTCGCGTCAGGGCATACCGTCGCCGCCCATGCCGCCACCGCCCATGCCGCCGCCACCCATCCCGCCCATCCCGCCGCCGAGTCCGAACGCACCGAGCAGGCTCGTGACGAGGCCGTAGACGACCAGTCCGAGGCCCCCGACAACGAGAGCGATGCCGACGGCGACGATGGGTGCCTTCCACGCGACCAGACCGATGCCGGCGAGCAAAACGACGATGCCGCCGATACCAACCGCACCGAGTTTGTCGAGCATACCCGTGTAGGCCAAGCGGGCGGACAAAAGCCCGTCGGTCAGTGCTCGAACTCGGTGTCGACGTTCTGTGCCGCCGCGACCATCTCGGCGATGGTGTCCTGCCGGCGCAGCAGCCGCATCGTATCGCCCTCGACGTCGAACGTCCCGTCCATCGCCGCGGCGGAGATATCGAGGTCGCCCTGCAGCATCGTGACCCACTGACTGTAGGGACCACGGAACGCGAAGTCGTACTCGGGGTCCGCGACCGTCCCAGCGGCGGTACAGACACCGTCCTTGATTACAACGACGAACTGTATCGGTTCGCCGGTATAGGCGTCGTCAGCACGGATTTCGAAACAGAATACGGCGGTGAAGCCGTCGGCGCTGTCGGCGAACTCGGACCGGTCGTTTATCCGGTCGCGCCACGCGGCGGCCCAGTCGTCGGCCTCGGTCGGCAGCGTCACAGTCATTGGCAGGCGGTATGCAAGGGGGGCTTTTCTGTGTTGCCTTGTCCGTTCGAATGCGACGCCAGCAGGGTCGTCGTCGCGGCTCCGCGGCGAGCGCGAATAAAACAGCGATGTGAGACCTCAGCGGCGGGATTCGCCGCCGAGATACAGCCGGGACACCTCGGGGTCGTCGAGCAGCGAGTCCGCCTCGCCCTCGAACTTGACTGTCCCCTGGTCGAGGACGAACCCGCGGTCGGAGATGCCCAGCCCCTCGCGGGCGTTCTGCTCGACCATGAGGATCGACGTGCCGAGGTCGTTGACCGTCTCCACGTCGTCGAACACCTCTTTCGCAGTGTTCGGTGCCAGCCCGGCGCTCGGCTCGTCGATGAGGAGCACGTCGGGCTCCATCACGAGCGCGCGGGCGAAGGCCAGCACCTGCCGCTGGCCGCCCGAGAGCGTCTTCGCGTTCGCGGTACGCTTGTCGTCGAGGATGGGGAACCGGTCGTACAGCTCGGCCACGACCTCGTCGAGGCCGCCGTCGCGGGCGACCCCGCCCATCCGGAGGTTCTCGTCGATGGTCAGCGAGCCGAACACGTTCTCGGTCTGTGGGACGTAGCCGACGCCGATACGGACGATGTCTTCGGGGGCCATGCCGCCGATCTCGCGGTCGCCCAAACGTACCGAGCCGGTCCATGGCTCCAGCATCCCGAACACCGTCTTGAGGACGGTAGACTTGCCGGCCCCGTTCGGGCCGACGAGGCAGGCGATCTCCCCCTCGCCGAGCGTCAGCGAGAGGTCGTCGAGCACCTGCACCTCGCCGTAGCCGCTGTCGACGCCGTCGACGGTGAGGATGGGGTCGGTCATTCCGACGGCCCTCCCAGGTAGGCGTCAATGACGCGCTCGTCGCTCCGGACCGCCTCGGGCGGCCCCTCGACGAGGACACTCCCCTGATTGAGGACGATAATCGGGTCGGCCAGGCGCATGATGAAGTTCATGTCGTGTTCGATGATGAGGAAGGTGATCCCCTCCTCGTTGAGTTCCTCGATGAACCCGGCCAGCTTGTCGGCCAGCACGGGGTTGACGCCAGCGACGGGCTCGTCGAGCAGGAGCAGGTCGGGTTCGGCCATCATCCCGCGGGCCAGTTCGACCAGTTTCATCTGTCCGCCCGAGAGGTCCGTCGCGGGCTGGGTGGCCAGATCGCCGATCTCGAACCGTTCGAGCATCTGCTGGGCCTGTTCCAGCGAGCGCCGTTCCTCCTGTTCGACGGTGTCAGGCGAGGTGAACAGCGGGATGATCGACTCCCCGGTCTGGTTGTGCGGCCCCACGAGCAGCGCCTCCCGGACGGTCATCCCCTCCGGTTTGCGCGGCGTCTGGAACGTCCGGATCATCCCCTGATCGGCGATCTGGTGGGGCTTCTGGCCAGTCACGTCGACGCCGTTGACTGCGACGGAGCCGGCGTCGGGTTCGTAGAAGCCCGAGACGAGATTGAACAGCGTGGACTTGCCGGCGCCGTTCGGGCCGATGAGGCCCGTTATGGTGCCGCGTTCGACCTCGATTGACGCGTCGTCCGTCGCCACGAGGCCGCCGAAGCGTTTCTCCAGCCCCTCAGCACGGAGGACGGGGTCCTCCTTGCCGAGAACGGGGCCGTCGGAGACGAGCGACTGCTCACTCATCGCGACCACCGCCCAGCGAGTCGGGCCAGATAAGCTCGCGCTCCGGCGGGAGAATCCCCTCCGGGCGGAGCCTGACGATAAAGATGATGAGCAGGCCGACCAGCATGAGTCGGAGCGGTGCCGCGCCGATGGGAAGTGCGCCAGTGTCGGTCAGGAAGCGCGTCCCCTGCTGGATGGCGACGATAGTGAACCCGCCCAGCATCGCACCGCGGTCGCTGCCGGTGCCGCCGAGGATGACAGCGACCCAGACGTAGAACGTCGTGATCGGCTGGAGGTCCGAGGGACTGACGAACAGGACGAGGTGGGAGTAGAACACGCCCGCGAGCGCCATGATGAGGCTCCCGATGACGAAGGCCTGCATCTTGAACGCGAACGTGTTCTTGCCCAGCGTCTCCGCGAGGTCCTCGTCGGTCCGGATGGTTCGCAGGACGCGGCCCCACGGCGACTGGTGGATGCGCCGGAGGAACAGGTAGACGGCCGCGACAATCACCGTGACGAGGACGACGTTCAGCGCGCTGGTGACCACCGACTGACTCATGTTGAACACCGGCGTCCCGCCTACGTAGAAGATGTAGGGGTACGTCAGGTCACCGAGCACGGGCCAGTCGGAGAAGAACAGCGGGATGCCGGTCAGACCGGCACTGCCCGCCGTCCACTGCGATTCGTTGAGGATGAAGATACGCACGACCTCTGCAAGGCCCAGCGACGCAATTGCGAGGTAGTCATCGCGGAGTTTCAGCGTCGGATATCCGATAATCACCGCGAGCACCGCGGCGAGGCCGAGACCGCCAAACAGCGCGATGACGGGGCTGACGCCGCCGGATATCGGCGAGCCGGACGCCGTTAGCAGCGCGGTCCCGTACGCGCCGAGGCCGAAGAAGGCCGCGACGCTGAAGTTGATCATGCCACCGTACCCCCACTGGACGTTCAGCCCCATCGAGAGGAGCATGTACATCGCCGACAGCCCGATGAGATACAGCAGGTACGCTGGTGCAAGGAAGCCGGTCAAAACCGCGACGAGCAGGAGCGCGGCGAGCGCGCCCAGCACCCCCGCGACGCCTTTCTCCCGGGGCGAGTACCCACCGACATCGAGCGCGCTCATGTCATATCACCCGCGATGCCGCGAGGCCTGACAAGCAGGACTGCGACCATGATGACGAATGCGACGGCCGGCGCGTAGGCGTTGCTGATGGGGAGCCCGATGTCGCCGAGCAACGGCGTCAGTTCGTGGAGCATCCCGATGAGCAGCCCACCGAGCATCGCCCCGTACACCGAACCGATACCGCCGAGGATGACCGCGGCGAACACGACCAGCAGGATGTTGAAGCCGATGCGCGGGTCGAGCTGGCTGTACAGCGCGAGGAAGACGCCACCGGCGGCGGCCAGGGCGCTGCCGACGACCCACATGACGAGGATGACGCGGTCGGTTCGGATGCCGCTCACGCGTGCGAGGTCGGGGTTGTCAGCCGTCGCACGCATCTTCCGGCCCAGCGTCGTCCGCTGGAGCAAGAGGTGTAGAGCGACGACGAGTACCGCCGCGCTGACGATGATCGCGACGTCTCGCTGTGTCACCGCGACGCCGAGCGTGTCCAGCAACACCTGAATCGGCCCGCTGCGACGGATATCGTACTGCAGGAAGTCCGTCCCGAAGGACGCCTGTAGCACCGCGCGGTAGACGAACGCCACGCCGATGCTCGTGATGAGGAGCCCGATCGAGTCCGTATCGAGGGGCTTGTACACGAGAATGTGAGTCAGGACGGCGACGACGGCCGCTAGCGCCATTCCGACTGCCAGGGCGATGAAGAACCCGATCGGGAGACCGAGAACGGTGCCGCCGAGACCGCCGAACACGCCGAACGCGACGAACGCCCCGTAGGCGCCCAGCGTCATCGTATCGCCGTGTGCGAAGTTCGCGAAGTCGGCGATGCTGTAGACCAGCGAGAGTCCGATGCTCCCGAGGATGATGATACTACTGAAAACGAGCCCGTTTGCCAGGTACTGTAATATCTGCGCCATTGGTGAAAATGGAAAAGGGTCGTGGCCGCCTTAGCCCTCGATGAAGCCGCTGGATTCGTACGCGTGGTCCACGACTTCGAACACCTGCAGCAACCCGACGGGATCACCGTTCTCGTCGAGGTCGATCGGGCCGCTCACGCCGGTGTAGTCCACGTCCGATGGCGAGCCACCGTTGGCCAGAATCTCGTGTGCATCCTCATAGGTGGTCGCCTCCTCGCCTTCGGGACGAGTCACGTCACGGACGACCTCCATGAGCGCCGAGCCGGTGAACTCGTCGGCGGCTTCGATAGCGAGTGCGCTGACGACCACCGCGTCGTAGGCGTACGCCGACCACGACGTTGGTTCCTCGCCGAAGCGCTCCTCGAACTCCGAGACGAACGCCTGATAGTTCTCGGCGTCCTGTGGGACGCTCGGCACCACGGCCTTCATTCCGTCGAGGCTGCCCTCGGGAGCTGATTCGAGGACTTTCGGGCCTTTGACGCTGTCCCCACCGTACCAGGCGGCCTGATCGGTGACGCCCAGGTCGAACGCCTCCTGGGACATCGTTGCGAACTCCGGCTGGTAGGTGATGAACACCCACGCGTCGGCGTCGGTGTTAGCCATCGAGGAGATGGTGCTACTGTAGGAGGACTGGCCCTGGTCGTGGGGTTCGTTGTAGACGATTTCTCCGTCGTAGGCCTCGATAAAGGCCTCGCCGACGGACTGCCCGTAATCGTTGTTGATCCAGGCCAGGGCAGCGGACTCGTTACCGTCTTCATCGAGGAGCGTTGAGATCGCCTCCGCCTGTGCCTTGCCGGCCGGCGGCATCCGGAGCAGGTCCGGGAAGTTCGTCAGGTTCGGGCTGGTGCTGTTCTGGCTGATCTGGACGACATCAGTGTTCTGGACAACGCTCTCGTGGATGGCCGTGCTGACGCCGCTCCCGACAGTACCGATGAGCAGCGGAACTTCTTCCTGATTGACGAGTGTCTGGGCTGCACTGACTCCACCCTGGCTCGTACTCTGGTCGTCCTGCTGTGAGATCGCCAGTTCGCCGCCACTAACACCGACGGAGTTGATATCGTCAAGCGCGATTTCCTTGCCGCGCTGGTTCCGCTGCCCGAACGCGGACAGCGAGCCGGAGAGGCTGTCCACCATCCCGATGGTGTAGGTTTCAGAGCCCGAATCCGTCGAGGTGTCCGTCGATTCACCGTCGCCGCCGTCACCACCGTCGCCACCGTCACCTTCGTCGGGAGCACCACCGGAACAGCCGGCGAGGCCGACGAGTCCGGCACTGGCAGCGGCTTTGATTACGCTTCGCCTGTCGATCGAAGACTTGTCATGGTCGTTCATGGTATACTGATATCCTTTTTCGTAAGTCCCTGTATAACCCTGTCACCGTCCATGGTAGGCACCATGTTCTGGACGGCGTACGGAAAGCCGTCAATTAATACTTCTGGAACGCCTTTCCCGCATAGAGTATCGCTACGGCTATGGAACGAACGGAGTTTATCACGGTAGACACGCATACGGGCGGAGAGCCGACGCGCATCGTACTCGACGGCATCGAGGCCGACACACTCGCCGGAGAGACCGTCCGGGAGAGACGCGACCGGTTCGCAGCCACAGCAGACGGCGTCCGAAAACTCCTCATGCAGGAGCCCCGCGGACACGCGGATATGTTCGGGGCGGTCCCGGTGCCCACCGACCGGGCCGACCTCGGGGTCTTCTTCATGGACACTGACGGCTATCTGGACATGTGTGGCCACGGCCTCATCGGGGTCGTGACCGCACTCGTCGAACGGGGCGAACTCCCCGAAACGCGGGAACTGACCGTCGAAACCCCGGCCGGGCTGGTCGACGTGACGGTCGAAATAGCTGACGGCGTCGTCCACCGCGTCGCGTTCGAGAACGTCGACAGTTACGTCTGTGAGACGATTACCGTCGAACAGGACGGCATCCCGGTCGAGGCTCGTATCGTCTATTCCGGGAACTACTTCGCCGTCGTCGACGCTGAGAGCCTGGGCGTCACGCTCGACGGCGAGGAAGCCACGCAGTGTATCGAGCCCGCACTGGCACTCCGCCGAGCAGTCAACGACGTCGCACCCGACGACCCAATCACCGGTTCGTCAGTGACCGTCTCGGCAGTCGAACTCACCGCCGGCGGCGACAGCGACCGGAGCTGTGTGGTGTTCGCCGACGGATCTATCGACCGCTCTCCCTGTGGGACGGGGACGTGTGCGCGGTTGACGCTTCACCACGTCGACGGTGACCTCGCTGTTGGCGAGCGTGTCGAAGTGACCGGCCCGGTGGGGTCGGCGTTCGAGGGGTATATCAGCGAGACAAACGTCGACGACGGTGTCACCGTGACCAGCCCGGTCGTTTCGGGTACAGCGCATATCACGGGCGATCACACGTTTTACCGGGACGACGACGATACGCTCGGCAGTTTCACACTCACTTAATTTCAGGCCATGGAGGAGGACTTTTTTGGTAGGGGGTGCGTTTAGGCTCATATAGTGGCGTAGTTTCGATAATGATTCCGCCGATAGCGAACAACTTCGTCGCCGGGGAGACAGCCCCGGGGGCGCTCGACCACGTCGCTTCGCTCAACGACGACGGCGTCAAGGGCATCCTAAATCTGTTAGGCGAACACTACGACGAGCGCCAGCCCGCCGACGAGGACGCAGACCAGTACACCGAGTTAGTCAAAGAAATCGACAGGAGCGGCCTCGACTGCGCTATCTCGGTCAAGCCCTCGCAGATCGGCCTCGACGTTGGGGACGACGTGTTCGTCGAGAACCTCGAACGGATCGTTGCGGCGGGCGACGACCACGGCGTCTTCGTCTGGGTCGACATGGAGGATTACACGACGACCGATGTGACCCTCGACGCGTACGAACGACTCGTCACGGACCACGAGGGCGGCGTCGGCGTCTGTACACAGGCAAACCTCAAGCGGACGCCCGAGGACCTCGAACGGCTCGCTCCTCTTCCCGGGAAGGTCCGGCTGGTCAAGGGAGCCTACTCCGAGCCCAAAGAGGTCTCTTACAAGAAAAAAGAGCGCGTCAACGAAGCCTACCGCGACTGTCTCGAACTGATGTTCGAGGAGTTCGATGGCGGTATCGGCGTCGGTAGCCACGATCCGGCGATGATAGACTACGCGAAGGACCTCCACGACGAGTACGGCACTGACTACGAAGTGCAGATGCTAATGGGCGTCCGCGACGACGCCCAGCGCGACCTCGCCGCGGAGGGCGTCCCGATGTGGCAGTACATCCCCTACGGCGACAAGTGGTTCTCCTACTTCTACCGGCGCGTCCGTGAACGCAAAGAGAACGCGCTGTTCGCTGTTCGGGCCGTTCTGAGCTAACTTACTGGTCCGGGTCGAGTAGTTTCGCTTCTGCTTTCCGGAGGTGTTCGAGCAGCGTCGTCTTCGAAACGCCGAGTTTCGACGCGAGTTCGCGCGTCGAGATGCCCCGCGGCCACGCGTAGTAGTCCTCCTGTCTGGCGAGTTCGAACGCCTCGCGCTGGCTGTCCGAGAGTCTGTCCATCCGCCGGAGTTGCTGCGGATTGCCGCCGCCGGCGGACGTGATTCGAGTCACTTCGATATCGGCCGACTGTTCCTCGCGGATCTCGTCGAGGAGCGACTCGGCCTCGTCGCGGGAGTCCGGGAAAAACACCGGCCAGTGCTCGCGGCCGTGGCGGACGCGAACCGGGTCGTTGTGGATGAACCCCCGCGAGAGAAGGCTGTCGCTAATGGTGTTGTCCGGGTCGTACTCGACGAACAGCTCGCGGGTCGTGTTCCCCGGCGACGAGGACGTGCCAGTCGCGCCGTGGCGCTCGCGTAACTCCAGCACGGAGTCGGTCAGCGACGAATCACGGGTCGCGTCGATGAGATCCTCGACGTCGTTAATACTGTCTGCGTACGCCGTGAACAGGCCCTTCACGCTGCCGTTCTGGGTGTTGTACACGCCGTGAGCCAACAGGCCAGCCGCGGTCTGATCGGTGACTTCGAGGGTCCAGCAGTCAGGATGCCAGATGCTCAGGGTGAGCTGGAGTCCCCCGTGTTCTGATTGTGCTTCACTCATACTGGGCGCCCTCCGTATGAAGGGGTGCTAAAGACAGTCACGATATGGACGCAGATAAAGGTGCGGTTCATAAGGGGAACACCGACCATGGGAGATAATGCCGGATTGTAGAGGATATATCAGGTTATTGCCGACCCCTGACCATGGACGGTGGAACATATTGGTGGGGGACGCGTACAGTACCTACCATGAGTACAGACGACTCACGGCGACACTACATCGACGGTGAATGGACGACAGGCACCGGCGAGGAAACGTTCACAAGTCAGAACCCGGCTACCGGCGAGGCGCTCGCCTCGTTCCACCGCGGAACCGAGGCCGACGTCGACCGCGCGCTGGCCGCGGCAGAAGACGCCTACGACGAGTGGCGCTCGCTCTCGCACATCGACCGCGCAGAGTACCTCTGGGACATCTACCACGAGCTGCGTGACCGCCACGAGGAACTCGGCGAAATCGTCACCATGGAGTGTGGCAAGGAGATCAGCGAGGGGCTGGCCGACGTGACCGAGTCCTGGCACATGGTCGAGTGGGCCGCCGGCAACGCCCGCCACCCCCACGGCGACGTGGTACCGTCCGAGATCGCCAGCAAGGACGCCTATATGCGGCGCAAGCCGAAGGGGGTCGTCGGCTGTATCACCCCGTGGAACTTCCCGGTCGCAATCCCGTTCTGGCACCTCGCAGTGACGCTGGTCGAGGGCAACACCGTCGTCTGGAAGCCCGCCGAGCAGACCCCGTGGTGTGCCCACATCATCGCCGAGATGTTCGAGGACTCGGGCATCCCGGACGGCGTGTTCAACCTCGTGCAGGGCTACGGCGACGCCGGCAACGCCATCGTCGAGGACGACCGCGTCGAGACGGTCCTCTTTACGGGCAGCGCCGAAGTCGGCCACAAGATCGCCTCCAAGGTCGGCGGCGAACCCGGCAAGATCGCCGCCTGCGAGATGGGCGGAAAGAACGCCGTCATCGTCACGGAGGAAGCCGATCTCGATATCGCCGTCCACTCGGCCGTGATGTCCAGCTTCAAGACGACCGGCCAGCGCTGTGTCTCCTCGGAGCGGCTCATCGTCCACGAGGACCTCTATGACGAATTCAAGGAGCGGTTCGTCGACATCGCCGAAGACATCGCCGTCGGCGACCCGCTGGAGGAAGACACCTTCATGGGGCCGCTCATCGAGCGAGACCAGGTCGAGAAGTTCAAGCGCTACAACGACCTCGCTCGCGAGGAGGGCGCGAACGTGCTCGTCGACCGCGCCGACCTCGATGCCGAAGAGATTCCCGAGGGTCACGAGGAGGGCCACTGGGTCGGCCCGTTCGTCTACGAGATCGACTACGACGAGGACCTGCGCTGTATCAACGAGGAAGTGTTCGGCCCCCACGTCGCGCTGCTTGAGTACTCGGGTGACTTCGATCAGGCGCTGGAGATGCACAACAGCGTCGACTACGGCCTCGCCGGTGCCATCATCTCCGAGGACTACCGCCAGATCAACCAGTTCCGCGACGAAGCCGAAATCGGCCTCGCCTACGGCAACCTCCCGTGTATCGGCGCGGAGGTCCACCTGCCATTCGGCGGCGTCAAGAAGTCCGGCAACGGCCTCCCGAGCGGCCGCGAGGTCATCGAGGCCGTCACCGAGCGCACCGCCTGGACGCTGAACAACTCCAAGGACATCGAGATGGCACAGGGGCTGTCGGCGGACATCATCACCGATGAGTAAGTCCGTCCAGCCGCCGGAGATCGGCTCCATCTGCCCGCGCTGTCGCGGGGAGACGACGACGGCGAAAGGCATCGAAACCTGTACCGACTGCTCGTGGGTCGGCTGTCTCGGCGCTGACTGACGCGACGACATCGCTTTTCTACGGCCCCAGCGTCTGTCCCACACCGTCACGGGGGCCACGGACCGGGTTCTCGGTCCAACTTTTCCAAACCTTAAACCTCTCCCCGTCGAAGTACCGTCTATGAGCGACAACGACAGCAGAAAGAACCTGCGGATGCCGGAAGAAGACGAGGTGTTCGCCGTCGTCATGGACATGCTTGGCGCGAATCGCGTCAAGGTACGCTGTATGGACGGCGTCGAACGCACAGCCCGGATTCCGGGCAAGATGCAAAAGCGGATCTGGATACGCGAAGACGACGTGGTCCTCGTCGAACCCTGGGACTGGCAAGACGAGAAAGCCGACATCACATGGCGCTA
The DNA here is from genome assembly GCF_000223905.1 of Haloarcula hispanica ATCC 33960. Lineage (NCBI taxonomy): Archaea > Methanobacteriati > Methanobacteriota > Halobacteria > Halobacteriales > Haloarculaceae > Haloarcula > Haloarcula hispanica. The sequence goes on from NC_015948.1 coordinate 2,796,550, forward strand.
TGAGAAACAGGACGCCGACCAACTGCGCGAGGAGGGCCACATTCAGGAGTAGCCTGATATGTATCTGGCCGCGCGCTCGACGGAGGCAAAAGCGTGACCGAGGGGCAGTTCGGCCTGCTCGATACGGACGACGTCGACTCACCGGGCGACGAGTGGGAAGAGGTCGACGTCTCCGACACGGAAGCCGACCGCATCGCCCGCAAGCGGGACCGCGAGTTTAGCGAGTTCCGCGAGCGCATCAAGGACGCCGACCAATTCAAAGTCGAGGCCAGCGTCTTCGACGACGCCACCTACGGCGCGCTGTACAAGCTCGTTCAGGACGGCCACATCGACGCTTTCGGCGGGCCGATCTCGACCGGCAAAGAGGCCAACGTCTACACAGCGCTGTCCGGCGATACAGAGGTCGCCGTCAAGGTGTACCGCATCAACGCCTCCGATTTCAAGGACATGCGGAGCTATCTCGACGGCGACCCCCGATTCGAGGGCATCGGCTCGGACAAAAAGAAGGTTGTCACCGCGTGGGTCCGCAAGGAGTCGTCGAACCTCAAGCGCGCACGGCGGGCCGGCGTTCGGACGCCGGAGCCCATCGCCGTCGAGCGGAACGTCCTCGTGATGGAGTATCTGGGGACCGAGGAGGGCCGCAGCAAACGTCTCAGCGAGGTCCACATCGAGAACCCGGAGACGGCCTACGAGGTCGTCAAGGAGTACACCCGGCGGCTGTACGACGCCGGCCTCGTCCACGGCGACCTCTCGGAGTACAACATCGTCTTCCACGAGGGCCAACTGTACATCATCGACCTGGGGCAGGCAGTGACCATCCACCACCCCAACGCCGACGATTTCCTCGAACGGGACTGCCGCAACGTCGCGAACTTCTTCGCCAGACAGGGCGTCGACGCCACCCCCGAGGATCTGCTCGCGTACGTCCGGGAGTACGCGACCCCGAAAGACAAGGACGATACCGCCCCGGGGAGCGACGACGACGCTGTCCCGCAGGGGACGCCGGCGGACCGTCGTGACGAGGAGTGAGTGGTCGCCATTGCCAGTCATGTCTGCGGGTTCTCACACACGAACCGACTGACAGCACCGCTGTTACCCGGTTCATAACAACTCGCGTTTGCTGTGAAAACCACAGTGCGTAATATGTTAGTTACTGCATACATCTATATGGCTTACCTGTCACAGTGGTCCCTGTCCCGTGTGAACTATCGCTGGCCTGTCCAGGGTAGGTGCGGCTGATGGACACTACAGACAGCTCGGATCAGCAGTCAGCGCGCGACGACGACTCGGTGTCTGAGCGCCTCATCGAAGGACTGTCCTCGCATGCGGTGTTCATGCTCGATGCTAGTGGCACCATCACGACCTGGCCCGACCCGGCAGCGACGCTGTACGGCTACGACCGGGACGCGACGGTCGGCCACCACGTCGACATGCTGTTTGCCGACCCCGAAGAAATGGAGACGACCGTTGACGCACTGCTGACCGAGGCGGCAGACGGCCCCATAGAGACACAGCACTGGCACCGGCAGGCTGATAAGACGGTGTTCTGGGCGACACTCTCGCTCTCGCCGCTCGGGGATGGGGACCCCGAGGGGTTCGTCGCAGTCAGCCAGGACACGACCGAGAAACACCAGTACGACAAGATGCTCGAACGCCAGAACGACCGGCTCAAGGAGTTCACGGATATCCTCGCCCACGATCTGCGGAGCCCACTCAGTGTCATCTCCTCACGAGTGGATCTGGCCCGCGAAACCGGTGACGAGGAACACCTCGACGCGCTCGAAGAGACGAGCGACAGGATGGCCCGCCTCGTCGACGATTTGCTCTCTGTCGCCAAGCAGGGCAACGTCGTCACCGACCCGGAAACGACGAACGTCAAGGACGTTGTCGACACCGCTTGGGAAGGGGCCGGCGGCACAACCGAACGAGCCACGCTCCACTACGACCATGTTGGCTCGGTGAGCGCCGACGCCGACCGTCTCATCGAACTGTTCGAGAACCTCTTTCAGAACAGCATCCGACACGGCGACGGCGCCGTTATCGTCCGCGTCGGCCCGCTGGACCACGGCTTCTACGTCGAGGACGACGGCCCCGGCATCCCGGTAGACATCAAAGACGACGTGTTCGACCACGGCTTCACGACTGCCGAAGACGGCAGCGGCTACGGGCTCTCGATCGTCCGGACCATCGCGGGCGCACACGGCTGGGACATCCTCGTCACCGACAGCGACACGGGCGGCGCGCGGTTCGAAATCACCGGCGTCGAGTTTCTGGACTGAAGCGGGTTCTGCCGGCGGACGGCCGCCCGGCACTTGTCAGTCACGCGACTGCCGAAGTTTTAAACAGGCAGAACCTCCTACGGGGTAGTATACTTATGCAACACGTGAAGATTCCGCAGGACCGTATCGGTGTGCTGATCGGCGAGGGAGGTGAGACCATGCGCGAAATCGAGGAGCGCGCAGAGGTCCGGTTGGATATCGATTCCGAGGACGGCACGGTGAAAGTCGAGTCCGTCGGCGACCCGGTGACGGCGCTGAAAGGCCCCGACATCGTGAAGGCCATCGGCCGCGGGTTCGCGCCCGACGACGCGCTGGCGCTGCTCGAAGACGACATGATGATGTTCGAACTCATCGATATCGAGGCCGCCTCCCGCAACAAGAACGACTTCCGCCGCCAGAAGGGCCGTCTCATTGGTGAGGGTGGCCGGACGCGGGAACTCATGCAGGAACTCTCCGGCGCGGCCGTGGTCATTTACGGCTCGACGCTGGGCATCATCGGCGGTCCGGAGCAGGTCGACGCCGTCCGGGAGGCTGCCGAGATGATTCTGGACGGTGCACCGCATGGCTCCGTCTACTCGTTCCTCGAACGCAAGCACAACGAGATGAAACACAAGGGCCTCGAATACCACCAGTTCACCGGGTAACTGCGGCGAATCGGCTGTTTGATTGGCGATTACGCGCCACGACGACAGTGTGGATGCGCACACGGTCGCTGCTGAATCCCGTCAGCGGCGCACCACACCGTTTTCCCCGGACGCGCTCTACGAGACGGTATGCCGACCATCGCCGATACGCACATCGTCAACCGTGAGCGCGTCCAGCCGACCCACGCTAACAACTACAACAGTGCCCACGGGGGCATCGTGATGAAGTGGATGGACGAAATCGGGGCGATGTCGGCCATGCGGGCCGCCAGAGAGTCCTGCGTGACCGCGCAGATGTCTCGCGTCGACTTCGAGCGCCCGATACCCATCGGTGACACCGCACTCATCGAGTCATACGCCTACGCGACGGGCCGAACCAGCGTCCGGGTTCGCATCGAAGTCGCCCGCGAGGACCCCCACACGGGCGAAACGGAGGAGACGACGAGCGCCTACGCCACCTTCGTCGCCGTCGACGACGGCACGCCCACGCCTGTGCCCGAACTGACGGCCGAAAGCGAGGCATGCAAGCGACTACGGGAAACGGCGCTCGCAGAAGAACCGCAGCGGTAGCCGACAGGAACTGCCACTAGAGGGCGGTGTTAGCGGGATGGCTTCCGTGCGCCAGGCTCAATGTGACGGGCTCCGCGGCGTGTCGAAGTAATTGAGCATATCCAGCACCGCACCCAGTATGAAGCTGATAACGGCGATGACCAGAACGAGCCCCGTAAGCAGTGTCGAAATCGGGGGGGTCAGCATGAACTGGAACGCGGCGATGAAGACGCAGGTGACCATCCCAACGACCAGCAGGAACGAGCCTGCGCTGGGGTCCTCACCGGTGAGAAACTCGAGCCCGGCGAGGAAGCCGGATGTCTGTGGCGAGTCCTCGGTGACATCTTCAGTCATTGCTCGGCCTCGGGCTGTGCCGTTTCCGCGGCCCGTTGAATGATCTGCACGAGGTGTGACACCCAGAGCCCGCCGGTGAATCCGAACAGCGCGGAGACGACGACGGCCTTCGTGAGGGGGCCAAGCGGGGCGGCCGCCGCTAGCAGGCAGAGTCCTCCGAAGAGGAGCATCAGTCCGTACTGGATTCGGGTGTCAAGGTCAAGGCGTGTGATGGTCTGGGCGAGGGTTGAGCGCATGTGTCGATGGTGGTGGCTGGTCGGACGGCTGGTTGTAACTCGATACCACGGCGGAATCCGGCGTCAGTTCCTGTTCAGTCAGCGCCCTCTCGGAGAAGCCGTTTGATTTCGCCGAGTCTGAGATACGCGGCGAGTCCGAGGATGGTCGCAGGCCAGAGACCGATGAACTGACCCCGCTGTTTGTCGCCGCGGACGTAGTAGAAATATAGCGCCAGGGCAACGGACGCGACGGACGCCAGCGCGGCGGGCCCCATGGCGCGGCCGTTCTCGGCTTGCGATACCGCCTCTGCCGTCTCGTCGTGTGTGGTACTCACATGCAATGTTGGGCCTACAGCGGTATATCCCTTTGCAAGCGGTCAGCAGAACTGAAGGTTTCGGGATTCCACGCTTCGGTACAATTTCGGGCTTGCAACTGCCACTATTGCCTCACCTGATCACGGAGTCCGTCGCTCTGGACAGTTAATTCGTTGTAGAAAGCCTCTGCCGGAATGTGAACCGGAGCAGGACGGTCGCCCTCACGCTGGTCGGCGCTGCGACTGGCAGGGATTCAAATTCCGGATCCGGCGTTTCACGCGCTCCGGACCCATCGCTGGCGCTCTGGGTCAGTCGCTTGGAAAAAGCCTAGGCCGGAATTTGAATCCGGGGTCTCGTCCTTACCAAGGACGCGCTTTACCGCTAAGCTACCCAGGCACGCATCAATGTGTATCCGGCAATTGTCTAAAGTCGTTTCGATTCAGGGCCGGTGTGTCGATTAGTATCAGTGGTCGGCGGCGGCCTCGGTCCCGTCGCCGGATGGCTGTTCGGCCCCCGCGCGGGCCCGGAGCGCGTCGGCAACCTCCTCACCGAGCAATTTGGCGTTCGACGGGAGGCCGTCGACGGCCAGTTCAGTCGCGTACTCGCGGAGCGTCGGTGTGGGTCGGATGCCGGCGGCGGTGACGCCGGCGACCACGGCGAGTTCCAGAATGTCAGTTTCGAGCGCGGCGTCGAGACTGTCGTCGTTGGTCGTCTGACGGACTGTCTGGTCGTGGCCGAACGAACGGACGACGGAGACGGCGGCGTCGGCGGCCTCGGTCCTGGCGAGCAGGTAGAAGCCACGCGAGACGAGGATGTCCGCGATGAGGATATCCAGGTCGGCCGCGTCGCGGTCGCCGTTGACCCAAGGGTCGTCGTGGGCCAGTTGGCGAGTGAGCGAAAGTCCCTCGTAGATGAGTTGAACGCCGGCGGCTCGGTCGGCGACGCCGTCGGCCAGGTCGACCGGTGGGTCGCTGGTTGCGCCCGCGCTGACGAGCGCCAGGACGCCGGGCGCAAGCGACGCGTCGTCCAGGCGAGCGGCGATCCGCTCGTGAAGCCGGTCAGGCTCGACATCGTCGACTGCCGCCAACGCCGCTCGGCGAACTGCCGCCACTTCCTCCATTATGAGGGTCTAGCGACGGGAAGGGCAAAGACCTTTGGAAACCGCAGAGTCACAGCAGGCATGGTACAGACCACGAGCGGCGATGGTATCCGGACCCTGACGCTCGACCGGCCCGACCAGCGCAACGCGCTCACCAGCACGGCGCTACGTGACCTCGAAACAGCAGTCGAGTCAGCGACCGAGCCAGTGCTGTATCTCCACGGCGCTGGCGAGGCGTTCTGCGCCGGCGCGGACCTCGACGAGGTCAAGGCCCTCGATTCGGAGAGCGCCGAGGCGTTCGCGGCGCTGGGTCAGCGGGTCGCTCGGACGCTCGAATCCTACGACGGGGCCGTCGTCGCCGGTATCGACGGCGCGGCGCGGGGCGGCGGCGTCGAACTGGCGCTGGCCTGCGATATCCGGGTGGCGACGCCCGGCGCGACCTTCGCGGAAACGGGGGTCAAACTCGGCCTGTTCGGGGCCTGGGGCGGGACAGCGCGGCTCCCCGACATCGTCGGGACCGGCGACGCGCTCGACATCGCGCTCTCTGGCCGAACGCTTGACGCCGAGACGGCGCTGCAGATGGGGCTGGTCTCACGGGTGACTGCGGAGCCTCGGGCTGTCGCTGAAGAGATAGCAGCCGTCGACGCGGACGCGCTTCGAGTGCTGAAAGCACGGATGCGAGACGATGCAGACAGGGAAACACAGGAGCGCCGCGAACAGCAGGCCTTCGCCGACCTCAGCGCGAAGGCGGAGTAGGAAAGGGTACAAGACGACGCCTCGCATACGGACCGCCAATGGTCGACTGTGAGTACTGCGGGGAATCGTTCGACGGCGACGACACCTACCTTGACCATCTCGCCGACGCCCACGACGGCGAACTGGGCGCGATTGATCGACGGCGCGTCGAAGAGCATACCAGTGGCGAAGAGGGGAACGCCCTCCCGGTCGGGCCGATTGTTATCGGCGTCGTCGTCGTGCTCGCTATTGGGCTCACAGTGTACGTGACTCAGTTGAGCGGTGGCGACGGCGGCAGCGGAAGTGACGCGGACCTGGTCGGGACGACAGGTGCACAGCCGCTCTCCGCGGTCGAGGCCACCGGGGTCGAAGCGTCGTCACTGGACGACACCGGCGACAGTGACCGACTGTCCAGTGTGGAACAGTTCCCGGACCGGGGGAACAACCATGTCGAAGAAGGCAGTGCTATCGACTACCAGCGAGTCCCGCCACTCTCCGGGACACACTATGCGTCAACGGTGAGTGCAGGCTTCTACGAGGCGACGCCGCTGCTCGGTTCGCTCGTCCACACGCTCGAACACGGCGCGGTCATCGTCTACTACGACCCCGATTCAATTTCCCCAGAAGCCAGAGAGAGCCTTCGGGAGTTCTCCAGCACCCACACCGGCACCTGGCGGAGCGTCATCGCTGTTCCGAACCCCAACGACGACCCGCGGGCGACCTACGTCGTGACGGCGTGGCGGCACGAGCTAACGATGGACAGCTACGACGCCGAGACCGTCCACGCGTTCCTCTCGGAGTATCTGGGTCGCGGCCCGGAGAACCCGGTCCGTTAACGACTAAGTCGAAGGAACAGGCCTCAGTACAGCGGGTCCGCACCCGGCGGCATCGCCCGCTTGTGGGCGCTCGATTCGTACATCTCGCGGACAGTCTCGACGACATCGAGCGGGACACCGAGCCGGTCGGCTGTCGCAGCCGCCGGGACACCGCCGTCGATATGCAGAGCGAGGATAGAGTCGAGCGTGTCGTAGTCCATCCCCATCTCGTCGGCGTCGGTCTGGCCGGCCCACATCTCGGCGCTGGCGGTCTTTTCGGCGAGGTCGTCCGGGACCCCGACGTGTTTCGCCAGCTGTCGGACCTGCTGTTTGTACAGCGCCGCGATGGGATGGCAGTCGACCGCGCCGTCGCCGTACTTCGTGTAGTAGCCGACCAGTGCTTCGCTCCGGTTCCCGGTGCCTAGGACCAGCGCCTGCTCGTGGTTACCGACGAGATAGTTCAGCACCGCCCGACAGCGAACCCGGAGATTGCCGACGGCGAGCTGGTCGCCCTCGGCGTCGGGATAGGCGTCGAGGAATGCGTCGACCAGCGGGTTGATTTCGATAACGTCGTACTCGATGCCGAGCAGGTCGTTGGCCACGCGCTCGGCGTCACTCATGTTGTCCGCGCGGTTGACCTCGCTGGGCATCACGAGGCCGTGGACAGCGTCGCGGCCAAGCGCCTCGACAGCCAGGTGTGAGACGAGTGTGCTGTCGATGCCGCCAGAGAGCCCCAGCACCACGGTGTCGACACCGGCAGCGTCGACCTGGTCCTCGATGAACGACGTGATATGGTCGCGGTGGGCGTCCAGTTCAGCCTCGGAGAACGTCAGGTCCATCGGGTCGTTGGCCCGTACGACGGAGTCCGCTGTTGCCATATCTATTAGTTGGCCGGGCGGAACTAATACCCATCCATCGGCGCGATATTTTCGGACGACCGTCCAGTCGAAACGCTACGTTCAAGTGCGGTCGCTGTTGACAGTTCGATACGGGGTTCGCAGGTCCGACCGACCTGCAGTCTACCGAAGTGCGCCGGTGGTGAGCAAATCCGACGGATTTGCGAGCCTCGGCGCGAGTGCAACGAGCGCCGGTGGTCCAGTGGTAGGACATTGCCTTCCCAAGGCAATAGCCCGGGTTCAATTCCCGGCCGGCGCATTTTGCTGCGAGCAAGTCGCGAGCAGCAAATGCAGTCCACGGGAATTGAATCACGCGAGGCGAACAGAGTGAGTCTCGCCATCGGGTTCAATTCCCGGCCGGCGCACTCCCTGCGGTCGTTTGCCGCCCGATGTTCGCGAACGCGTCGCGTTCGCTCACTCCCGGCCGGCGGGTTTTGCTGCGAACAACCAGCAGGAGCGGCAGCTGGAAACGCACACATAGCCGGTATACGACTTCAGCTCCGCCGGTCGTAGCGGCATGGTTCTAGGTACGTAGAATGAATGGTTATATGAGAATAACATGTAATATGTTAACGCATGCCTCGACCAGCCACTCGGCCCCACAATCCCCTACTGGAATGTAAGCAATGCCATGAGCCGGTGATAAAAACAGCCGACGCGGAGTTCGAGTGCGTGGAATGTGGATGGCAGCCAGTCGCGGACAGTCTGCTCTCGTAAGCGAGGGCCGGGGACCACCGGTGCCGGTGTGTCGGTCGCTATTGGGTTGCGGTCGTGAGCGGCGTCACTGAACGCGCCGCGATTGCACCATTGGTACCAGCGGATAGCGTGAGCCCGCGGACCGCGGGATACTTGTCGGGGCCGGGCATACCCAGTGCCAACAGATGGACGCGCCGCTGTGGACGGAGACACACGCCCCGGAGTTGTCGGACATCCGCCAGCCGAAGGCCCGCGAGCACCTGCAAGGAGCCATCGAGGAGCCGATGAACCTCCTGGTCCACGGGCCGAAAGGGAGCGGGAAGACGGCCGCTGTCCGAGCCTTTGCCCGGGAAGTCCACGAGAACCCCGACGCGGACTTCACGGAACTCAACATGGCCGACGTGTTCGGCATGACGAAAAAGGAGGTCTCGAACGATCCGCGGTTCGCGTCGTTCATCGACAGCAAGCGCCGCCGCGAATCCTCGAAGGCCGACCTCATCAACCACGTCCTCAAGGAGTCCGCCAGCTACTCGCCGGTGTCGGGCAGCTACAAAACCATCCTGCTCGACAACGCTGAGGGGATGCGCGAGGACTTCCAGCAGGCGCTCCGTCGGGTGATGGAGCAGTACTACGAGGCGACGCAGTTCGTCATCGCGACGCGCCAGCCATCGGCCGTTATCCCGCCGATCCGCTCGCGGTGTTTCCCGGTCGTGATGCGCGAACCGACTCACGAGGAGACGGCGTCCGTGCTGGAGGACATCGTCACCGCGGAGGGCGTCGACCACGACGACGACGGCATCGAGTACGTCGCCGGCTACGCTGAGGGGGACCTCCGAACAGCAGTGCTGGCCGCCCAGACGACCGCCGAAGCCGAGGGCGAGGTGACGATGGACGCCGCCTTCGAGACGCTGAACGCCGTCGAAGCCGACGACCAGGTCGAGCAGATGATTGAAGCCGCCGAAGACGGGCGCTTTACCGACGCGCGGTCGACGCTCGACGACCTGCTCGTCGACGAGGGGTATGGCGCGTCCGACATCCTCGACGACATACTGGCGGTGGCCCGGTCACGCTACTCCGGCGATCGACTGGCCGAAATTCACACCATGGCCGGGGAGACGGATATGGCGCTCGTCGACGCGGCCAACGAGCGAATTCATCTCTCACACCTCCTCGCACAGCTGGGCGAGCAGTAAGGGTCGGCGTCCAGCCGCTATCGCTTTATCAGGACTGTAACGGTCGGAGCGTGCCGCTACAGCGCGTTCCCGTTCCTCGCCGAACCGCGATACGGCGCGGTGACATGGAATCGCGGACGCTCAGCCGCCGAGGCGGCGTCAACCGCTTCGAAATCCTTTTACGCGCTTCGGCGGGTAGATACGGACAACGAACCATGGATATCGACATCATCGAAGAAGACGAGAATCCCATGTTGCACCGCACGGACGTCCGGTTCGAGGTCGTCCACGACGAAGCCACCCCCTCCCGTCTCTCTGTCCGCGACTCTCTTGCGGCCACGCTGAACAAGGATGCCGAAGAAGTCGTCATCCACAAGCTCGACACCAAGTTCGGCATGCGGAAGACGGTCGGCTACGCGAAGGTCTACGACAACCCCGAGTACGCTCGCGATGTCGAGCAGGACCACATGCTCGAACGCAACAAGATCGTCGCCGACGGCGAAGAGGAAGCGGAGGAAGCATAGATGCCACACAACGAGTACTACAGCGACGACGGCGAACTCGACCGCGAGACCTGTCCCCGGTGCGGTGACACCGTCCTCGCCGAGCACGAGGACCGCCAGCACTGCGGCAAGTGCGGCTACACCGAGTGGAAGTAAGGCCGCCCGATGCGTATTCTGGGTATCGAAGGTACCGCCTGGGCAGCCAGTGCTGCGGTGTTCGAGACGCCGGACCCAGCGCAGGTAACTGACGACGACCACGTTTTCATCGAGACGGACGCATACGCGCCAGACAGCGGCGGCATCCACCCGCGCGAGGCCGCCGAGCACATGGGCGAAGCCATTCCGACCGTCGTCGAGACGGCCATCGGACATGCACACGAGCGGGCGGCCGCTGGCGGTACGAACGGGGACGGAGACGACAGCGCGCCGATTGACGCCGTCGCCTTCGCTCGTGGCCCGGGACTCGGCCCCTGTCTTCGCATCGTCGCCACAGCCGCTCGGGCGGTCGCCCAACGGTTCGACGTGCCGCTGGTCGGCGTGAACCACATGGTCGCTCACCTCGAAGTGGGCCGCCATCGCTCGGGCTTCGATTCGCCGGTGTGTCTGAACGCCTCCGGCGCGAACGCCCACATCCTGGGCTACCGGAACGGCCGCTACCGCGTGCTGGGCGAGACGATGGACACCGGCGTCGGCAACGCCATCGACAAGTTTACCCGCCACATCGGCTGGTCCCATCCCGGCGGACCGAAGGTCGAACAGCACGCCCGCGACGGCGAGTACCACGAACTGCCCTACGTCGTCAAGGGGATGGACTTCTCGTTCTCGGGCATCATGAGCGCCGCCAAGCAGGCCGTCGACGACGGCGTTCCGGTCGACGATGTCTGCCGCGGGATGGAGGAGACCATTTTCGCGATGCTGACGGAAGTCTCCGAGCGGGCGCTGTCGCTGACCGGCGCTGACGAGCTGGTGCTTGGCGGCGGCGTCGGCCAGAACGACCGTCTCCAGCGGATGCTCGGCGAGATGTGCGAGCAACGCGGCGCAACGTTTTACGCCCCCGAGCACCGCTTCCTGCGGGACAACGCCGGGATGATCGCGATGCTCGGCGCGAAGATGTACGCGGCCGGCGACACCATCGCTATCGAAGACTCACAGATTGACTCGAACTTCCGGCCCGACGAGGTGGCCGTCACCTGGCGCGGGACCGAAGAGTCGGTGGACAGCTATCGGGCGGCGGACGACGAAGTCCAGGGCGCGGAGGCGACCGTCCGCTTCGACGGTGATCGCGTCATCAAGGAGCGCGTGCCCCGCAGCTACCGCCATCCGACGCTCGACGAGCGCCTGCGAATCGAACGCACCAGACAGGAGGCCCGACTCACCAGCGAAGCCCGGCGCAACGGCGTCCCGACGCCGCTTGTCCGTGACGTGGACCCGCAGGAATCTCGTATCGTTTTCCAGCGCGTGGGCGATGCTGACCTGCGCGAGGGGCTGTCCGAGTCACGCGTTACAGACGTGGGCCGATGGCTCGCTCGCATCCACGACGCCGGCTTCGTCCACGGAGACCCGACGACGCGAAACGTCCGGGTCGGTGGTCGTGACGAACAGGCGGACCAGACGTTCCTGATCGACTTCGGCCTCGGCTACTACACGCAGGAGGCCGAGGACCACGCGATGGACCTCCACGTCCTCGCCCAGTCGCTCGCCGGGACCGCGGACGATCCCGAGACGCTGCTGTCGGCTGCCGAGGACGCCTACCGGACCGAGAGCGACCACGCCGACACGGTGTTCGCCAGCCTCGACGACATCGAGGGTCGGGGCCGGTATCAGTAGGATAGGAACCAAGGGCGGTGCTGAGTTGCGGTCGGCGGAGCAAGCATACCGCGGCCTTCGGCCGCGGTTTCACGCGAATCGCTCCGCGATTCGCGCCTTTTTCGCCCACGTTCACAAGAGCGAAGCTCTTGTGCAGCCCATCAGAAGTCTCCGACTTCTGAGGACGTTTTTGGACGGGGGTTGAGCGCTCGCCGGGAGCGAGCGCGATGCCCCCGTCGAAAAAGGTGGTGGACAAATGGTTTAACCTCGGCCCGAATAGGAATCGGTATGGCAGAAAAACCCCAGTCGGGAACGTTGTTCGGCGTGCCGTACAACTTCGAACGACCGAGCCTCAAGCGGTTGGTGTCGGCCTATTGGAAGCCGGGCGATGACATGCTGGTGGAGAAGCCGTTCGGCATCGGCTACACGCTGAACCTGGCGAACTGGCGCTCGTGGGTCGTGCTGGCGGTCGCCGGCGTGATGCTGTATCTCGAACGCGGCGGCAGCAGCGAGGAGTTCGAATCCGAGAGCGAGGACGAACCTGTCGAAGTCGTCGTCGACTGAGACGGATTGGTTGGGCGGTTGCGGAGTTTCGACGGCTCTTTTATCGCCGGTCGCTGTGTGCCGGTATGCTCAATTTTGTCACGACCAACCCCGGGAAGGTCCGGGAGGCGACCGAGTATCTCGACGACGAGGTCGAACAGTTCGACTTCGATTACCCGGAAGTCCAGGCAGACGACCTGAAAACGGTCGCGGCCGAGGGGGCGCGGGCGGCCTACCGAGCGGCTGACGGACCGGTCATCGTCGACGACGCAGGACTGTTCATCGACGCCTTCGACGGGTTCCCCGGGCCGTACTCCTCCTACGTCGAGGACACCGTCGGCGTAGAGCGCGTCTGGCGCATGACCGAGCCGGAGGACGACCGCGGCGCGGCGTTCAAGACGGTCATCGCCTACTGCGACGGCGAAGGGTTCGAGGCGACGCCTGATCCGGGCGGGATCGACCGCGAGGACCGGCGCGGACAGGACCTAGCGGCCGACGACCGCGGCGCGGCGACGACGGACGAACAGGTCCATGACGGGAGCGCGGGGAGGAGCAGCGAGACAGTCCCGGTAAAGCTGTTCGAGGGGCGCGTGAACGGTGAAATCGTCGCGCCGCGCGGCGAGGGCGGGTTCGGCTTCGACCCGATCTTCGAGCACGACGGAACGACGTTCGCGGAGATGAGCACCGAGCAGAAGAACGCGATCTCCCACCGCGGGCGGGCGTTGTCGAAGTTCGCGGAGTGGTACGGTGAGCGGTAGCGAACCGTCCGTCGAGGGATGGGGCCCATCCCTCGGAAGTTCCAGCGACGAGGGACCGACGGCGCTGGAACCCGAAGCGACACCGGTCGCGGAGTGGTACGGTGAGCGGTAGCGACGTGCCGGTCGTCGGGACCGGCGGCACCGCCCTGATAACCGGTGCGTCGGCGGGCATCGGCAAATCGCTGGCACAGGAGTTCGCCGCACGCGGGCACGACGTGGTGCTGGTCGCCCGGAGCGAGCGGAAACTGGAGCGGCTGGCCGCGGCCCTCGAAACGAGGGGCGTCACGGCGACACCGATTGTAATGGACCTCGACCACGCGGCGGCCGCCGAAGCCCTGTACGAGGAGGTGCTGGACCGCGAGCTGGACATCGGTGTCCTCGTCAACAACGTCGGCGTGGGGACCTACGGCCCGTTCGCGGAAAGCGATCTCGACGCCGAGCGGACGCAGTTGCGGCTGAACGTCATGCTCCCGGTCGAACTGACGCGGCTATTCCTCGACGAGTTCGACGACGGCGGCGCGGTTATCAACGTGGGTTCAGTCGCCGGGTTCCAGCCGGGACCGAATCTCGCTGGCTACTACGCGAGCAAAGCGTACATCAACAGCTTCAGCGAGGCGTTGGCCGAGGAACTCCGTGAGACTCCGGTCGATGTGACGGTCGTCTGTCCCGGCCCGGTCGACACAGAGTTTCAGGAACGAGCCGGGATGGCGGACTCGATGGTTGGGTCTGTCGCCTCGAATACGCCCGAAGCAGTCGCGACGGCGGCCTACGAAGGAGCCGCCGCTGGCGAGACTGTCGTCATTCCGCGGCGGTCGATGCGGCTTATCGACCGGCTGGTCAGGGTGACGCCGCGCTGTGTCGTCCGGCGCGTTGCAGCGCTGGTCAATCGAGGCCGGTAGAGAATCAAGTACGAGAACGCTATCGGCCCTGGGCTTGTGTCGCTTATTACCGGGCCTACGTCCACTGATTTCTTTTCAATATCCGAGAATTAGACTGGAACATTATTAAACACTGTAAGAAAAGGGTGCGTATGCTCACAGACCCCGTCGGACAGTACAAAGCGGTGATACGCGAATCACTGGACCTCTTCGGCGTCTCCGGCTCCGTCGAGCGGAAGGTGCTCGCGGCCGTCGGTCTACAGTTTGCCGCCTCGGTCGCGCTGGCAGTCGTCTCTCTCGTCGCCAGCGGGACCGTCCGGTTCGTCGTCACCGGTGTATTGCTCGCTGGCGCTATCGTCGCGTTCGCCAACACGGTGTTCATCACCCGCGAGGACTTCGTCGAGCCAATCACAGCCATGGCCGCGGGTGCGGACCACATCGCGTCCGGCGAGCTCGACGTGGAACTGCCCGAGAGCGAGCGGGACGACGAGGTCGCCGAACTGCTCTCGTCGTTTCGGTCGATGCAATCCTACCTTCTGACGGTGTCCCGACAGGCCGACGCGCTCTCCCGACAGGAGTTCGACGCCGACGTCCTCGACGAGGATGTCCCCGGAGCTTTCGGAGAGTCGTTGGAGAAGATGGCCGCCAGTATGGACGACTACACCACCGAACTCAAGACGATGACCAGCGACCTCGAACGGCGCTCCCAGGCGTTGAACGACCTCGTCGTCGCCTTCGGTGACGCCGCCGAACGGGCGAAAGACGGGGACCTGACGGCCACTATCGACGAGGACTTCGAGGCCGACGACGAGCAGTTCGACGCCGTTGTCCAGAACTACAACGACCTCGTGACGACGCTGGGGGAGACGGTTGCCACCGTCGCCGCGTTCGCAGAGGACGTCGACGAGACGAGCGATCACGTCACCCGGAGCGTCGAAGAGATCGACGATGCGAGCGACGAGATTTCCCGGTCGGTTCAGGAGATCTCGGCGGGAGCCAGTCAGCAGGCGTCGCGCCACGACGACGTCGCCTCGGAGATGAACAGGCTGTCTGCCACCGTCGAAGAGATCGCCGCGACCGCCGAAAGCGCCGCCGGGACCGCCGAGCAGGCGACACAGCGAGGCCGAGAGGGGCGCGCGGACGCCGAGCAAGCTATCGATGAACTCGACGAAATGGAGGCCCGTATCGACGACATCGCCGTTGCGGTCGAGAGTCTGGTCGACCAGATCAGCGAGATTGACGACATCGTCGAGGTCATCACGGACATCGCCGAGCAGACCAATATGCTCGCGCTGAACGCCTCCATCGAGGCGGCCCGCGCGGACGGAAGCGGTGACGGGTTCGCCGTCGTCGCCGACGAGGTGAAGACGCTCGCCGAAGAGACCCGTGACGCTGCAACGGACGTATCGGACCGCATCGAGGCGGTCCAGCACGAGGCCAGCGAAACCGTCAGCGACGTGGAAGCGACGAACCAGCAGGTGACCGACAGCGCCGCAACCATCGAGTCGGCGCTCCGGGACTTCGAGGACATCGTCGACGTGCTCGGCGAGGTCAACGATTCGATTCAGGAGATATCAGGAGCTACCTCCGAACAGGCAGAGACCACGCAGGAGGTCGTCGATATGGTCGACGAAGTCGCGACAGTGAGCGAGCAGACCAACGAGGAGTCCGAGGCTGTCGCCGCCGCGACCGAGGAACAGACCGCGACGATTACCGAAGTGACCACCGAGGTACAGGAGATGGCAGCCCAGACCGACGAGTTGCGTGAGGTGCTTGCAGAATTCGACGTTGCCGAGGACGCAGCCGGGCCGTCGGGAGCAGGCGCCACAACCACCGTAACGACGGCTGACGACTAAGCAGCGAGATTACCGGCTACGCGCGTGGGTCACGGTCCGGACCGGGATACTCGCCGTCCTCGACGACTGGGTATAGTGACTCCGGGTCGAACAGGCGCGCGAAGGCGTCCGGTGGTCTGACACTCAGGGACAGATGACGGTTGAGCGACGCGCTGGTCCGGGCGCTCCGCAGGTCGTCATCGTAGGAGAGGAGGTGCTGTGCGCCGCCCCGATAGGCCGATGCCAGCGCGGGCTGGTCGCCGACCGGGTGCTCGACGATGTCACAGTCGGGTTCGATCCGCGCCCGCCAATCGGCCGCCAGGTCGTCGTCGGCGAGGTCGGCGATAACGGCAGCGGCATCGTCTAGCAGGTGGTCACTCGCGACGAGCGTGACCCACGAGTGCCGGCGGATGTGGTCGATAGCGGCACGGGCATCGCTGTCTGGTCCACACAGCAGATCGGCGGCGAGGACGTCGGCGTCGGCGACGACACGCGCCGGCGACGGCTCACGCATCGTCGTCCTCCGCCCGGTGCTCGTCGAGGGCCACACGGACAGCGTCGACCGTGGTCTGGTGGTCCGCCGCACGTTCGAACAACGTCGCCCAGGTCATAGCAGGAAGCAGTAGCTGAACGGGCAAAAAGCCGTGCCGTCTGTCGTCCGTCGGCCGCCTGTCTGACGGGCATTTATGTCTACCGGTAGCATTCCACCCGGTACGGGCGCGCTTCCACGGCTCCAGTGGATGTCGGTGCCACTGTGTGCCATCCTATCCTCCCCAGGCGCGCCCGGACACCGCGATCCTCCCTTTCATATTCTACTCCCTCCGGCTTTCGCCGCAGACAGCAAGCGCTATCGTCCTGAAAAAGAGACGACAACGCGGGATGCGGTCCCGGAATCTCAGGCTGACGCGTCGCCCCGGAGCGTCGCCCGAATATCGTCCAGTCCACCGGGGTCGGCCATGATCGCGACACTGTCGCCGGGTTCGATTTCCGTCTGTGGGAGCGGAATCGTCATCGGTTCGTGGTCTTTGCCGTGTGCGTAGATGTGTGCGTCTCCTGGTAGTTCCACCTCGACGACCCGTTTCCCGACGAACGGCGAGTCGTCGGGAATGCGGATACTCGCGACCGAGAGCTGTTCGGTCAGGTCTGCGAGGACGTTGAAGTCACCGCCCAGCAGTGCCGTCTTCGCGCCGGCCGCGCCCAGCCGCTCGGGATAGATGATCTCGTCCACGTCGGCGGCGTACTTCTCGTATATCTCCTCGCGGTAGTCGGCGTCGATCCGCAGAACGGTCCGACAGCCGAACTCCTTGCCAATCATGCAGGCGGTGAAGTTCGTGTTCAGGTCGCCCGTGAGGCCGCCGATAGCGTCCGCGGTTTCGATGCCGGCATCGATGAGGACGCTCTCCTCGTTGCCGTCACCCTGAATCGTCTCGAACCCGGTCTCCGAGGCCCGTTCGACTTTCACAGGGTCGTTGTCGACGATAACAACCTCGTGGCCCTCGCTCTGTAGGATCCGTGCGGTCCGGATGCCGACGCGGCCATAGCCAACGATAACGAACTTCATGGACTACGGTACGACGGCCACCATTAAAAATGTGAACGGGTGACAGGGTGGCGCGCGTTAGCCTTCTGTCGTCGCGGCTTCTTCGGTCGCGTTGTCCGTTTCGTCAGTCTCGTCGCTTTCGTCAGTCTCCTCGGTTCCGTCTTCGGTCTCGTCTGCTGGCGGCTCTTCAGTCTCGTCTACTGGCGGCTCCTCCGTTTCGCCTTCGGTCGGCTCCTCAGTCTCGTTCGCGGGCGGCTCTTCCGTTTCGCCTTCGGTCGGTTCTTCAGTTTCGTCCGCTGGTGGTTCTTCGGTTTCGTTCGCGGGCGGCTCCTCGGTTTCGTCCGCTGGTGGTTCTTCGGTTTCGTTCGCGGGCGGCTCCTCGGTTTCGTCCGCTGGTGGTTCTTCGGTTTCGTTCTCAGCCGGTTCTTCAGTTTCGTCCGCTGGTGGTTCTTCAGTTTCGTTCGCGGGCGGCTCCTCGGTTTCGTTCGCGGGCGGCTCTTCAGTCTCGTTCGCGGGCGGCTCTTCAGTCTCGTTCGCCGGCGGCTCTTCGGTCACGTCCTCAGTCGGTTCTTCAGTCTCGTCTTCAGTCGGCTCTTCGGGCACATCGACGGCTGAGTCGATGGTTATCTCGGCGAACGCACCGTCGTCGCGCGTGAAGACGCTATGAGTGTACGTATCCGGCTCGACGCCGGTCGTGTCAACGGTGAACGTCACGTCAGTGGATTCGTTCGCGTCGAGGGTCACAGACTCGGAGGCCAGCGGCTGGCCACCCAGTCGGAACTCGACGGCCTGTGTCGTGTTGAAGTCGTTCGGGTTGGCGACGGTCGCGTCGACAGTGATGTTGTCACCGGCGGTAGCGTTCGTCGGTGCGTCGAGGCTCTCCAGGGTGAACGATTCAGAGACGGTAACTGGAGCGACCTGCCCGTCGTCGCTGGTGAAGACACCGTGGCGGTAGTCACCGGGCGCGACGCCGGTCGTGTCCGCTGAGAACTGGACTGTGGTGGTCTCGTTGGGCTCAAGCGTGACGAGCGTCCGGTCGACGACAGCCCCGTCGAACCGGAACGCCACGGATTCAGTCACTGTAGTGTTCTCGTTGTTCGTGACCGTCGCGGCCACGTCAGCAGTCGAGTTCGGTGCGACGCTCTCCGGGGCGGTCAGGGAATCGACTGCGACGCCTGTGTTCCCGGCTTGTTCTGACGGCGATTCCTGTTGCGCTGTCACGCCCGGTACAGCCCCGACCTGTGCGGTGAGGCCGCCGACGACGAGTAGCGCAGCGAAAACGGCGAGTGTGCGTGTGCGTATCATGATGCGGTTCTGCGGTGATCGGAAGGCAATGCGAACGATGCAACGGGTGAGGGACACATAAACTGGCGAGACAGTTCAATAGGACATAATAACCTGCTAAGCCGTCATCTGTTACTGCCGGCTCGGGAAAGTGAGACTGAGCGACACTTACTCAGTGTTAAATTGTTTTGCTGGTGGTTAAGGTCTCGACGGAGAAGCGCGCGAGACAGTGTGTGACGCCGGAAAGCAGCCGCCATTACCGGTCAGTAGAAACAGCCATGTCACATCCCGACACACAAACGAGCGGCGCAGTGACAAGACGAAGAGTGCTACCGCTCCTGTGACGACACCCTTTCGACACCGGTTTACCCGTCGACAGTAGAGGATTCGATGACTATGCGCGTGACGTTTCTCGGGACGAGTGGGGCCGTGCCGACGACCCAGCGCAACACGAGCAGCATCTTCGTCAATCGCGACGGCGACTACCTGCTCTTCGACTGCGGCGAGGGCACACAGCGGCAGATGATGCGCTACGGCACCGGCTTCGCTATCGACCACCTGTTCGTCACGCATCTCCACGGCGACCACGTCCTCGGGATTCCGGGGCTGCTCCAGACGTGGGATTTCAACGAACGGGAGCGCGCCATCGCCATCCACACGCCGGCGGGCACGCGCGGGAACATCAAACAGCTAATCCAGGCCAACGGGACGACACCCTCGTTTCCCGTCCGCATCAACGAGGTGTCGGCCGGAGACGTAGTCCTCGACCGGTCGGAGTACGAGATCCGCGCCATCGAAACCGAACACCGGTGTGCTAGCGTCGGCTACGTCCTCGATGAGGACGACCGGAAGGGGAAGTTCGACCGGGAGAAAGCCGAAGAGGAGTTCGGTATCCCGCCAGGGCCGAAGTACTCCAAGCTCCACCGCGGCGAGGCCGTCGAACACGATGGTGAAACTATCCAGCCGGAGGCCGTCGTCGGTCCAGCCCGTCCCGGCCGGCGGTTCGTCTACACCGGCGACACGCTGCCGACAGAGAGCGTCATCGAAGCGAGCGAGGACGCAGACCTCCTCGTCCACGACGCTACCTTCGCCGAGGACCGGAAAGAGCGAGCGAAGGCGACGGCGCACTCAACCGCCCGGGAAGCCGCCGACGTGGCGCGGCAGGCCGGCGCGTCGACGCTGGCACTGACCCATATTTCGACCCGCTACGCCGCGAGCGCCGACGAGCTAGTCGACGAAGCCCGGGACGCGTTCGACGGCGAGGTCGTGCTCGCCGAAGACGGGATGGAGCGCCGTGTCGAGTTCCCGGACGCAGACGAGTACTGATGAGATAGTGCAGCATTTATTCCTCGAAGCGATAACGAAGCCATGACACACAGATTAGTCCACGTCGGTCTGGGGGGCCAGGGGTCCACCTGGGCGACAGACGCGATTCCGCCGAACGTTCACGATGACCGAATCGAGGTCGTCGCCGCGGTCGACACCGACCCGGAACGACACGAGCTGGCAGAGCAAGAACTCGGACTGTCGCCCGAGGAGTGCTACACCGACCTCGAAACCGCGCTCTCGGAGCGGCCGGCCGACATCTGTTCTATCGTGACGCCGCCGTCGACCCACGAGGCCGTCGTGGAGACGGCGCTCGCCCACGACCTGCATATCATCTCGGAGAAGCCGATTGCCGACACACTGGAGGCGTCGGTCCGGGTGGCCGAGAAGGTGGAGAAGGCCGGCAAGAAGATGGGGATCACGATGAGCCACCGGTTCGACCGGGACAAGACGACGTTCCGCCGGGCCGTTGAGGAGGCCGGCGACATCGATTATCTGACGGCTCGGTACACGGGCAACGTCCGCGAGCGAGGTTTCTACGCCGACTACGTCTACGAAATGGAGAACATGCTCCTGCTCGACGGCGCAATCCACCACCTCGACATCCTCGCGTCGCTGGCCGATTCGCCCTGCGAGCGGGTGTACGCCGAGACGTGGACACCCGAGGAGGCCGACTACGACGGTGACTGCAGCGGCCTCGTGACGCTGCATTTCGCCGACGGGACCCGTGCACAGTACGAGGGCAGTTACGCCAACGCGACGACGCTGAACGGCTGGGGGCACGAGCAGTTCCGCGCCGAATGTTCGGACCAGACGGTCCTCCTCGACCGCCGCGATGTCGAGCGGTTCCACGCCGACGCGTACGACACCGGGAACTTCGAGAGCATCGGCAAGGGCGACGGCGAGGCGGTGCCGCTGGCCGAACGGCCCCACTGGAAGAACGCCTGGCTCATCGAGCAGTTCTGTGACTGGGTCGACGGCGGCGAGCCGATGCCGACGAACGTCGACAGCGTCCTCCAGTCGATGGCTATCGTCTTCGCCGCCATCGAGAGCAGCGCGACCGGCGAGGCCGTCGACGTGCAGGCGCTGCTCGACGACGCCCGCGCGAACGCCTGATTCCGCGTTTTACGCCGATTCGCCGCGGAAGACCTCGCCGCAGGGCTCGTATTCCATCTCCTCACAGACAGCGGCGGCCACGTCCGCGCCCCACTCGCGTTCGACGAGGTGGACGGCGAGGTCCAGCCCGGACGTGACGCCGCCACAGGTCAGAACGTCATCGTCGTCGACGACCCGGGCGTCGACAACCGTCGCGTCGGTCGCCCGCAGGTCCTCGATTGCGCCGCCATGTGTCACCGCTGGCCGGCCATCGAGCAGGCCGGCCCGAGAGAGCACCATCCCGCCGGTACAGACGCCGGCAACAGTCGCACCGCGGTCGTGTGCCGCCGCGACGGCGTCGGGCAGGTCGCCGCGTTCGGTCTCCGTCCAGACGCCGGCCTCGCTTCGGTCGTTCCACCCGCCGCCAGCGACGACGAGCAGGTCCGGGGTCACGTCGGCGAGCAATCCGTCCGGTTCGACTCGAAGCCCGTGGCTCGCAGTGACCGTGTCCGAGTCGCGCACCGAGCGAAGCGTCACGTCCCACGACGCGCCAGAGCGCGCCGCGTTCTCGAACACCTCGTAGGGCCCGATGGCGTCCAGTTCGTCGAACCCGTCGAAGCAGGCGATTGCAACAGTGTCCATGCCCTCGATACGGCTGACGGCGAGAAATAGCCCGGTGGCTTCAAGCGACTCGGTACCATCCGACAGGCATCCGGAGTGTTCTTTGGGAGCGACGCCGAGCGAACAGGTATGTCCCATCCGTTTCACATCGTCGACGTGTTCGCCCGGGAGCGATACGCCGGGAACCAACTCGCCGTCGTGACCGACGCCGGCGACCTGCACGAGGACGAGATGCAGGCTATCGCCGCGGAGATGGATTACTCGGAGACGACGTTCGTCACCGGCGAACCGACCGACGGTGCGTGGCCGGTCCGCATCTTCACTCCGGCGGCCGAGATACCCTTCGCCGGCCACCCGACGCTCGGGACCGCACAGGTCATCCGGGACCACCTGGCTGACGGGACTCCAGAAACGGTGACGCTGGACTTGCCTGTTGGCGAGGTCCCGGTCGAAGTGCGAGAGCGCGACGGCCGCGAGATCCTGTGGATGACACAGCAGGCCCCCGAGTTCGGCGAGCAGTTGACCCACGAGGACCTCGCCGCCGTTCTCGGCCTGCCGGCTGACCGACTGGACCACGACTGGCCGGTCGAAATCGTCTCCACGGGGCTGGCGACGATTGTCGTCCCGGTGGCCGACCGCGACGCGCTGGAAGCCATCGACCTGGACCGCGACGCCTACGACGCCGTGACCGGCGACCGGGACGCGAAGAACGTCCTGGCGGTCTGTCGAGAGCCGCGAAGCGCCGATAACGACCTCGCCGTCCGCGTGTTCGCGCCGTTCTACAACGTGCCGGAGGACCCCGCGACCGGCTCCTCGAACGGCTGCCTGGCCGCGTATCTCGCCCGCCACGAGATGCTCGGGAGCCCTGCCGTCGAGGCCCGTGTCGAGCAGGGCTACGAGATGGGGCGACCGTCGCTGTTGCATCTCTCAACTGACGGCAGCGGCGAGGACATCAGCGTCCGAGTCGGCGGCAGCGTCGTCGCCGTCGCTCGCGGCGACCTGCTCTAAGTGGCCGTGACAGCCGGGTTTCCGGCACACTCATTTCGCCCCGTCCACAACGCCGCGGCATGGACCTCGCACACACCGCGATCTGCGTCTCAAACCTCGACCGCGCGATGGAGTTCTACGACGCGCTGGGCTTCGAGGAGACGAATCGGTTCACGCTAGACGGCGTGGAGAACGTCTATCTCGGCCGAGACGGCGACGGCGACCTGCAACTGCGCTACGATCCCGACCGCACCACCCCGGTCGCGCCGAACCGCGCCGACGTGGACCACATCGCGTTCACCGTCGACGATGTCGAGGGGACCTTCGAGACGGCCATCGACGCCGGCGCTGCGCCGGTGCTGGAACCGACTGAAGTCGACGCTGCAGAGGCCTTCGCCGCCTTCGTCGAGGACCCCGAAGGGTACACACTGGAGTTCTACCGCTGGCTCTGAGCGGCGACATCCGCAGCGAACGAGCAGTGCTCACCCAAGCAGGGAGCGAACCCGACCGCGCCATAGCGCTGCCGTCCGGGTGGCGACGAGTCGAGCCGGTTCGGACACCGCAGCGAGGAAGCCGCCGAAGCCGACGAGGCACGTCACAGCGGCCGCGCTGGCAACGATTACCGGGGAGAGGCCAGCGCGCGTGAGGCCGGCGACCGCACCGGTCGTGAGTGCGAACGAGACTCCGAGGCCGACAGTGAGATACGCTGCAACCTTGGGTTCGAGCGGAATCCGGCCGAAGACGGCCCGAGAATAGTAGATGACGTACCCAAAGACGACCAAATTCATGACGCCGTACCCGGCGGCCCCGGCGACCGCCCCGAACTCCGCCCCGAAGATCGTGGGCACTGGAACGCTGAACGCCAGTCCGTAGAGCTTCGTGCGGAAGCTCACGCTCGGTTTCCCGATACCCTCCATGGCGTGTGACGTGAGCGTCCAGAAGCCACGGAGGATGTTCACGCCGCCGACGAGCAGGACAGTCGTCGAGAAGACACCCTCCGAGCCGGCGAAAGCGATCCGCGCAACCACGTCGTGTGCGGCCAACAGGTAGCCGAAAACGACGAAGGTGACGCCCGTCCCGCCGGTGACCGCCCCGTCGAGGTACGCGAGTTGCGTGTCACCGGCGGAGGAGTCCCCGCTGACCTTCGTGAGCAGCGGGGAGGAGAGCCGCCAGGAAATCGTCGCGCCGAAGTCAGCGAACCGGTCGGCGGCCTCGTAGATCCCGACAGCCGCCGGCGTCGCGACGACGCCCAGCACGTACACCGGCATATTGTACGACAGACGGTCCAGCACCTGGTCCGGGACGCTCCACCTGGCAAAGTTCCAGGCGCGCTCGACGGCGTGTCGGTCCGGCAGCGTCGGGACGACGCCCAGCGCGACGGTCACAGGAACGAGCACCGCCAGCCGAACCCCGGCCACGACGAGCAGCAGGTCGCCGGCGGTCGTCAGTGTCGGGGCCAGCGCCAGCAGGATAATGAGCTGGATGGCGCTCTGGACGCCGTTAAGCCACGTCTGTACGCTCGGGTAGCCGATGGCACCGACCAGACTCGTCGCGACCATCGACAGTGCAACCGCAAGGGCGTACAGACCGACAGGCGCGAGCAGTCCCGGAGACACCACGGTATTGCGGACGATGACGCCGGCCAGCGCGGCCACAGCCACACCGGCGACGAGGAGATAGCCGAGGGCGAATAGCACTGCCAGTCCGAGATACGGGCCGACAGCTTCGCCCCGTTCGCTGCCGACTTTCTGCAGCGTCTGGCTGATGCCCCGAATCGGACGAAGGACGAGCGAGACCGAGATACTGACGAAGAAATACGTCCCGGTCGCTCCAGGCGATGTGACGAACGCGTAGACGATACCGCTGAGAACGAACAGCGTCGTCGAGAACAGCGCCCCGCTGGTCGTCCGAATAGAGGAGTCCAGCAGGTCTATCTCGTCGCCGTCACGCTGTTCGACCATCGACCGAGTATCAGGGCTGTGGGCGGGAAAACGGTGCGGTGGTTGCACTGGCAGTCGGAACAGCAATGTGACAGGCGCTATCGCTCCTCACTCGCAGTCAGTCACAGAAAATCTCTGTTCACGGCTCACTTCGTTCGCCGTTCGCGTTTCCGGAGGTTCTCACTTCGTTCGAACCTCACTACGCCAGGACTGGGATTTGAACCGATGGCGAGACGTTCCGGGGTGCTCGCTTCGCTGTGCTCCCGGGGCTGCGACTCGCGTGCTCAAATTCCAGTCAGTGTACGTTTCGTGACTGCTGGCTCGCTCGTCGCTGTCGCTCCTCACTCGCAGTCAGTCACAGAAAACGCCAGGACTGGGATTTGAACCCAGAATCCCGAAAGGGAACACGCTTTCCAGGCGTGCGCCTTACCGTTCGGCCATCCTGGCACGTATTTCGAGAGTGCGAGGGCGGGCGATTAAGGGCTTTCGTTTCCGAACAGCCGGGGCTGCATGCGGTAAGAGGCCAGCGTCGCCCCGATACCGACGGCTACGGCGACGCCGGCTTTGGCTGATATCGACACCGGCGTCCCGGCCAGCAGTTCGTAACCCTGAACGAGAACCAGAAACGCGAGGCCCCCGACGACGCCCCACAGGAGGCTGGCCTTCGTTCGCGGGTCCATCAGCGCCCTCCGTTCCGTGCTGTTGTATCGGCAGGTACTGTCCGTGCGAGCCGTCGCATACACGAAGCGGTGGCCGCCGCGGCTAAAACCCCGCCGAAATCAGTCGAGAACAGTTCTCTCGGCGCGCTCTGGCTCGGGGGGAGAGACCCAGTCAGACGAGCACGTCGACCTCGTACCCCTCGTCGGTGAGCGCGTCGATGAGTTCGTCAACGTGGTCGTGGCCGCGGGTCTCCAGATCCAGTTCGACCTCGGCCGAACTCATCGCCACGTCGCGACTGGTCCGGTCGTGCTCGATGCCATAGATGTTGACCTGCTCGCGCGAGAGGACCTCGACGAGTTCCTCTAGCGCGCCGGGGCGGTCCTGAAGGACAGTCCGGATCTTGAGATAGCGGCCGGTCTCGACGAGGCCGCGCATGATGACGTTAGTCAACATGTTCAGGTCGATGTTCCCGCCACACAGCGCGGGGACAATCGTCTCGTCGTCCTCGAAATCGAACTTCTCCTCCATGACGGCGGCCAGCGCGACGGCACCCGCGCCCTCGGCGAGTGTTTTTGAGCGCTCTAACAGCGTCGTCAGGGCGACAGCGATTTCGGAGTCCGACACCGTCACGACCTCGTCGACGCGTTCGCTGATGACCTCGAACGTCTTTTCGCCGGTGGTACGAGTGGCAATGCCGTCGGCAATGGTCTCGACGCTGTCACGTTCGATACGGTGCCCCTTCTCCAGGGATTCGGCCACGCTGGACGCTCCCTCGGCCTGGACGCCGATGACGCGGATGCTTTCGTCCTTACCTTTGAGCGCCGTGGCGATGCCGCTGATGAGCCCGCCGCCGCCGATTGGAACGACGACCGTGTCCACACCGGGGAGGTCCTCGTAGATTTCCAGTCCGATGGTCCCCTGCCCCGCCATCACTTTCTCGTCGTCGAAAGCGTGGACGTAGGTCCGGCCCTCCTCGCGCTCGAGTTCGTGGGCGTGTTCGGCGGCCGCGTCGTAGTCCCGGCCGTGGAGGACCACGTTGCCGCCGTAGCTCCGGGTCGCCTTCACCTTCGAGACTGGTGCTCGTTCCGGCATCACGATTTTCGAGTCGACGCCGATTCGCGTGGCGGCCAGTGCAACTCCCTGAGCGTGGTTGCCGGCGCTCGCCGTGACGACACCGGCTTCCCGTTCAGCGTCCGAGAGCGACGCGATGCGGTTGGTCGCACCCCGTATCTTGAACGACCCCGTGCGCTGGAACAGTTCGAGTTTGAGATGAATATCCGCGCCTGTCATCGCCGAAAACGTGTGCGAGTAATCGAGCGGTGTGTGCCTGGCCGTTTCAGAGACGGTGTCCTGTGCCGCGAGGACGTCCTCAAATGAGAGCATGGGAGTGGCTATTCACCGGACCATGTTATACTGTCGGCCGACCATGCGGCATCGACGGCCGCCATAGCCACGACTGCTCGGGTAGTGTCCTGAAACGGAAAGGGGGAGCGTGTGACTGCACGCGGGAGAAGGAACGCGATTAACTTAAATCCCGTCGTAGCGCGGTGAAAGTGAAAGTGCGGGACAACGGCCGGGTGAGAAACTCTCCCTGGCGCTCGTTTCCTGAGAGGGCCGTCGACTAGCCGGACAGAACTGTTTTACACTCGGTATCCCAGAACGTAGTAGATGGATACCTGGCAGCGACGAACAGCGCTGTACGTTCTCGGCCTCGTTGGCATCATCCTAGCCTATGCGCTGGCCTACGACTACGGGATGTCGGCCTTCGAGAACGAGCCGCGCACGTTCCTGAAATCGCTGCAAATCGTCGTAGAGACGTTTACTACGACTGGCTACGGCTCGGATGGGGACTGGCAGAGCACGGAGATGTTACTACTCATCATCGTGATGGACATCACCGGCGTCGTGCTCATCTTCCTCGCATTACCGGTGTTGCTGTTTCCGCTGTTCGAGGAGGCAATGGAGACGAAAGCCCCGAATACGGTCGAAAACGGACTCAGCGACCACGTCGTCATCTGTCAGTTCTCTCCCCGCGGTGAGACACTCGTCACCGAACTCGACACCTGGGACGTCGACTACGTCATCGTCGAGCCGGACCGGAACCGGGCCAACGACCTCTACGAAGACGGGTACTACGTCATCCACGCCGACCCGCAGTCCGTCGACGGGCTCGAGCGAGCCCATCTGTCGTCCGCCCGCGCGGTCGTGGCCGACGCGTCCGACCAGGTGAACACCAGTATCATCCTCACCGCCCGTGAAGTCGACGAGTCCGTCCAGACCGTCAGTGTCGTCAAGGAGCCCGACCGGGCGAAGTACCACGACCTCGCCGGCGCCGACGCCGTCCTGTCGCCGCGTGGACTGCTCGGTGAGAGCCTCGCGAGCAAAGTCACGACCGGCGTCTCGACGACGCTCGGGGATTCGATAGAGATCGGTGAGGACTTCGACATCGCCGAACTGCCGATCCACCGTGGGAGCGACCTCGTCGGAACGACGCTGGCCGACAGCGGCATCCGCGAGGAGACCGGCGTCAACGTCATCGGCGCGTGGTTCCGTGGCCAGTTCGTGAGTCCGCCCGACCCCGACGCCGAACTCGACGGCAGTACTGTCCTGCTGGTCTCGGGGACCGAACGTCAGCTGGAACAGCTCAAGGAGATGACGCTTTCTAGCGTACACGGCTTCCGCCGCGGGGAGACTGTCATCATCGGTGCCGGCGAGGTCGGCCAGACGATCACGGCGGCGCTCACGAACGCCGGGGTGCCGCACACAGTGCTCGATCAGACCGACGAGCCCGGCGTCGATGTCGTCGGCGACGCCACGGAGCCAGACGACCTGCGACACGCTGGCGTCGGCGCAGCCAGAACGGTTATTCTCGCCCTATCGGAGGACACCGACACCGAGTTCGCGACGCTGGTCATCCGTGACCTCAACCCGGACGTCGAAATCATTGCCCGCGCCGAGGAAAGCGAGAACGTCCAGAAGATGTACCGGGCGGGCGCTGACTACGTCCTCGCGCTGTCGACGGTCAGCGGCCGGATGCTCGCCTCCACGATCCTCGAAGACGAGGACGTCATCTCGATGGACCAGCAAGTCGAGGTCATCCGCGTCGCCGCTAACGGTCTCGGGAATACGACGATCGGCGAGGCCGATGTCCGCTCACGGACGGGCTGTACGGTCGTCGCCATCGAACGCGACGGTGCAGTCATCACTGACCTCGGTCCTGGCGTGACTATCGAACCGACTGACAAGCTCGTCATCGCCGGCACCGACGACGGCGTGACGCGGTTCAAATCGACGTTTGGCTAACCACCTTTTTCCGCCTCGGGTGCGCTTCACGCACCGCTCGGCGCAAAAACGTGGTCTTGCTGAGCGGAGCAAAGCAAGGCTCGAAAGACGAGCCTCGCGAGTCTTTCGGTGGCGAAAAAGGCCGAACGCTCGCTATGCTCGCGTTCGGTGAACCGCTCACTTCGTTCGCGGACAGTCGCTACGCGTCCGTTACCGCAGAGTTCGATATTGGAGAGACTCGACAGGAGATGCATCTTGGGCCGATTCCGAGAACCGGCGGCGTCGCCGCTGGACGCTGGCCGCCCTGCCCTTCCCCGGTTCGCGCGATGAAACGCGCTCACGGCCACGCGGTAGTGACAGGCTACGGACGACTGACAGCGGGAGCGCCTTACCGCTCGTCCAGCGGCACGAACTCCGTCTCGTCGGGGTTCTTGCCGACGTAGCGGGCACGCGGTCGGATCAGACGGTTATCCTCGATGTACTCGAAGACGTGGGCGACCCAGCCGCCGACGCGGGACATCGCGAAGATGGGGGTGTAGATGTCGATGGGGATGCCCATCTGGTAGTACGTCGACGCCGAGTAGAAGTCGACGTTCGGGGCCAGCCCCTTCTCTTCCATGAGGTAGTCCTCGATAGTGGTGGACATCTCGTACCACTTGAGCGTCCCGGCGGCCTCGCCGAGTTCCTTCGAGCGCTCGCCGAGAATCTTCGCGCGCGGGTCCTTGACGTTGTAGACGCGGTGGCCGAAGCCGGAGACGCGGCGGCCCTCGTCGAGGGCGTTCTTGACCCAGTCCAGCGGGTCGGATTCGGCGTCGTCGACCTCCTTTAGCATCTCCATAACGTCCTGATTGGCCCCACCGTGGAGCGGCCCCTTCAGGGTCCCGATGGCGGAAGTGACCGCGCTGTGAACGTCCGACAGCGTCGACGCCGTCGTGATAGCCGAGAACGTCGAGGCGTTGAGGCCGTGGTCGGCGTGGAGGACGAGCGCCTGGTCGAACACGTCGGCGAGCACGTCGTCGGGCTCCTCGCCGTTGAGCATGTACAGGAAGTTCGCGGCGTGGTCGAGGTCGTCGCGAGGTGCGACGGGTTCCTTGCCGTCGCGGATACGGGTGAACGCCGCGATGATGGTCGGGATCTTGGCCGTGATTCGCCGTCCAGTTTCAAGATTGACCGTCTCGTCGGTCGGTTCGGCGTCCTCGGGCGCAGGGTCGAACGCCGAGAGCATCGACACCGCAGTCCGGAGCGCTGCCATCGGGTTCTCGTCCGCTTCGGCGAGTTGTCGCACGGTCGAGATGACGTCGTCGTCCACGCCGCGCGCGTCCACCATCGCCTGCTTGAACTCGGAGAGTTCGTCCCGGTTCGGCAGGTGGCCGTGCCAGAGCAGGTACAGCACCTCTTCGTAGCTGGCACCCTTCGCAAGGTCCTCGATGGTGTACCCCCGATACACGAGTTTGCCAGCGTCGCCGTCGATAACGCTGAGTTCGGACTCGGCGACGATGACACCCTCGAGTCCCTTCTTGAGGTCGTCGGACATACGCAATCAGTTCCCTACCTTCCGGGAAAAACATTTTCTTTCCGAGCGTGTGTGGCACAATGTCAGGAACAGTTATTGGACGACTGTCCATCTGATTACCGGTCTATTTGGGTCGATACCCCAACGTAGCACCCACACTGGTATGCAAACGGCCAGTCGTGGCTGACAGCGGGGCGCGCTATCTCTCCACACAGTGAGGAACGTTTTTGCTCGGGGCCATCGAATCGACGGCCATGGACCCGACAGGGACGGTCGAGTACGAACCGGTCAGCGTCAAGCAGGTGCTGGCCGAGATGAAAGACACCGCCGAGTTGCTCATCGACCTCTCGTACTCGGCTGTCCTGCTGGGTAGCGACGACGTGGCCGCGGAGGTGCTGGAGTTAGAGGAAAAGATGGACGTGCTCCAGTTGCGCGCACGCATGAGCCTCCTGATGGCCTGCCGGTCGACGGCGGACGCGGAGTCGCTGGCCCCCGTCCTGGGGATGGTCGGGGCCGCCGAGAAGATCAGCGACGCGGCCGGCGACATCGCCAAAATAGTGCTAGAGGATATCGGCCTGCCAGACACGATGCGGGCGGCCCTGCCCGAAGCCGTCGAGACGCTCGTGCGGGCGACAATCGGTTCGGACTCTCGGCTAGCCAATGAGACGCTGGGGAGCCTGAACCTCGAAACCGAGACCGGCGTCCGCGCGCTGGCGATCCGCCGGCAGGGGAACTGGCTGCTCAACCCCGACCGGGAGACGCGCCTCGAAGCGGACGACGTGGTGCTGTTCCGGGGGCCAGAGGCCGGCATCGCCGAGGTGTATCAGGACGCGACCGGCGACGTGTACGAGCCGCCGGAACCGCCGGAGGGAGGCGTCCGGGACCTCGAACGCGCCGTCGACTCCATCGTCCTGATGAAAGACATGGGCGAGCTGGCCGTCGATCTGGCCTACGGCGCGGTGCTGTTCGACAGTACGGAAGTCGCCGAGGAAGTCGTCGAACTCGAAGCCGAGGTCGACGCGCTGCAGTCCCGGTTCGAGGCCTGGACGCTCCGGGCCGCCGCCGACATCGACGACCCCGTGTCGCTGCGAGGCCTCGTCCACCTGGCCCGTTCGACGGAGGTTATCTCCGACGCCGCGCTGGAGATGAGCGAGGGGGTTCTGCGGGGACTGTCGACCCATCCGGTCGTCGCCGAGGCCGTGCAGGAGTCCGACGAGGTCATCGTCCGGACGGCGGTGTACCCCGACAGCGACCTCGCTGGGACGACCATCGGCGACGCGGCGGTCAAGACGGCGACGGGTATGCGGATCATCGCGATACGTCGCGGGGCCGGGGAGAGTGAACGGACCGGGCGCGAGGGCGGCGACTGGGTCGTTTCGCCGGGCCCGGAAACGCAGATTCAGACGGGCGACGTGCTCATCGCGAAGGGGACTCGAACCGGCGGCGGTCGGCTTACAGAACTGGCCGAGGGAAAATAGCGTTCTGCTACTGTCTTGCGAGTCGCACAGCAGACACGGCCGTAAACAGCGCCGTCAGCAGACCGCCCAGCGACGTCGCGAGAACGAACCCCAGCGCCACGTAGAACCCCATCGGGCGCTGGGTCCCCGGCAGGACGAACAGGGCGAACAGCCCCGCCGTGAACAGGCCGGCGAGTACGAAGCCGATTTTCGCGTTCCGTGGCACGTTCAGCGCCGCGACCATCGCCGCTTTCCCGCTCTGTGGCTCGGACTGGGACACACCTGTCGATAGGGGTGGCGGCCCCAAGATGCCGTCGGTCCGGCGCAACTGCTGGCGAAATCCGAACCAGTAAAGGCTCCCAAGGCAAACGTGGGAACAATGGTTACTTTCGGTACGGCGACCGCCGCCCCCGGTGAGAAAGACACGGGGCGGCTGGAGGTCGGTGAGACCCGCGACGGGTCGACGTTCGGGCTACCGGTCGCCGTCGTCAACGGTGTCGACGACGGGCGGACCCTCTACATACAGGCGGCCAGCGACGGCGACGAGTTGAACGGCGTCGGCGTCATCCAGCGAACACTCCCGCAGCTCGACCCAGCAGAGCTGTCCGGAACGATTCTAGTCTGTGGCGTCGTCAACTACCACGCGTTCCAGGTCGCCGAGCACCGCAACCCGATCGACGACACGAAGATGAATCGGGCGTATCCGGGCGACAAAACGGGGACGTCGAGCGAGCGCATCGCCGCGGCGACGTTCAACGCCGCCATCAGCGCCGACTACGTGCTCGACCTACACCAGGGGTCGACCTCGCGGATGATCGACGAGGTACGGGTCCGGTGTGGCACCCGCCACCGCCTCCACGAGGAGTGTCTCGAACTCGCGAAAGTGTTCGGCTGTGGCTACATCCTCGACCAGAAAGGCCCCGACGGGCAGTTGGCTCGCGCCGCCCCCGACGAGGGCGTGCCGACAATCGACCCCGAACTCGGCGGCTGTGTCGGCTGGGATGAACAGTCCATCCAGCGGGGCGTCGACGGTGTCTTCAACGTCCTGCACTACTACGGCTTCCTCGATGGCCACCATGACACGCGCCCCCAGACCCGCGCCTCCGGATTCGAACAGTACGGCTCCCCCGTCGGCGGCCTCATCGACCTCAAGCCCGACCTCGGCGACCGCGTCGCCCGCGGCGAGACGCTGTTCGAGGTGACCGACGTGTTCGGCGATCCGAAGGCCGAAATCACCGCCGACTCCAGCGGCGTGTTCTGGCGTGCCCGTCGACTCCCGCAGGTCGCGACCGGCGAGTACGTCTGCTCGGTCGGGACGAACGTCGACACCTACTGACAACCACTTTTTACTTCGGAGAGTGTCCTCGGCCGCGGTGCGGCCTGTGGGCACCCCCTCGCAAAACGTGGGAAAAACGCGGGACCTCGCTACGCTCGGTCCCGTGAAACGCGGCGCTTCGCGCCGCGTATGCTCGCTTGCTGACCTGCCTTTCCCCGGGGCGGCCGACGGAGCGGCCGCCCGGCCATCGCTCCGTGCGCTCCGCCAGCCCAGCCACAGGCACCGACTACCGCGCCACAGACGCCGCCAGCTTTTGGACCGTCCGCATCCGAGTGGGACCATGCGCACCTGTAGCGTCTGCGACCGGGAGTACCCCCGTGAGGAACCCTGGCGGTGTTCCTGCGGGGCTCCGCTTGATTACGCCAGCCAGCCCCTGCCCGACAGCCGACCGGCGCAGTTCTCGCGAACCAGCGGCGTCTGGGACTTCGCTGACTTCCTCCCCATGGACGAACGGGTCAGTTTAGGCGAGGGCTGGACGCCGCTGGTCGACGCGCCCGGGTGGGACGCCACGTTCAAACTGGAGTATCTCCACCCGACGGGGAGTTTCAAGGACCGCGGCGCGGCGACGGTCATCGCCGAAGCGCTCGGAGTCGGAGCCGACCGCGTGCTCGAAGACTCCTCGGGCAACGCCGGGCTGGCAGTCGCGTCCTACGCGGCACGGGCGGGCCTGGACGCGGAGATATACGTCCCGGCGAGCGCAAAGGAAGCGAAGGTTCGCCGCATCGAACGGACCGGAGCCGACGTGGTCCCGGTCGAGGGGAGTAGAGAGTCCGTAACCGCGGCCTGTATCGACGCCGTCGAGAGTGGGGCGGGCTGGTACGCCAGTCACGCCTGGAACCCCGCGTTCTTCGCCGGGACGGCGACGGCCGCCTACGAAATCGCCGCCCAGAGAAACTGGAGCGTGCCGGACGCCGTCGTCACACCGCTCGGTCACGGGACGCTGTTTCTCGGCCTCTACCGCGGGTTCCGGGCACTGGAGCAAGCTGGATGGACGGACGCTATCCCGCGTATACTGGGGACGCAAGCGGTCGGGTACAGTCCCATCGCCGACGAGGAGGGCAGTACACCGGACGACGCTGCTGCCAACGACCTCGCTGACGGGATCCACATCCGCGACCCGCCGCGTGCCCAGCAAGTACGACATGCCATCGACGAAACCGGCGGTGCCGCCGTCGCTGTCTCCGCGGCGGCAACCGAGCGAGAGCGCGACCGACTCAGTGGGGCAGGGTTTCACGTCGAGCCGACGTGTGCGACGGCGACGGCTGCGCTCCCTCAGTTCAGAGAGCGGGGAGAACTCCAGGACGGTGACGACGTGGTTGTTGCGTTGACCGGACGGAACGACTAACCTACCGCATCAGCAGTGTCGAGACCGGAAAGTCGGCATCGACGGAGAGCCACTGGTCCTCTACGTCTGTCGTGTCGACATCCGGCGCGTAGCAGATGAGTCGCTCACTGCCGTCGGGACGGGAGCGTACCACGGCAGGTAGCGTTCCCTCGTCAACGTCAGCCGCTGCCGTCACCGCACTCGTCGACCGGGTATCGGAGTCCATGTCTCGATTCACGACAGGTATCATTATTGTTACCTGTCGGTTATCGGGCGTAAGGGCTACTGAACGTCGTCAAGCGGAACGAGAAGGTCCGACGAAACGGCCAGCCAGTTCGCTTCCAGTTCGGAGGGCGTGCTGCCGGGCGGATACAGGATCGAGCGCTGGCCGCCGCCCGCAGCCGGCTCGTGTTCGACAGTCAATAGCTTCTCGGCGGCCTCGCCGTCCGTCGTATTTCGCCGGTGGGTGTCTGCCCCTTCGGTGCTCATGGCCGCACATAACGGTATATCAATATTGTTATCCGTAGTCTAAATCGAGGTATATCCCCGTATTACCGGAATATTCGTGGTGCTTACTCGACGGTAGCCGGTTCGAACCAGATAGAAGACAGGACCAGGGCCACGATTGATTGTCGGGTGGGATGTTTACGCGACGATGTCACACCGCATTCGAATTGTCGGATCTGATTTCCGGATAATGTCGTCCCCGAGGTCGAGAGAGACCGGTACACCGCGACGCTAATCGGTCTCAGCGGGACGGGTGAGTGGGCGCGTCGAACCCGCCACGGACCAGCGGCTTCGCGATGTGGCGGCGTGCAACCGGCGGCACTTCGTACCAGCCGCGTTCCAGTCCCCGCTCGATTGACTGCTCGACCTTGCCGTCGGCGCTGGTCCCGCAGTCCCGACACCGATAGCCCTGGTTCCGGCCGGCGGATTTCATCGACCGCCCACAGTCCGGGCAGTCCGGCGTGACGGGTTCCGTCCGAACGAGTTCCCGGACCGCGAACTTCTCCAGTTTGAGCGTGCCGTCAGTCACTTCGCCACAGGCGGTGATTCGGTCGCCCACCCTGAGCGAGCGGACCCGGTCGCGAAAGCCCTTTGTCGGCTCGAAGGCCGCACAGTCGAGGGTCGTATCGTCGCCCTCGAGCGTAACGAACACATGTCCGCCCTCCCGCGTTTCGGGGGCGTCGACCACGTCGCCGGTGACGCGGTAGGCGCTGTCAGCCGTGACCGCGTCGACAGCGGCGTCCTGTAGATGGACGTCCGTCCCCTGGTTCGTCACGAACGTCGCTCGCCGGGCGATGGGTTCGCTGTCGATCGCGTCGGCAACGGCGCGGCAGGCGTCGGGGTCGTCGCCGCGGATCCCGTAGAGAATCGGACACGGCGTCCGGGGAACGCAGACAGGATAGCCCGATGCACGGTCGACAGTGTCCCACACGTCGGGGTAGTACTCGGCCGCTACGTCGCGGACGCTCTCGCCGTCGACCGCCCGCTCAGTGCCCCACCGGTCTCGCTCCCGGTAGGCGATGTGTTCGTAGGTCCAGTCCGACAGCGCGGCCCAGGCCCCGACCGCCGCGAGCGCGCCGACGAGCCCGCGGCCGTTGCCCCGCTGACAGCGGGCGAACCCGACCACGTCAGCTAGCGTCGTCGCGGCCATCGGGTCCTGTATCGACTGTATTGTCTCGCAGGCGAACGTTGCGACCTGCGGCGGGACGTCTTCGGGGTCGCAGTCCGCGACGATAGCGCCGGGGTTGGTCCGGGGGTCGTCGGTCTCAGCCATGTCGAGCACGTCCCCGGCCAGTTCAAGCGCCGTGTCGGCATCGAGGTCCGTATGCACTGCCAGCGCCGCGTTCCCGCGGGTCTTGTGCTCAACGGCAGGGTTCAGTCGGACGAGGAGCAGTCGCTCGACGGTCCCCCCGGCGTCGCGTATCGACTCCGCGAGGCTGGCGGCGGCGTAGGTCGTACACATCCCCCGCTCGCGCGAGTCCGTATCATCGAGGCCGACGACAGTCACAAGCGCCTGTAGCCCCGAAACGGTCAAACCCCTTTCGTCACGCTGTCGGTAGGAGCCTGAGAGGTCAACGAACGGCGCAATGCATATAATGGGTGAGCGGGCTAGACTCAGTAGAGGTACAGAGTACTATGTCACGGTCGGCGCTGGTGGAAAACGTCATGGCGATGCTCGAAGACGCTGGCTTCCTCGTCAGCGACCGCTGTGCGATTCGTCCGAAGAGTTTCGACATCGCTGCCCGTCGCGGTGAGGACGTGTTGCTCCTGAAGATACTGGGCAACATCGACGCCTTCGACGCACAGACCGGGGGCGAGATGCGGCGACTGGGCACGTACCTGAATGCTACACCGATCGTAGTCGGACTCCGGACCCGTGACGAGGAACTGAAACCCGGCGTCGTCTACTTCCGGCACGGCGTCCCCGTGCTGTCGCCCGACACCGCGATGGACCTGTTCGTCGAGGAGGTCCCACCGCTCATCTACGCCGCGCCGGGCGGACTCTACGTCAACATCGACTCCGAGATTCTCGCTGACGTGCGCGAGAACCGCGACTGGTCGCTCGGCCGACTGGCAAAGGAACTTGGCGTCTCCCGACGGACGGTCTCGAAATACGAGGACGGAATGGACGCTTCCGTCGAGGTGGCCGCCGAACTGGAGGACCTGTTCGACGCGCCGCTGACCTCGCCGGTGAGCGTCCTCGACGGCGCCGAGGAAGTCCGTGACGACGAGCCGACACCGGACGACCCCGCCGTCGCACCGGAAGACGAGCCGATTGTGACGGTATTCACTCGTATCGGCTTCGAGGTCCACCCGACGGACCGCGCGCCGTTCAAGAGCGTCAACGAGAGCGACGACGAGCACGGGCAAGTCCTTGCCGGTCACTCGGCGTTCACCGAGACGGCCGAGAAGCGAGCCCGCATCATGTCCTCGGTCGGCGAGGTAACCCGGACTCGGTCGGTGTACGTCGTCGACGAACTCCGACGGGAGTCCGTCGAGGGGACCGCGCTCATCGAGAAAGAGGAGATGGAAAACATCGAGGACGCCATCGACCTGCGCGACCTCATTATGGAGCGCGGCGAGGAACCCGAGGAAGTGGCCTGAGCGGGCGCTCTCAGTCTTCGCTGTCACGTAAAAACGAGAACTACCGTAAGCGCCGAGTCTACTGCCCGTACGTTTCTTCGAGGTACTCGACGATGTCGTCGGATTCAGGCATCCCGTCGACGCCGTTGTCCTCGTCGACGAGGACGGGAACGCCCGTCTGGCCCGAAACCTCCTTCACTTCGGTCCGATCGCCGTGGGACCGCGGGACCATGTGGGATTCGTAGTCGAGGCCCAGCTCGTCGAGTTTCTTGATTACCTTCGCACAGTACGGACAGCCTTCGAGTTCGTAGAGTTCGAGATTAGCCATTTGCACTCGTGGGTAGGCGAGCCAGCGTCAAGAACACATCGGTGGTGTGCTCGTCTCGTGCAGGGCCGAGAGCGTTCCGACCAGCGCTATACGTCGATATCGTCGGGTGCGTCGGCGAGCAGGTCAGAGGCAGTCACGAGCGAGGACAGTTCGAGGTCGTGGTCGGCGAGGTTCTCGCTGGCCCCCTCCTCGCGGTCGACGACGACGAGCACGCGGTTGACGATAGCGCCGGCCTCGCGGAGCGCCTCGGCGGCGTCGACCGCACTCTGGCCGGTCGTCGCGATGTCTTCGAGGATGATGACCTCCTCGCCGTCGGCCAGATCCCCTTCGATTCGGTTGCCCGTGCCGTACTCCTTTGCCTGCTTGCGGGCGATGACGTAGGGAATGCCCGTCTCGACACTGGTGACCGCGACCAGCGGGACTGCGCCGAGGGCGACGCCGGCGAGCGTGGCGTCCGTGTCCCACTCGGCGATGCGCTCGGCGAAGGCCTCGGCGATGCGGTCCAGACAGTCGGGGTTGGTCTCGAAGACGTACTTGTCGACGTAGTAGTTCGACGTGCCGCCGTGGGAGAGCTCGAACTCCCCGAACTTGACGGCGTCGGCGTCCCGCAGCGCCGCGATGAGGTCGTCGTTTGCCATACGCTCACTGCACGGTCACGGGGCTAATGACTGTTGAATTCGGACAGCGACATTCCTAAGCCCCTCCGCATCAGACACTCGCTCGAATGCAAGTGTTCGGGTCGAGTGGCGTCCGAGGTGTCGCGGGCGATGAGCTGACACCGCGGTACGTCCGGGTTGCACAGGCCGCCGGGGACGTCTGGCGTGACGACCACGACCGCGTCGCGATCGCCCGGGATACGCGGACGACCGGGCGGACGTTTATCAACGCCGCGACAAGCGGGCTGACGGCCGTCGGGTTCGACGTCGACCGCCTCGGCGTCGTGCCGACACCGGGGTTGCAGGCCTACTGCGAGCGTGAGTCGGTCCCGGGCGTGATGATTACCGCGAGTCACAATCCGGCCGCGTACAACGGCGTGAAGCTCATCGGCGCGGACGGCGTCGAACTGACGCGGGACACGCTCGACCACGTCGAGCAGTCCCTCCGGGACGACACCCCGACCTACGCGGACTGGGAGACAGTCGGGTCCGACACCGCCATCGCCAGCGCTCGCCGCCGCTACCGCGAGCAGGTGCTGTCTGCCGTCGACCGCGACCGCATCGCCGACGCCGACCTCACTGTCGTCGTCGACCCCGGCCACGGCGCTGGCTCGCTGACGAGCCCCGACCTGTTCCGCGAACTCGGCTGTGAGGTCCACACTGTCAACACCCAGCCCGACGGCCACTTCCCCGGCCGCGACCCCGAACCCGTCGCCGAGAACCTCGGAGACCTCCGGGCGTTCGTCCGCGCGACCGACGCCGACCTCGGATTCGCCCACGACGGCGACGCCGACCGCGGGATGTTCGTCGACGAGACCGGAACCCATATCGAAGGTGACGCCGCACTGGCCGCGCTCGCGGCGGCGAAAATCGAGTCGGGCGACGGCGTCGTCTCGGCGGTCAACGCCTCCCAGCGGCTGGTCGACGTCGTCGAGGACGCCGGCGCGACCCTCTCGCTCACCCCCATCGGCTCGACGTACATCGTCAGCCGCATCCGCAAACTGCAGGACGAGGGGACCCACGTCGCGATTGCCGGCGAAGGCAACGGCGGCATCCTCTTCCCCGACTACCGCATCGCCAGAGACGGGGCGTTCACCGCCGCGAAGTTCCTCGAACTCGTCGCCGAGCGGCCCGCGAGCGAGGTGGCCGCGGACTACGACGACTACTACAACGTCCGGCGAAACCTCGAATACGAGACCGAAGACGAGCGCGAAGCGATGCTCGAAGGCATCGAGGCCCACGCGAACGACGCGACGGCCGACCTCGACACGACGGACGGCTATCGCCTCGACTACGGCGACGGTTGGGTGCTCGCCCGACCGTCCGGCACGGAGCCCGTCGTCCGGGTCTACGCCGAAGCGCGCACGCTCGACCGCGCCGAAGAGCTGGCCGAAACGATGGTGAGGCGAGCAACCCAGCAGGCTGACACTTACAGCGGCCGATAAATCTCCAGCGCGTCGTCGATAGCTGCCCTGGCCTCGCGGGCGGTCGATAGTTCCTGCTCGACAGCACCGCTTGCCAGCCGTTCACGCTCGGATTCTGTGAGGTCTGCCCGAGCGACAGCGCTCTCGCGAAGCCGCTCGTAGTCATCCCGCTCCGCGAGTCCACGCACCTCCCGTAGCGCCGCGACGACTGACTCGTCGGCGAACCGGGCGACGACCGAGCGGTACTCTCGGCAATACCACGGCAGGGCGTCGGCCGACGGCGGCGGCCAGTCGATCCGCACCGGCTCGGCGTCGAGCCGCCGGAGATACGTCTGCCGGGTGGCGACAGCACTGCGGAGCGCTGCGGCGTCGTCGACGTAGTGGTCCAGTTTCGAGGCGGAGTAGTCGGCGTACTCCAGTAGTTTCGGAATCGGCTCCCGGCCGGCGTCGTGCTCGCGAACGTAGGTCAGCAGTTCCGCAGGTGGGGACCGGAACTCGACCAGCGGGTACGCGTCCGCCCGGTCGATAACTGCCAGCGCGTCCTTAGCCGGCGTATTGCGGCGAAACTCGGTGAACGCCTCGGAGACGGCGTCGTTGTAGCGCTCGATGGGGTCACGGAGATGCTCGACCGGGGCATCGAGATCGGCGTCGCCGAGACGCTGGAGGCGTTCCAGGTCGTCGATGCGGTCGCTCAGTTCGTCGCGTCGACGGTTCGCCTCGGTCCGGGCTTTCTTGTACTGCTCGCGTGCGTCGTCGAGTTCGTCGAGTCGCCCGACGAGGTCGCCGATGGGCGACAGCATCTCGCGGGCCTGCTCGAAATCGCCCTCGGTGAGTCGCCGCTGCTGGAGGAAATCGTCGATTTCTTCGAAGGTATCGCGCTCGGGCAGATCCTCGGGGAGATCGTCGGTCAGCGTCCCGACCCGGCCCTGAAACTCCATGAACGCCTCGAAGTCGCCGCCGCCGGTCGCCCGGCCGTCGTAGCTGTCTAGCAGGTTCCACAGCTCGCTGTAGATGTCACGGCAGTCACGCAACGCGTCGGCACCGACCTCCTCGACACGCGTCTGCGCTCGGTCGTGCGCCTCGGCGGCCTGTTCGAGGTTCTCGACGGCGTCGGGGGTTCCTGCACTGCTTTCGATCTCAGTATCGGATCGCGCCATCAGTAGACGTCGTCCGGGTCAAACACTTGCTCACCGACCGTCTCGCCGTCGACAGTCCGGTGGAAACAGGACTCGTAGCCGGTGTGGCACGCCCCGCCGGTCTGGTCGACGACGTACAGCAGCGCGTCCCCGTCGCAGTCGACCCGCACCTCTTCGACGGCCTGCGTGTGGCCACTCGTCCCGCCCTTGTGCCAGAGTTCGTCCCGGCTCCGCGAGTAGTAGTGGGCCTCCCCCGTCTCTCGGGTCTTCCGCAGCGCTTCTTCGGTGACGTAGGCGAGCATGAGTACCTCGCCGGTGTCGGCGTCCTGTGCGACAGCGGGGATGTACTCCTGCTCGTCGAACGCGAGGTCGACCTCGGTCATACTCGGGCGGAGGCGTGTCCGAAAAATAGGTCTTCTGCTACCGGGGGTCACGCGAGCCCAACAGCCTGCAACAGCGAGAACAGCACGTCGCCGTAGGTGAGCGAGACGACAAGCCCGGCGAACATCGGGACGAGGAACGGAATCCCGGGCGAAATCCACACCTCGTCTTCTTCGACGAGCACGTCCAGCCCGTCGCGGAGCTGGTCCGGCGACGTGCCGTAGGCGGAGTGGTCGATGTCGTTCAGGAACCGCTCGGCACCCCAGGGGTCGTCGATGTGGTCGGGGTGGTCCATCCCATCGGCCCCGATGTCGTTCGCTGACGGTTCGGCCACATCGCCGGACACCGAGTCGCCGCCGTCGGTCGCCAGCGAGCCGTCGCCGGGGTCGTTCGGGACCGCTGGGATGGAGGTCGGCAGCCGATGCTGCTCGGGATCGGCACGGATGTCAGCAAGCGAGCAGCCGCGCCACTGGAGGTACATCCGGAGGGCGTCGAGGTCGAGGCCGCCGCGGTCGAAGCCGTCGGGGGATTCGAGCAGGCGGCCGTACTCCTCGGTGACGTTGGCGGCGGCGACGGGCCGCCCGATGAACATCGCCAGCGAAAAACGACCACGGGCGAGGTTCCCGGCAGCGACGGCAAGCGGGTAGACGATGCCAGCAAGCACAGTGTTCGAGAGGATCGTCAGCGAGAACACGCCGATAGCGCTCTGCTGGAGCGGGAGCGCGACGCTTGGCATTGGCAGGTAGTACACCGGATAGACGGGAAAGAGGACGGCGACGAGCATGAACGCCTTCGCGTCGGCCCCGCCGAACCCGCCGATGAGCCAGAAACCGTACGACAGCGGAACGACGAAGCCGAGACTGATCGCGACTCTGATGAAGAACAGCCGCTGGCCGACCGCTGTCGGGCCGGCCCAGACGGTGTAGGCGTCCCACAGCAGGAGCACGACCGCCAGCACGGCAAGCGGGGTCCAGGTCCGGTTGGGCACCCGGCGGGTTTTCACGTCGCGGTAGGCCGCCCACCCGAACACCGGGACGGCGACCAGCCGAAGCAGGTCCGGTATCGACCCGAGCACGGCTATACGCAATACAGGGGTGCCCCTAATGGTTCCGGTACGACGGCTGTCGAAGGCAGTCGCTGCTGGAAGAAGAAAGTGTAGTGCGCTGCAGGAGCCGCGTTAGATGACGCGGTTCTGCAGGTAGTCGAGGTGCTTGGCGTTGTAGACGATCTTGACCTCGTCGGCGTCCGGGCTGCCGATACAGGTCAGGCGAACGTTTTTGTCTTCGACTTCCTCGTCGCTGAGGATCTGCTGCATGTCCATGTCGATGTCGCCTTCGAGAACGATGGCGGCACAGTTCGCACAG
Organism: Haloarcula hispanica ATCC 33960; assembly: GCF_000223905.1. NCBI lineage: Archaea > Methanobacteriati > Methanobacteriota > Halobacteria > Halobacteriales > Haloarculaceae > Haloarcula > Haloarcula hispanica. Next base: position 2,839,386 of record NC_015948.1, read on the forward strand.
GCACCGGCGCGACACGAGAAGGGCCAGTCGTAGCCCTGCGCCTCGGCGGCTTCCAGGATGTACTCGCCTTCGTTCACCTCGAGGGACCCGTAGTCCTCACCGTCGAGGTCCATATCTGACGCCTCTGCGAAGACGTCGTCGTCGTACATGTCCCAGCCGTTATCGTCCACTACTTCGTAGTTAAGGTACTCTACCGTGGGCATCACCTGATTGGTTCGAACCCCGCCCTGTTAGACTTTGCCCTTCGGTTTTAGGCCGTGCAAAATAATGAGGGACAACGCGGGGATTCGTCGGAAACCGACGACAGCTGTTCGGGACCGATCACCGCTCAGGCAATCGGCAAAAACTTGAATACCAGATACGCCGCGAGCGTCGCGATCGAGGGGACGATGTTCTGAAGGAAAATCACTCTGGCGGTGGTCCCGGGTTCGAACAGGTCCGACGCCGACGGGATGTCCTCCCGCGATTCCTCGCCGATGGGTTCGGTCTCGGCCGGCTTCGGCGTCCCCTTTTTCCCGCCGACAGTCGGCGCATCCGCGGCTTCCGCGTCGGTGGTCAGCGCACCGACAGACGCGACGGGCGTCTCGCCCTGCACAGTGTCGGAGAGGCTCGTCGTTCGCGTTGCACGGCCCCAGCCGAGCCCGACGATGCTCATCGTGGCGATGATGACGAAACTCGCCGGGATACCCAGCGCGGAGAGGAAGGTGACGATGGTGGAGGCAACTGCCGCAACCACGATGGCGGCGACCAGCGGGAGGTCGGTCAGGTCGTTGCCGACCGTGTCCATCGTTCGACGGGCGATGGTAAAGGCACCGAGGCCGATAGCGCCACCGCCGAGCAGGATAGCCGGGTACATATCTAGCGAGCCGTTCCCCACGAGGGGGGCGACGGCGTTGGCAACGTTCGACGCGCCCGCCGAGAAGGCCATGTAACAGCCGATACCGATGACGACGACGGTCCCGACGAACTCACGCGGTGTCGTGTTCTCCCCAAGTGACGGCCGTGGAATCGAACCGGACCGGTCGAAATCCAGTAGCGACCCCTCGCTCTGGGAGACAGCGAACCACTCGACGAGGCGCGGGTAGAAGTACCGGCCGATGACCCCGCTGACCCAGAAGGCGATGATCGGGGAGACGAGCCACCACGAGACGATTTCGAGCATCAGGGCGGCGTTTAGCGTCCCGCGAGCGAGGCCGAGACCGGCGATAGCGCCGACAGCCGTCATCGAGGTCGACGCCGGGACGCCGACCACGTTCGAGAGAAACAGCGCGACACCGATGAAAAACAGCACGACGATGCTGATGAGCGGGGAGAAGGCGGTCTCGACGAGGTCACTCCCGAGGCTTTCGACGACTTCCGGGCCGACGATGAGTCCCCCAGCCAGCGCGAAGATGGTCATCAGGGCCGCCGCGGACAGTTTCGAAAGCGTATCTGACCCGACTGCAGGCCCGAACGCGACACCCGTCGAAGAGCCCCCGATATTGAACCCGACGAAGATAGCCACCAGAACACCGAGGGCAAAGAGAACTTCGACCATACAGGTGCCAGTCCCTCACTGGGTTAAAACGTACCGAACGGGTAATGTGCCAAGCGACGGCGACCGCCGCTACGACGACCGCTCGTCCGAGCCACCGTCGTCGGTGTCAGACTTGCCACCCTCGTCAGCGAGGTGCTCGTCGTCGGCCGGCATCGTCTCCTCGACCTCCGCCGCGGTCTCCTCGACTTCGTTCGCCGTTTCCTTGGCCGCTTCGACCTCGTCGGTGACCGATTCGGCGGTCTGCTTCGCATCGCTGGTCTTGTCTTTGACCTCCGTGGTCTTGTCTTTCACTTCGGTCGTCCTGTCTTTCGCTTCCGTCGCCTTGTCCTTGACTTGGGTCGTCTTGTCTTTCACTTCGGTCGTCTTGTCCTTGACTTGGGTCGTCTTGTCCTTGACCTCGGTCACCTTCTCGGCGGCGTCCTCGTCGCCGGTCTCTGTCGCAGTCTGTTCGACTTCGTCGGCCGTCCGCTCGACTTCGTCCGCGGTCTGCTCGACCTCGTCGACGGTCTCCTCCACTTCGTCCGCTGTCTGCTCGACCTCGCCGGCCGTCTGCTCGACTTCGTCCGCGGTCTGTTCGACATCTTCGGCGGCCTCGTCGACAGTCTCGGCCGCGTTTTCGACCTCGTCGGCGGTCGTCTCCAGTTCCTCGGCTGTCGTTTCCAGTTGCTCGGCGGCCTCTTCGAGTTCAGCGGCCTTCGTGGCGACGTCCTCGTTCGTCCGTTCGAGGACGTTCGCGAGGACGAGGAACTGTAGCAAGCCGACGACGACGAACGCCGAGATGGCGACACTGGCGGCGGTCGCAAGCACCGACACCGTGCCGGCACCGAGCGGGAGAACACCGAACGCGGCCAGCCCCCAGGCCAGCGCCAGGCCGACGGCGACGACCATCACGGCCTGTTCGAAGAGCTGGTACTCGCGCTCGTACGGCCCGAACATGATCGCTTCGAGCCGACGGGCGAGCGGTGTGAGGACGAGTGTAGCAGTAACCATGTCGGACCTTTCCCATCACGGCGTAAAAGGATGGGGGTGGATTTGTGCAGACAGCCGTCCGTACACGGTGGACCGACACGCTTTCGACGGCCGCCGCCGGACCACCGGCCATGTACCCCGAATTCGAGGTCGTCCCCGCGGTCGACATGCAGGACGGACAGGTGGTCCAGCTGGTCGGCGGCGAACGCGGCACCGAAAAAACCTACGGCGATCCGGTCGAGGCCGCACAGCGGTGGGTCGACGCCGGCGCGCGGACGCTCCATCTCGTCGACCTCGACGGCGCGTTCGAGGGCGAGCGACGGAACGCGGCGGCCATCGACGCCGTCCTCGACGCGGTGGGAGCCGACGTGGACGTGCAACTCGGCGGCGGCATCCGAACCGCCGAGGACGCCGTCTCGCTGCTCGACCGCGGGCTTGACCGCGTCATCCTCGGCACGGCGGCCGTCGAAACGCCGGAGATCGTCCGCGAAATCAGCGACGAACACCCCGGTAGTGTGCTCGTGAGCCTCGACGCGAAGGACGGCGAGGTGGTCGTCTCCGGATGGACCGAAGGCACTGGTCTGGACCCCGCCGACGCCGCCGAGCGGTACGCCGACCTCGGGGCCGGCGGCATCCTCTTCACCGACGTGGATGTCGAGGGGCAGCTCGAGGGGGTTCGGACCGACCCGGTTCGCCGACTGGTCGACAGCGTCGACATCCCCGTCGTCGCCAGCGGCGGCGTGGCAACCATCGACGACGTGCTCGCGCTTCGGTCGGCCGGGGCCGCCGCCGTCGTCGTCGGGAGCGCGCTCTACGAGGGGCAGTTCACGCTCGACGCGGCGATTGACGCGCTCGCCGAGGATTAATCGAGCGGGACGAACGGCAGCGTCGCCCGCGAGTCGGCACTGTAGGCCAGCGCGTCGGCCTGACTGACGCTCTCCGGTGTCGTCAGGTCCATAATTCGCGGTGCGTTCTCGACTGCACCGGGCTTGGCACCGCCGAAGACGTAGCCCCCGGCTTCTTCGGCGACTGGCCGGAGCGACCCGCGGTCCTCCGACTGCACCATCGCGACGACTTCGAGGTCCGCCGCGTCCGCGCCGCCGACGGCCTCGCGGTCGAGGCTGAGCGTGACTGTCCCCGCGTCCACGTCGACGGTCTCGCCGAGGGAGACCGCGTCCCCGTCGGCGTCGGTCAGCGTCGCACCGCTGGCGTCGACCGCGCTCTTTGAGAAGCCGCTGATTTCGATGCGGTACTGCCACGGGGCCTCGAAGTCGACGGTCGCGCCGAGGTCGTCGAGGCTGGTCGTCGACCCGCTGTCAGCGCTCGGGTCGCGCAGCCAGAGGACGAACCACTGCGGCGAGAAGCCGCGGCTACTGCCGAAAGCGTTGTAGAGAGTCGCCACCTTGAAGGTGAAGCGATGGAGGCTCGGTGTCTGTTCGACCGTCAGCGACTCCAGGTCGAACGCGCCGTCCTCGAAGTCACCGCTGGTCGGATACGTGTACGCACCTGGGCCGGTGTCGTCGCCGGACGGGTCGGCGAGTTCGGCCACCGTCGCCGGCGGCTTGACCGTCACCGTTCCGCTGGCGAGCGTCGTGCCGTCCGGGAGCGCGACTGACACGTCGTAGTCGCCGGCCGTGTCGATGCTGTAGCCGAACTCGTAGGTGGCGTCGCTTGTGTTGGGCGGGAAGCGGACGTTCGCTGTCCTGACAGTCTCGCCGTCGACGCGGAGCGTCACCGTGGTCCCGCCGATGAACGCCCCGTCGTTGCGCCCAGTGGCCCGGATGAACGGTTCTTGGATGAACACCTCGTCGCCGATGGTGACGTCGAAGTCCTGTGCTGGCCGCTCGTACGCCGGCAGGTCGTTGATATCCTGACCTGTTGCGCGCCGGAAGCGGACAGCCGTCCCGCCGCTGCCGACCATCGACGCGAGCAGGGTCGTCCCCGGTGTGACGACGGCCTCGTCGACGCGAACGTCGGTCAGGTTCTCGTCGTAGGCCGCGTCGATGCCGTCGGAATAGATTTCGGCGACGTACTTCGGGCCGTTAGGGCCGGTACCGTTGCCGCTGGCTTCGTTCGTCCCGTTCTTCTCGCCGTTGTCGTTCCCCGGCCCCTGTCCGTTGCTATCCGAAGCGGGCGAGAGGAACGACAGGGGTACGTCGATGGCGCGGCCGCCCCCGTCAGTCATCGCGCCGAGATACCATTCCTCGCCTTTCTGCCGTGCCGTGACCATGTAATCGCCGATCTCGGCGTCGATGACGCGCGTGTCGTCCCAGCCCGCGGCGGGCACGTCCTCGATAAACTGGAACGCCTCGACGGTCTCGCCGCGGATGGGAGCTGTCTCGGGGTCGGGCATCGGCGCGCCGGTGTCGGTGACGGCGACGGCGTCGAGGTTGAGGCCCCCGGTGTCCTCGGCGGTCAGCGAGAGGGCGATTTCGTCCTCGTCGCCGGACAGCGAGACGGTCGTCGAGACGCTCTCCCAGACGTCCCAGTACTCCGTGGGCGGGAACGTGACCTGGCCGGCCGCGGAGCCGTTGACAAGCACCGACGCAGTCCGGTCGGTGTCCGCGCCGATGGCGTTCTCCTCGGCGTCGCTGGCGTACCGGAAGTGAACGTCGTACTCGCCCTCGTCGGCGTCCTCGACGGTCCAGGAGACGGTCGCACCGGGCGCGGCGCTGTTGGGGTCGATGGCGACGTACTGCTCGCCCTGAGCGTTGGCCCAGCGGGCGGCCGTCGAGAAGCCCTCGATGTCGCCCCACTCGGCCTGGGCGACTTCGCCGACGGCGGCCGTCGGCGGCTGGTCGGCCAGATAGGAACTGGGTAGGTCGGCGGCCATCTGGAGGCCGCTGAAGTACGTCGGGTACATCGCCAGTTGCTTGGCGCGCGTGGTCTCGATGCCGCCCGACCCCGAGTCCATGTCGAAGATGCCCGGCGTGTACTCGACCGGCCCGCCCAGCATCCGCGTGAACGGGAAGGTGACGTGGTGTTCGGGGCTCACGTCGCCGAAGGAGTCGTACTCCTGGCCTTTGACCCCCTCGCGGGTCATCAGGTTCGGGTAGGTCCGCCGGCGGCCGGTCGGGTGAATCGGCTCGTGTATATCGAGCATCTGTCGATTGGCCGCCGCCGTCTCGGCGACCAGCGTGTGGTGGTTGACCAGTATCTGGTTGTGGTGGCTGTAACTCTCGCCCGCAAGGTCACCGCTGTCGGAGACGTAGCCGTTCTTGATGGTCCGGATTCCGAGGTCATCGTACAACGAAAATGCCTCTTCGAGCTGTGATTCGTAGTTCCGGAAGTCCCCGGCCGTCTCGTTGTGCATCGTCATCTGGGTCGGCGGGTCGAGGCTCGCGCCGTAGTCGGTCACTTCCGCCAGATCGAAGTCCGGATACGGTGTCGAGAAATCGAATCCACTGCCATCGCCCGGATAGCTCGACCACCCCTCGTTCCAGCCCTCGACGAGGACACCGGGGATGTCGTGCTCGCTGGCGAAGTCCATGTACTGCGTGGCGCGGCCGGTCTGTGCGCCGTGGTTGCCGGAGGTCTCCCCGGTGTACTCCCAGTCGGCGCGGCCGGTTATCATCAGCCACCAGACGCCGATGAACTTCTGGGGCTCTATCCAGTCGACGCCCTGCGTGAACACCTCCTCGTCGTAGTCTTCGTTGAGGTTCACCACCAGATTCGACTCGACGAGGTCACCGGCACTGGTCCCGACCTGAACTGTTCGCCATGGGGTGACGTGCGGGGCCGACGACGAGACCTTCGTTCCGTCGGGCAGCGGCGCGAGCGTCGATTCGAAAGTCGTGTCACCGGCATCAGACGGTGCGAGTGCGAGCGAAGCGTAGTCGGTGAGGTCGGCCTCGTGGACGGCGAGGTGGCGGCCGTCGTCGGTCCGCATCGTCATCGGCGTGTGGACGCCGTCGAAGCCAGTGCCGTCGAGTTCGCCGGCCACCTCGCTCAGCGGCGTCTCCTCGTACTCCACCTCGAAGTTGTTGTAGTCGTTGGGAATCCACCAGGAGGTGTAGTCCCCGGCGAAATTGTACTCGGTCCGCTCGGATGTGACGACGAACTGGTCGCCGAAGGGCTCCCCGAAGATGAATCGGAAGCCGACGCCGTCGTCGAACACCCGGAAGACGAGCGTCCCGAACCGCTCCGCCCCGGTCGACTCCGCGACCCCCAGCCGGAGTTCCGTGTACCGCTCGGTGATTTCGTCGTAACGGTCCCAGACTGGCGTCCAGGACGTATCGACCTCGGTTCGCTCGCTCCCGGTGACGGCCAGACCCGAACGGAACGGGTCCTGATTCCGGAACTCGAAGCCCAGTTCGGACTCCCCAATGAGCGTCGTCCCGTCGTGTGCGACCTCGTATGTTGCCACACCGTCGCTGACATCGACAGTGAGTGTTACTGCCCCGTTAGGTGACGAGATAGTCTGTGTGGCCGAGTCGTCGCCGTCTGTCACCTGTGCGGCAGCGTCGTCGGAGACGGAGACCGAGAACGCCGACGCGGCCAGCAGCGAACCGACCCCACCGAGGAACTGTCTTCGGCTCGGGTTAGATTTGGGCTGTGATTCTTCTTCAAACATCGAGTCGTTCCTCCCGCGGATAAGTAATAAAAGTTCACCTAGATTGCATACCAGTTGGTCAATGAATCAGTGAACACCATCGGAATATCGTGTTGGAGTCGAAATAGGGAGGTGACTGTGGAGAGGTAGCTGAACGCCTATCCGGCTTGCACACATAGTGTAGACATGGACCGCAACGAGGTGCGCCACGCGTGGGACAGTGTCTCCGAGACCTACGCCGAGCGGCGCGACCCGACCGGGTCGGACGCAGCCCTGCTCGACGACCTGCTCGAACGGCTCCCCGGAGCGCCGACAGTTCTCGACGTAGGCTGTGGTGACGGCGCGCGGACGCTTGCGAACCTCCCGCCGAACAGCGTCGGTCTGGACTTCTCGCGTGCGGGTCTGAACCTCGCCGCCGAGACAGTACCGGACAGCCGGCTCGTGCAGGGTGACATGACGGCGCTCCCGGTTGCGACCGACGGCGTTGACGCAGTCACGGCCTACCACGCCGTCTTCCACGTCCCGCAGGACCAGCACCCGACGGTCTACCGTGAGTTCGCTCGCGTGCTCCGACCGGGCGGTACCGTGTTGATGACACTGCCGAGCGGCCAGTTCGAAACCGTCCGGCGCGGCTGGATGGGCGGGTCGATGTTCTTCTCGGCACCGGGTCGGCGGGCGACGCTCGACCAGTTGGCCGACGCCGGCTTCACCGACACGGAGACCGTCACTGCGACGGACCCCCTCGGGAGCGATAGCGAGTTCGTCTTCGCCACGCTTGACGGCGATTAGCGACCGCCTACTCCCCTAGGTCGTCGGCCGTGCTGACGTGCATGCCGACGAACTGCCACTCGCGCGCCTCGCCGGTAGCTTCGAGGGTCCCGCTCCAGCGCGTGTCGTACTCGTGGCGGACCGTGCCCTCGGTGTCGGTCCAGCACAGGTCGACGGCGTCGCTGAACCACGCGTAGCCCTCGCGTTCTGTCACCCGGAGCGCATGGCTCTCGACAGTCCAGTCGGCCGTCGTCTCGGTCTGTTCCCGTAGTCCTGTTCCGATAGCGCCGGTTCCGACCAGTTGTTCAGAGATGCCGAACTTGACCACCGAGCGGTCTGCGTCATCGGCGAAAAAGGGGCCGAGCGGCTCGCCGGCCCGGAGCGCGGCGTAGTAGGCCGCGATAGTCTCTGCTGCGTTCATACTCGGCCCTACGGCCTGTGGCCCCTTCACTGGCCACGCCCGGCGGCCGCGAACACGCTCTCCCGACCCGCAATCCTTACGCCCGGGACGGCCACACGGACGTGTATGACAGAGGCGACGGGAATCGTCGGGGAGTTCCTCACGCTCAAGGAGGGGACCGACGCGGACCTGCTGGCGATGCAGTGTGGCGACTTCTACGAGTTTTTCGACGAGGACGCCGAAATCGTCGCCGACGAACTCGACCTGAAGGTGAGCCAGAAGTCCTCGCATGGCTCGTCGTATCCGATGGCAGGGGTTCCGGTCGACGACCTGACGCCGTACGTCTCCGCGCTGGTCGAGCGGGGCTACCGGGTCGCCATCGCCGACCAGCACGAGACCGAGAACGGCCACGCTCGCGAAATAACGCGGGTCGTTACGCCCGGAACGCATCTAGAGACCGGCGACGAGTCGGCGCAGTACCTCGCCGCGGTGGTTCGGGAGGCCAGCCGGGACGGCGGTGACACCTACGGTATCGCGGCGACGGACGTGACCACGGGCCAGTTTCAGGTCACACAGCTCGACGACGCCGACGCGGGCGAGGCGCTGACAGAGCTGTACACGTTCGGGCCGGCCGAGATTCTTCCCGGCCCGGAGCTCCGGAACGACGACGCGTTTCTGGACCGCCTGCGCGAGCGGACGGACGCGGCGCTGACGCTGCACGACTCGGCGTCGTTCGAGCCGGGCCGGGCGCGCCACACCGTCCGCGAGCAGTTCGGGAGCGAGACGGTCGATAGCGTCGGTATCGGCGAGCAGAGCGTGGCGGTCCAGGCCGCCGGCGCGGTGCTGTCCTACGTCGAGGACACCGGGGTCGGCACGCTGGCGGCCGTCACGCGGCTGCAGGCCTACGGCGAGCGCGACCACGTCGACCTCGACGCGACGACCCAGCGGAACCTCGAACTCACAGAGACCATGCAGGGCGACAGTTCGGGGTCGCTGTTCGACACTATCGACCACACGGTCACGGCCGCCGGCGGGCGACTGCTCCAGCAGTGGCTCCAGCGGCCCCGGCGAAACCGGACCGAACTCCAGCGCCGGCAGTCCTGCGTGGCGGCGCTGTCGGAGGCGGCGATGGCCCGCGAGCGGATTCGAGAGACGCTGTCGGACGCCTACGACCTCGAACGGCTGGCGGCGCGGGCCACGTCGGGGAGCGCCGACGCGCGGGACCTGCGAGCAGTTCAGGAAACCCTGGCGCTGCTGGGGCAGGTCGCCGACGCCGTCACCGAGACCGAGCGGCTGGCCGAGTCGCCGCTCGCCGACGCGCTCGACGGGGCCGACCGCGAGGCGGCCGACGCGCTGGCCGCGGACCTCGACAGCGCACTGGTCGCTGACCCGCCGGGAACGATCCGGCAGGGCGGACTGTTCAAACGGGGGTACGACGACGACCTCGACGAGATTATCGACGAGCACGAGGCCGCTCTGGAGTGGCTGGAGACGCTGCCGGACCGCGAGAAGGAGCGGACCGGCATCACCCACCTCTCTGTCGACCGGAACAAGACCGACGGCTACTACATCCAGGTCGGCAAGAGCGAGACCGACGCCGTCCCCGAGGAGTACCAGCACATCAAGACGCTGAAAAACTCGAAGCGGTACACGACACCCGAACTCGACGAGAAAGAGCGGGACGTGCTGCGCTTGGAGGAGCGCCGCCACGACATGGAGTACGAGCACTTCCAGCGGCTCCGGGCGCGCGTGGCTGAGCACGCGACGCTACTGCAGGACGTGGGCCGGACGCTGGCGGAACTGGACGCATTCGCGTCACTGGCGGTCCATGCCGTCGAGAACGACTGGACCCGGCCGGCGGTCGTCGACGGCAACGAACTGTCCATCGAGGCCGGCCGTCATCCGGTCGTCGAACAGACCACCGAGTTCGTCCCGAACGATCTCTACATGGACGACGACCGACAGTTCCTCATCGTCACCGGGCCGAACATGAGCGGGAAATCGACGTACATGCGCCAGGCGGCGCTCATCACGCTGCTTGCCCAGGTGGGCAGTTTCGTGCCAGCGCGGTCGGCGACAGTCGGTCTGGTGGACGGCATCTTCACCCGCGTCGGCGCGCTGGACGAACTCGCACAGGGCCGCTCGACGTTCATGGTCGAGATGCAGGAGCTATCCAATATTCTCCACTCGGCCACCGACGAGTCGCTGGTGATTCTGGACGAGGTGGGTCGCGGAACCGCTACCTTCGACGGCATCTCTATCGCCTGGGCGGCGACGGAGTACATCGTCAATTCCATTCAGTCCAAGACGCTGTTTGCCACCCACTACCACGAACTGACGGCGCTGGGCGAGGAGCTACCGGCCGTCGAGAACGTCCACGTCGCGGTCGACGGCGAGCCGCGGTCCGCGGAGGGCGACGGCGACGTGACGTTCCTCCGAACGGTCCGGGACGGGCCGACCGACCGCTCCTACGGCGTCCACGTCGCCGACCTCGCCGGCGTCCCCGAGCCGGTCGTCGGTCGCTCACAGGAGGTGCTCGACCGCCTGCGCGACGACAAGGCCATCGAGATTCGGGGGAGCGAGCGGGACGACGGCGGGACGACACAGGCCGTGTTCGACCTGGATTCGGGGCAGTTCAGGGACGGCGCGGCCGGGTCGGCGGGCACGTCAGCCGATTCGGGGACTGAGCCGGTTGCGGCCGACGGCGATCCCGAACACGCGCCCGGCGAGTCCGCAGCCGAGGGTCCTGCAGGCGACGCGGCTGCAGCGTCGCTCGACCCGGAAACCGAGGCCGTCCTGTCGGAACTGACGGAACTGGACGTCAACGAGACGCCGCCGGTCGAGCTGATGGCGAAGGTACAGGAGTGGCAGGCTGAACTGGACGACGAGTAGCAGACGCCACCCGATTTTCAACGGAGATACTCACGCCCGAAAGGGTATAGGGGAGTTGTCACTGCTAGAAGGCAATGACCGACCGGATCCGCGTTCTCCACGTCGACGACGACCCGGCTGTCGTCGAAGCGGCCACGAGCGCTCTGGAACAGGAGCACTGTGGCATCACGGTCGAGACAGCGACGAGCGTTGCCGACGGCATCGAACGGCTCGACAGCGACGCGTTCGACTGTGTCGTCGCCGGCTACGACCTGCCGGAGCAGACCGGCGTCGAGTTCCTCGACGCGGTCCGCAAGCGAGCGCCGGACCTGCCGTTCGTCCTGTTCACCAGCGAGGGGAGCGAAGCAGCCGCCAGCGACGCGATTTCCGCCGGTGTCACCGAGTATCTCCGGGTCGACGGCGGCGCCGAGCCGTACGCACGGCTCGCACACACCGTCGTCGACGCCGTCGAACGGACAGCCGACAACATCGAACACGCACAGAGCACGCGACGCGAGCGCGCTATCGAGGAGCTACACTCCACCGCCAGGGCGTTCATGCGAGCCACGACTGAGGATGCGGTTGCCCAAGTCACAGTGGACACCGCCAGAACCATCCTCAATATGCCGGCCAACGGCGTCCACTTCGCCGACGGCGACAGCCTGTATCCGGTCGCCTGGACCGAACAGGTCGAGGAACTCATCGGCACGCCCCCGGTGTTCGAGGCCGGAGAAGCGCTCGCGTGGCAGGCTTTCGAAACCGGCGAGGCCCGGGTCCACGACGATATCACGTCGAGCCCGGACCGGTACAACCCGGAGACGGATATCCGCAGCGAGCTCATCCTTCCGCTCGGGGACCACGGCGTCCTCCTCATCGGGTCGAGCGAGGTCAGTGCGTTCGACGACACGGACGTCACACTCGCACGGACGCTCTCGGTCCACGCGACGGCGGCGCTTAACCGTCTCGACCGTGATCGCCAGCTCCGCGAGGAACGCGAGTTCATCGACCAGGCGCTGGATACGCTCGACGACCTGTTCTACGTCATCGGCACGGACGGCAGCCTTCGGCGGTGGAACGAGCGCATCCCCGAAGTCACGGGATACAGCGACGACGAAATCGGCGATATGGCTGTCGCTGACTTCTTCCCCGATGACGAGCACGGGGCAGTCGAAGCAGCGATAGACGAGACGCGAACCACCGGCCGAGTAACTCTCGAAGCCGAGATTCTGACTGCCGATGGAGAGCGGATTCCGTACGAGTTTGCCGGCACCCGGTTGACAGACGCTGATGGAGCGGTCGCCGGGACCGTGGGTATCGGGCGGGACATCTCCCAGCGCAGGGCGTACGAACGGCAACTGGAGCGAAAGAACGAGCGCCTCGACGAGTTCACCAGTATCGTCAGCCACGACCTCCGAAACCCATTGACAGTCGCGGAGGGGAATCTGGAACTGGCCAAAACAGAATGTGACAGTGACTATCTTGACGAGGTCTCGCGTTCCCACGAGCGAATGCGAGCGCTGATAGACGACCTCCTCACCTTCGCACGCGCCGGCGAAACGGCGACCGACCTCGAATCCGTCACGCTCGCAAACATCGCCGAGGAGTGCTGGCAGACCGTCGAGGGGGACCGGGCGACGCTCGTCGTCGAGGCCGACCGTCAGATCCGGGCTGATACGGCGAAACTCCGCCGGCTGGTGTCGAACCTCCTCCGGAACAGCGTGGAACACGGATCCACGAGCGCTCAGGCACCGTCCGACCGCACCGCGGAACACGACGAGGAGAACCTAACTGTGCGGGTCGGGACAGTCGAAGACACGGATCGGCACGGTTTCTACGTCGCCGACGACGGGCCGGGCATTCCATCGGAGGACCGCGAACAGGTGTTCGAGGGGGGCTACTCGACCGGCGAGAACGGGACCGGGTTCGGGCTCAAAATCGTCCAGCGGATCGCCGAGGTTCACGGGTGGACGGTCACAGCCACCGAGAGCGAGGCCGGCGGCGCGCGGTTCGAGGTGACAGGGCTCGAACCTGCCTGAGCAGGCAGGCCAGTCGCCGAGTGCGGGGCCAGCGACATCTGCGGCAGGCCCACTGCGGGACGTGACTGACCTTTTGGTTCTGAAGCCCTCAGTATGGGTAATGTCATCCCAGCGCCCTTCCCAGCGGGACTCGCAGACCGCCGAGCAGTCGGCTGCGCCGCGGGACGGAGCGACGCCCGCACTCGCTGTCGAGGGGTTGTCAAAGCAGTTCGGCAGCGGTACGGACGCGGTGACGGCCGTCGACGACGTGTCGTTTCGCATCGAGCAAGGCACCGTTGTCGGCCTGCTGGGACCCAACGGGGCGGGCAAGACAACGACGATAAAATCGATTCTCGGGCTGGTGTTGCCTGATTCCGGAAGTGTTCGGATACAGGGTATCGACATGAGCGAGAAACCGCGGGCAGCCTACCGCCACGTCGACGGGATGCTCGAAGGGGCGCGAAACGACTACTGGCGGCTGACTGTCCGGGAGAACCTGCGCTATTTCTCGACCATCAAGGGCGTCAAGCCGGATGCCGTCGCCGACCGTCACGAGCGGCTACTGGAGAAACTCGACCTCCTGGAGAAGGCCGACGAGTCGGTCCGGGACCTCTCCCGCGGGATGAAACAGAAGGTGTCGCTGGCGAGTGTGCTGGCCAGCGAGTCCGATCTGGTGTTTCTCGACGAACCGACGCTGGGACTCGACGTCGAAAGCTCGCTGACGCTGCGTCGGGAACTGCGCCGCATCGTCGACGAGCGCGACCTCACGGCTGTCGTCAGCAGCCACGACATGGATGTCATCGAGGACGTCTGCGACCGGGTCATCATCATGAACGAGGGAGAGATCATCGCAGACGACAGCGTGGCGGCCGTCCTCGACCAGTTCACCGCGAACGCGTTCGCCGTCACCAGTCCGGACATCACCGACGACCTGCTTGCGACCGTCCGGGAGCGCTTCGAGGTGGTCGACGTGACGAGCGTCGAACGGGGCCGGCGCGTCGAGGTAGCGACCGATAGCGACGGGTTCTACCGCCTGCTTGCGCTGTGTCGCGACCACGATGTGACGCTTGCCACCGTCGGCACGGTCGAACCGGGTCTGGAGGACGTGTTCGTCGAAATCACGGGGCAGAAACGATGAGAGTGGCGGAGACGAGACGATGACCGCGAGCGCCGACACGCGCACAGAGGACAGTGATGGGACCAGTGCCCAGGCTGTCAGAGCCGCCATGCAGGCGGGCTATCTCGACCTCGCGCGGGCGGTGCTGTACCGCGAGTACCTCATCTTCGTCCGCTATCCGGCCAACGCCGTCGGCGGTATCGTCATCTCGGTGTTTTTCTTCGGCCTACTGTTCTACGGCGGCCGGATGCTCGCGGGACAGGCGATAACCGACTCCATCGAGGGCATCATCGTCGGCTACTTCCTGTGGTCGCTTTCCGTCGGCGCGTACCAGTCCATCTCGAACGACATCGGGAGCGAGGCCCAGTGGGGCACGCTCGAACGGCACGTCATGACGCCGTTTGGCTTCGCGCCGGTCGCGTTCTGCAAGGGTGTCGCGAAAGTCGTCCGGACGTTCATCACCTCGACAGTGGTGCTGGCGGTGATGCTTGCGATTACCGGGACGACGCTCCAGTTGAACGTCCTTACCGTCGTCGTCGTCGCGTCGTTGACCATCGCCTCGGTGCTTGGTCTGGGATTCGCTGCCGGCGGCGTCGCGGTGCTGTACAAGCGCATCGGGAACTGGCTCAATCTGCTCCAGTTCGGGTTCATTATCCTCATCTCCGCGCCCGTGTTCGAACTCGGCTGGACGCGGGTGCTGCCGCTGGCCCACGGGAGCGCGCTCCTCCAGCGGGCGATGGTCGACGGGACCCGACTCTGGCAGTTCTCGGCCATCGACTTGGGGCTCCTCGTCGGCGTCCCGGTCGGCTACGTCCTGCTGGGGTACGTCGTGTTCCAGTACACGACCCGTCGGGCCAGACGACTCGGCGTACTCGGCGACTACTGACTTCGGTAGACAGGAGGTTTTACTTGAGGTGCCGGTTATGTGATAGGTAACACTCTCGCTCGGGCTACGCACACAGCGTCGGGCGGTCCTCTGCCCTGCACCCCACAAATGGTCACTCGATATCTCTCATCGGAACGGCTGGTGCCCACCATTGCGACAGTGGTCGTCGTTGGTGTGCTGGCTGTTGCGACGTGGTCGCTCGTGTTCGCGAGTGACGGCGCCGCCGACCAACCCCAGATCGACAGGGACGTACAGCAACGCTACGAGTCGATAGACGGTGTCAGCGCGACCCAGACGACGATAGTCTCACAGAACGGGACAGTTACGAGCAGAACAACCTACGACGCGACGCTCCAACCGGGGACCCAGAAGAAACGGCTCGTACTCGTCAACAGTACGTCACAGGCGAATGACGTGCGTCTCTCGGACGGGTCGACGCTGTGGCTGTACAACGACAGTCGTGGAAGGGCAACACGAATACCCCTCTCCGAGACTGAGTCCGACAGAGGTGAGCGGCTACAGCGCCTCTTCACAAAACTCGACGAGTCGACAGCGGACCCCCGGTCAGTTGAACCACTCCCCGTTGTCCCTCGAGGCGAGCGATGGCCGGTCAACTCAACCGAGGGGATGACCGTCAGCTACCGGGGCACAGAGCCGGTTGACGGCCGCGAAGCGTACGTCGTCCATGTGACGCCGAGAAACGGGACAAAAGCATACGAGCAAACCGTCTGGGTCGACACACAGCGGTTTTTCCCGGCCAAGCAGCGGACTGCCTGGACGGCAGACGAGAAGCACACAGTCGTGACGACGAGGTATGCGAACGTCACGTACGACACCGGAGTTCCCCATGACGAGTTTGCCCCCGACTTCCCGGACGACACAGCAGTCAGCGTTCCGGAACCATCAGATAGGAGGTTTTACCTGCGCTGCCAGTTATGTGCTACATAATATTGTCGTTCAGACAGACCGAACGCAGTCGGGCAGTTCCCCACACCCGGTAACCTGATATATGGCCACTCGACACCTCACATCGGAACGACTGGTCCTCACCGTCGCGACGGTCGTCGTCGTTGGTGTACTGGCTGTTGCGATCTGGTCGCTTGCGTTCGCGAGTACCGGAACCGCTGATCAGCCCCAGATCGACGCGGACGTACAACAACGCTACCAGTCGATAGACGGTGTGAACGCGACACAGACGACGACGATCACCCGGAACGGGACAGTTGCGAGCCGGACGACCTACGACGCCGCGCTCCGGCCGGGGACCCAGAAGAAACGGCTGGTGGTCGTCAACAGCACCGTCGAGCGATACGACCGCCGAGTGTCGAACGGGTCGATGCTGTGGCTGTACGACCAGCGCCGCGCGAAGGCGACACGCATCTCTCTCAGCAAAACCGATTCAGACCAGGGTGAGCGGCTGCAGCGTCTGTTTGCGAATCTCAACATGGAGACGACAACCGACACGACGACCGACTCACCGTCGGTTGAGCCGTTGCCCGTCGTTCCCCGCAGCGAGCAGCGGCCGACCGTCTCTGCTGGCTCGATGAGCGTCAGTTATCGCGGTACTGAATCAATCGACGGGCGTGACGCCTACGTCATTCATGTGGCACCGAAAGACGACACAGCGGCCTACGAGCAGACGGTCTGGGTGGACACAGAGCAGTTCTTCCCGGTGAAAAAGCGCACTGCGTGGACAGCCGACGGTGAGCGAACAGTCGTGACGACGACGCACACGAGCGTCACCTACGACACCGGTGTGTCCGAGGACGTGTTTACCCCCAACTTCCCCGACAACACGACTGTCACTGTCCCAGAGACGCCCGAAAGACAGACCTACGAGTCGGTCGGTGCGCTCGAAGCCGACACCGAGATCCAGGTTCCGGAGCCCGACATCCCGCCGGGGTACGAACTGACCTACGCGACGCAGACGCGGGGGCGGATCCACAGCGTCGGCCTCCGCTACATGAACCGGACCAGTCTCATCACTGTCGGCAAATACGACCGGCCCGCTAACAGGGACAGCGCCAGCGGAGCGGTGACAATCGACGGGCAACCGGCACAGGTCAGCTACGGACTGACAACCTCAGTTTCGTGGAGCTGTGAGCGCTACCGATACACCGTTCGCGGTGAGGGCGTGTCCGCGGACCGACTCGTCACGGTCGGCCAGTCAATCGGCTGTCCCGGCGGCGAGTGAGCACCCTCGCTGGCATATCAAGCCGCCGTTTTCTGGGCCAGAAGTTCGACTGCACGTTATATTATGGAACCGCTCCTCAATTCGAGTGCAGCGGCCCTGACAACACCGTGCCACCAGCGCCCTCCGGCAATAGCCGCTGTCTGTCCACCATACTGCCCTATGGTTCCCCAGGGCCGCCACCCTGGGGGGAATGTGGGCCAGGCCGCCCGCGAACTGGTCCCCCTACCTCGCCCCACCTTCGCCCAAGGGCGGTGCCCTGACCCCACCGGTCTCCGCTGACACTGCGCCCTTCTCCGACGCGGCTGACTTCTGACTCGGAAACTGACGGGACCTTTTATTCGGGGACGGGACGTTGGTCCAGTACGTGAGTGAGGACCCGGCCGTGGGCGACATCCTCGACCTGCTCAGTGACGAGTACGCCCGGGACATCCTCGCAGCAACGAGTGTCAAACCCATGTCCGCGAAACAGCTCGCCGACCAGTGTGAGATGTCACAACCGACCGTGTACAGACGGGTCGAGTGGCTTCAGGAGTACGGCCTCATAGAGGAACAGACCCAGATAGAAACGGGCGGCAACGACTACAGCGTGTTCGCTGCCACGCTCTCGGAGTTCTCGCTGGCGCTTGCTGACGGTGACTTCGAAACCGAGATCGAGCGGACCGAACCGCCGGCGTTCCCGGGACAGGATGAACAGGACACCGCGGACCGATTCACAAAAATGTGGGAGAATCTCTGATATGGTCGCCATCGAGACGCTGATGGACTGGCTCATCACCGCCCTGGCGTTCGGCTCGACAGTACTGGGTGGATACGTCGGCTACCAGGCCTACCGGGGGTATCGCCGGCACAACAGCCGCGCGATGCAGTACCTCTCAGTCGGGATGTTCTGCCTCACGGCGGTGGCCTTCGTCGTCGCGTTCGCCGGCTCAGTCCTCCTTCGCCAGGGCCTGCTCGACAGCCAGTTCCAGCAACCGCTGACACTCGTCACTCGCGCCTTCCAGTTCGTCGGCGTCCTCTTTATCGCGTACTCGCTCCACTCCCGGGAGTGAGAGTCGGAATGTGTGTGGCGAATCACGGCCGTCCCGAACCGCTGAAGGGTCTCAGGGGGAAAGGATACGTATGGCGCAAACTGCGGGGGGACGGCCGACGGTCCGCATCGACGGGGCTGACCCGGTATTGCTCCCCTGGGACGTTGCACCCGAAACGCTCCCCTTCGATGTCGTCCGCGGCCCAGTCGCGTTCGAGTGTGCCTCCGGCGACCGGATCGAACGGGAGTACACCGGCATCGCTGTGTTCGACCTGTTAGAGGCGGCGGCGATGCCCGGCGACACGACCCACGTCCAGTTCGAATCGGCGAACGGCGACCTGGCGTGTATTCCACTTGCGGACCTCAACGACGCGGTGCTCGCGCTGGGCGACGGTCCCGGAACCGAGCCGGGGCGACCGCGGTTCGTCTCGCCCCGCGTGCTCGGCCCACGAACCGTCAAGAACGTCTGCCGGCTGCGGCCGCGGGCGCTCGCCGCCGGCGCTGACCGTGAGGCCTACGAGCGGCTGCCGCTGGACGAGTGACGCCGGACGACTGACTACTCCAGCAGGCCGATGTCCTTCGCCAGGCGGTCGGCGAGTTCTTCCAGCACATCGGGGTCGACCTCGGCGACCGGCTCACCGTCGTGGAGCTGCTCGTTGTGGCGCGCGACGGCGTCCTCGACGTCCTCGAAGGCGACCGATGTCCGCGTCCCGCACTCCTCGCATACGACCGGAATCTCGGGCTGGTCAGCTGTCATTAGCGGCAGTTTAGCTCGCTCCCCGATAAACGGACCGGAGCGTCAGCCGGGCGCACCTGGCAGTCACTCCAGGACGCTCTTGGGCCGCTTGAGGTAGAACGCCTGCTCGGTGACGCGCTCGTAGACGGCATACAGCGTCTCGACGGCGGCCAGGTCGGGGTCGAACTGCAGGTGCGGCGCGGTGTGGTACGCCTTGCAACTGGTCAGGAAGAAGTACAGCGTCCGGTGGTGGGCCGGCGTCGCGTCGACGACACCCATCGACTGCCCGCCCAGATCGTCCGAAAAGTCGTTGAGCAGACCGGCAATATCGTCGTTCAGTTGCTCGTCGGGCCGAGTGAGCGGCGCACCGAGCGTCTGCTGGAGGAACTCGCTCGTCGCCCGCAGGAACGGGTTCGAGTCCATCCCCGTCGGGTCCACCCCACTGAACGCGTCGTACAGGTCGAGCAGCGCCGTCAGTTCGTCGTCGGTCAGCGCGATGGGTTTGACGGGGTCGCCCTGCGGGAGCGAGTAGTCCGGGAAGGAGTACGACTGCGGGTCCGGCACCTGCCCGAACACGGTATCGAGACTCATGGTAGCAGTTCGGTCGGCCGACGCCTAACTGTTGGGTGGGACGCACGTCCGAATCGGGAACGAACCACAGCAACAGATGGGGCGTCGGCTCACTCGCCCTGCTCGTCCAGTTGCTCAACGAGGCTAATACCGTAGATAGTCCGCAACACCGTGCTAGCGTCGCCGGCCTCGTACACCAGGTCGTCCCTCGAACTGACGTGGTCGAGCACGTCGGGCGAGGAATGCGCGGGCGCGGCGGCGATGCCGGCGTCGTTCTCGTCGACCCAGCGCATCACTCGCAGGTCGCTCTTGCTGTCGCCCATCACGAGCGCGAACGGGTCGTCGATGCCGAGCACGTCGAAGGCCTCCTCGACGCCGGCGGACTTGTCCAGTTCGAGGCTCACGAGTTCGGCCGCGTCGCCCTCGTAGTAGCCCAGGTCGACGCGTTCGAGGATGTCGCGGAACGCCTCGGGCGCGTCGTCGATGTCGGCGTCGGTCGACAGGTCGCTCGCCGCCAGCACGTCCAGAATCTCCGGGTCGCGGCTGAAGTAGGCCCGCGCGTAGCCTGCGGGGTCGTCGACTTCGGCGTCGACCTGTGTGGCGATAGCGTCGCCAACGAGGCCACAGAGGTACCGCAGCGACTCGTCGATGATTTCGACGGCGTTGTCGCTGCCGACCTCGGCGTTGGGTTTCAGCGTGACGTTGAACTCGTTGCCCTGGAGGTGACAGCGCTTGCCGACGGCGTCGGGGGCCTCCGAGAGGACTCGCCGCCGGACGGTCTCGAACACGTCCACGACCGCTCCGTCGAGGCGTTCGTAGAGCAGTCGCTTGGTGTCCTCGCCGTGTTTGGGCGTGAACACGCCGTTACCGGACTCGTAGACGATGCTCATCTGGCCGGAGGAGACGAGATCGTTGCCAAGCCCCTGTATCATGAACCCCTTGACGTTCTCCAACGTCTGGCCGGTACAGACGACGATAGGGACGCCCGCTTCGTGGAACTGCGTCAGGAGATACAGCGTGTCACGGGGGATTTCGTTGTCGGTGTCACCGGCCGACCGGAGCGTCTCGTCGACGTCCAGCACGAGCACGTTCACCGACCGGTCGTACTTCGAGTAGAGGTCGAGCGCGGTAAAGGCCTCGTCGCGGGTCAGCCGAGCCGCGATTTCCGCATAGGTCTCGCCGGTCCCGGGAAACTCGTCAGTGATGTCGGATTTGAGAGCGTCAAGGCGGTCACTGGCGGTTTCCCACTGTTCCAGGGCGACAGTCGAGCTGAGCGGAGGAAACAGGTCGACGAACTCCTGATAGCCACGCAGCGTCGTCGTGTCTACGCTCTTATACAGACGGTAGAGTTGGTCGTATTGTTCCATGTCGATATCCACAGGATAGTGGCGACTAACGGCGAGCGTACTTTAGCTATCGGGTTTGCGATACTCACACACGACAAAAAATGGCTGGTTTGCCAACACCGCATCGAAGGTGTGCCGCTGCTACGCCTCGTCGCCGCCGTCGGTCAGCACCTCGGTTTCGGTCGCCTCCTCGTTGAGGAAGGATGGGAGTTCCTCCTCGTCCTCGTCAGTTGCCTCGTCGTCCGCCGTCGCTTCGGTCCAGGAGCGTTCTCTGTGGTGGCACATAGGTCGTCACCATGGGAGGTTCAGGACTGTTTTGTGTTAACTATTTTCATGACAATGCTGATAGGCACGGCGAAGGCAGACAGTATCAAGTCGCTTCGCCCGTTAGCCGGTGGCAATCACATGCGGAGGCACGTATGACCGATATCCAGCGACTCGACGACCGGACCGTCGAACGCATCGCGGCCGGCGAGGTGGTCGAGCGACCGGCCTCCGTCGTCAAGGAACTGGTCGAGAATGCCATCGACGCCGACGCGACCCGGGTCGAGGTCGTCGTCGAAGCCGGCGGAACCGACGGGATTCGCGTCACGGACGACGGCGTCGGGATGGACCGCGAGGCCGTCGAGACGGCCGTCGAGAAACACACCACCTCGAAGATTCGCGATATCGCAGACCTGGAGGGCGGCGTGGGAACGCTCGGGTTCCGCGGCGAGGCGCTGCACGCGATCGGGGCGGTCTCACGGCTGACGATCCGGACCAGACCCCGCGGCGGCGACGTGGGAACCGAACTGGTGCTCGAAGGCGGTGACGTCACGTCAGTCAGCCCCGCCGGCTGTCCGGAGGGGACAACGATGGCGGTAGAAGACCTCTTCTATAACGTCCCAGCCCGCCGGAAGTACCTCAAACAAGAGTCGACGGAGTTCGCACACGTCAACACCGTCGTCGCCAGCTACGCGCTGGCTAACCCGGACGTGGCCGTCTCGCTGACCCACGGCGACCGCGAAACGTTTTCGACGACCGGCCAAGGCGACCTGCGCGAGACGGTGATGTCCGTCTACGGCCGGGAAGTCGCCGAGTCGATGATCTCGGTCGGAGCAGGTTCGGAAGCGAACGCGGATGGCGACGAGAGTGATAGTTTCCCTGACGGGCCGCTCGACGGCGTCCACGGCCTCGTCTCGCACCCCGAGACGAACCGCGCCGGCCGCGAGTACCTCTCGACGTACGTCAACGGCCGCTATGTCCGGGCCGGTACCGTTCGCGACGCCGTCGTCGACGCCTACGGGACCCAGATCGCGCCGGACCGCTACCCCTTCGCCGTCCTCTTTCTGGACGTGCCCGCGGGCGACGTGGACGTGAACGTCCATCCCCGCAAAATGGAGGTCCGCTTCGCCGACGACGAGGGTGTTCGCGAGCAGGTCCGGACTGCCGTCGAGGACGCGTTGTTGCGGGAAGGGCTACTGCGCTCGACAGCACCGCGTGGCCGGTCGGCACCCGAGCAGACAGAGATAACGCCGGAATCGAACGGGACGAGCGACAGCGAGCGCGAGCGGTCGAGTCCGGACGGCCGGGACACCGGAGACGAAGCAGCAACGCCGGGACGGACGGATACCACCGCAACGGGCAGCGCTGATGCAACAGCACAGGAGCCGGATACCGAGCCCACAGACCGACCGGACAGCACGCAGACCGAGACAGCGGGTAGCCAGTCCTCCGGCACAGCCCAATCCATTCAATCAGCCGACACGAAACGGCCCTCCGCGACCGACCCAACGGACGATGCGTCGGGCGAATCCGGGGTGCGCGATCCAGAGGGTAGTGTTTCGAGTGGAAATAGCAATGGTGAGCGCCGTGACGCGTCCGCAGCGGGACGGACAGCCACGGAGAGCGAGGGGCGGAAGTTCACCGGCGGGCAGGAGCAGGCGCGCCTCGGCGACGACCCGGAAGCAACCCACGAGTCGCTGCCCTCGATGCGGATTCTCGGACAGTTAGCCGACACCTACGTCGTCGCGGAGACGGACGACGGCCTCGTGCTGGTCGACCAGCACGCGGCGGACGAGCGGGTCAACTACGAACGGCTGAAGGCCAAGTTCGAGGGCGAAACGACGACGCAGGCACTTGCTAACCCTGTCGAACTGGAACTAACCGCGCGCGAGGCCGAGGTGTTCGACCGGCGTAGCGACGCGCTGGCGAGTCTGGGGTTCCACACGGCGCGCACGGGTGAGCGAAGCATCGAGGTCCGGACCCTTCCGGGCGTCATCGCCGATGCGGCCGGCCCGGACATCGTCAGGGACGTACTGGGCGCGTTCGTCGCCGGCGACGACGAAGCGGCAGCGACGGTCGAAGCGGCGGCCGACGAACTGCTCGGCGACCTGGCGTGTTACCCCTCGGTGACCGGGAACACGTCGCTGACCGAGGGCTCCGTCCGGGAGCTACTCGCCGCACTGGACGACTGTGAGAACCCCTACGCGTGTCCCCATGGGCGACCGACGGTCATTCACATCGACCGGCAGGAACTCGAAGACAGGTTCGAGCGTGATTACCCCGGGCACGGCGGTCGCCGGCGATAGCGAGGGAGGACGGCCCGTCCCCCGGCACAGCAGTCGATACAGCCGATTAAACTAAACCTTCGTCTCCCGATGCACGCGGTATGTCACTTGTAACGTTCGGCGAGACCGCTCTCAGATTTTCACCCCCAGACGGACAGCGATTCGAGACGGCCCGCGAAGCGTCAATTCGCGTCGACGGGACTGCGAGCAGCGTTGCGGCGACAGCCGGTCGACTCGGGGCTGACGCACAGTGGCTCTCGAAGGTCCCGGACACGCCGCTCGGGCGGCGTGTCGTCGCGGAGCTCCATGAGTTCGGTCTGGAGACAGAGGTTGTCTGGGCCGACCCAGACACCGGCCGCCAGGGACTCACGTTCCACGAAGACGCCGACCCACCCCGTGCCGAACGGCTACTGCAGGACCGCGGCGACACCGCGATGGCGACGCTGACGCCCGGCGAGTTGCCGATGGGCGAGATACAGAACGCGGACGTGGTGTTTACTTCGGGCGCAACTCTCTCACTTTCTGACACAGCCGCCGACACGACGGGGGCGTTACTCAGAGCGGCCGCAGGAATGCGAGCATTCGATCTCGATTTCCATCCGGGGCTATGGGACGCCGAAGATGCTCTCGACGCCCTTGCAGACCTGCTACCAGCCGTCGATACCCTCTTTGCCGCCGAAGAGCAGGTTTCCGCGGTGTTTGATACGACAGGGAGTCCGCGCGAGGTCGTGCACACGCTCGCAACGGAGTACGACCTCACCCGCGTGATTCTCACACGGAGCGAGTACGGTGCGGTTGCCTACCACGACGGCGTCATTCACGAGCAAGATGCCATCGAAACGTCTGCAGTAGACGAAGCAGGACAACACGAGGCTTTCATCGGCGCAACGCTCCAGCAACTTGCCGCCGGTGCTGACACGGACGAAGCGCTGCTCCATGGTGTCGCGGCAGCAGCGCTGTCTCGAACACTGTCCGGGCCGCTGACGCCGCTCGAACCGTCCGAGGTTGAGCGTCTCGTCGATTCACAGCAGTCCAGACGGCCGTAGGGAGTCCCTACCGGCAGTACTGATTTATGTCCGCTCGTTTATCAATCAGGTATGATCAGTCATCGTGCTGTGTTAACAATTGTGTTGCTGACACTGCTGGGAGGGGTGTCGGGAACGGCTGTTGCACAGTCGCAGGTGACACTCACCGTCACCGTGGTCGATCAGGACGGCGACCCGCTCAGTGGTATCGATATCTCGGCGACGTGGGACGACGGCGCAGGCGGGCCGTCAAACGAGACGACGCGGGCAAACGGACAGGCGCTCATCGATGTTCCCGAGGGGGCGACCGTCGCGCTCCGGATACATGACGACGAGTACGTCCGAAACGTTCCGTACGTCGTTTCGGACGCCGAGGCGGAGTCCATCGAAGTGGCGGTCTCGGAGTCAGCGACGGCCACAGTCAACGCGGTGACGGCGGACGGCCAGCCGGCCGAGAACGCTCGCATCCGGCTGTATCGGAACGGGAACTACGTGGTCGACAGGAACGCGGGCAGCAACGGGACCATCACGACACAGCCCGTGGAAGAAGGTGAGTACAGCGTCATCGTTACCAAGCCGGGGTTCTACCGAAATCTGACCACCGCGTCCGTCTCCGGTGAGACAACGACGACGGTCCGGATTAGCGAGGGGTCAGCCCTGCTGCGGGCCTCGGTCGTTGACGAGCATTTCAACGATTCGAGGCCGATTCGTGACGCGACGATTCGGGTCCAGTCGGACAGCGGGTTCGACGGAACTGTACCGACACTCTCCGACGGGACGGCATCGGTCAGCGTCCCGGTCAACGACCGCTACGATGTCACAGTGACGAAGGACGGCTACGAAACGGTCGAGAGACGCGTCAGCGTGGCTGAAGACGACACGTCACTCGACGTAGAGATTGAACGCACCCCTGAGATTACGCTCACACCGGACAACAGACAGGTCGTCGTCGGCGCGAACGTCGGCCTCACGGTCACCGACGAGTACGACGAACCGGTGGCGAACGCGACCGTGACCCGGAACGGGACCGAGGTCGGACAGACTGACGCGGACGGCGAGGTAACCGCGACGGTCCCGACAGCCGGGAACGTCACGTTTACCGCGACAGCCGGTGACCTCACTACGACAATGACGGTCACGGTGTTCAGGCCGAGTGGGGAGACGGCAAACGGGGCGGCCATGTCACCGGAGCGAACGGCGACCGAAACGACCGACAGCAGCGGTCCGGGATTCACCGTCGCTCTGACGGTGGCTGCGCTGCTTGCGGTGACTGTCCTCGCACGCCGACGGCGCTAACGGGACGTTTTTCCCCACGAGGGCCGCATACCCGTACAATGACTGTTCTCGAGTCCGTCCACGAGGCCCACGGAGCGACGTTCAGGGAGGTCGGTGGTCGGCAGGTCGTCGACAACTACGGGCGACCGGAGCGGACCCACCGCGCGGTTCGGAACGTCGTCGGCGCGATGGAGTACGGCTACGGCGTCATCGTCGTCACCGGCGAGGACCGCGTCGACTACGTCGACAACGCCGTCTCGAACCGCGTGCCAGACGATGACGGCGCGGGCTGTTACGCGCTCCTGCTCGACCCCGACGGCCGCGTCGACACGGACATGTATGTGTACAACGCCGGCGAGCGCCTGCTCGTGTTCACACCGCCCCAGAAAGCCGAGGACCTTGCCGCAGAGTGGGCGGACAAGACGTTCATTCAGGACGTCGAGTTCGAGGAGGCGACCGACGACTTCGCCGTCTTCGGCGTCCACGGGCCGAAAGCGACAGAGAAAATCGCCAGCGTTCTCCACCAGACCGGGACCCCGCCCGCGCCGCTGACCTTCGAGCGGGGCGAACTCGGCGACGCCGGCGTCTCCGTCATCCGGACGGACAACCTCGCCGGCGAGGAGAGCTACGACGTGGTCTGTAGCGCTGACGACGCCGAGGCTGTCTTCGACACGCTGGTCAACCGGGGGCTCAACGCCGTCCCCTTCGGCTACCGGACCTGGGAGACGCTGACGTTAGAGGCCGGGACGCCGCTGTTCGACACCGAAATCGAGGGCGCGCTCCCGAACGATCTTGGCCTGCGGAACGCCCTGGACTTCGAGAAGGGCTGTTACGTCGGTCAGGAGGTCGTCTCGCGAATCGAGAACCGGGGCCACCCCACGCAACGGCTGGTCGGCCTCGCCGTCGAGGAATGCCCCGAGTCCGGTGCCGCAGTGTTCGCCGGCGACGAGCACGTCGGCGACGTGACCCGTGCCGGCCAGAGCCCGATGCGGGAAGCCCCGATTGCGCTGGCGAATCTCAGTTGGGAACGGCCCGAAGACGCGCTGACCATCCGCATCGACGGTGAACCGGTCAGCGCACAGCAGGTCGACCTGCCCTTTATCGACGGCTCGGCGCAGTCGGCGCGGTTGCCGACCTACGAGTAGCGGGGGTCACGCCAGTTCGATAGCCGCCCGCCCGCTGGTCGCGCTCCGGATTCGGTCCCGCAGGTCGCTCCCCTCAGCCGTAGGCACCCGAACCTCGAAGACGACTTCGGCCTCGTAGTCAGCTGCAAACTCGACGCCTGCTGATTCAAGCAGGCTCCGAACGCTGCCGGAGTCGTCGTAGGCGACGGTTACGGTGAACTGCTCGTGGGGCACCTCCTCGACCACGCCTGCGTCGTCAACGCCCTCTTTCACCGCTCTGGAGTAGGCACTGGCGAGGCCGCCGACGCCGAGGTTCGTCCCGCCGTAGTAGCGCGTGACGACGGCGACGGCGTTCTCGATATCGCGTTGCTGGAGAACGTTCAGCGCGGGGTCGCCGGCGCTGCCGCTCGGTTCGCCGTCGTCGCTCGAATACTCCCGAAAGGGATCGGATCGCACGCGGTAGGCGGGGACGTTGTGGGTCGCGTCAGCGTACTCCTCGCTGACGGCGTCGACGAACGCCTCGGCGGCTTCGACGGTCGCCGCCGGCGCGACGTGGCCGATGAACTCCGAGCCGCGCACTTCGAAGCGCGCCTCGCCGCGGCCCGGAACGGTCAGGTAGCTGTCCGTCACGGCCCGGCGTAGGCCCGGCGGCGGAATAGCGTTTGTCGTTCGCGCTCCCAGCAGTGAGTCAGTCCGTCCTGCCGTCCGGTTGCCGCGACCCCCAGACCCGCTTGTCAAGCAGTTCGACTCTCATTCCGTCCCGAACCCGGAGCTGACAGGAGAGCCGGGGATAGCTAAACCGGTCGGCGAGGTCGTCGTGCCAGTGGTCGGGGTCGGGCGGCTCAGCGAGACGGACGCCGCAGGTGGCACAGATGCCGCGGCCGCCGCAGTTGACCCGTTTCGCGTAGCGACCGTGTGGCGAGAGGTCGGCATCGAGAAGCACGTCCCGGAGGACGGCCCCGCGTTCGGCGGTGAGTTCGTGGGTTTCCCCTCCGGGCGTCTCGACGGTGAGCGTCGCCGGCATCAGGCCAGTTCGATGGTCCGGACGAACGCCAGGCGACGGATTTCGTTGATGAGGTCGCCGGGCAGTTCCTCGTCAGTGATGACGTACAGTTTCGGTTCGTCGGTGAACTCGGGGTCTTCGCTCAGGACCTGGCGGATAGAGATGCCGTGGTCGGCGATAGCCGACGTGACCGTCGAGACGATGCCGGACTCGTCGGCGGCGCGGACGGTGACAGTCACTGCGTGCAGATCGAGCACCGGGGCGAGATCGAGCAGGCTCGGCACGGAGGAGATGTTGCGGAAGATGCGCCGCAGGTCGTCGTCGTCGAGAATCGCGTCCGTCGTGGCGTTGACCACGCGCCGGTCGACGCCGGCCTCGCGGGCGATGCCCGTGTTCGGGATCTCGATGCCGCCCGAGACGACGCGGCCGTCCTCGTTGACGGAGAACCCTCGCTCCAGCAGCAAACGGATGACATCCTGCTGGCCCGGGGAGTCCTCGAATTTCTGCATAATCTCGTCGAACATACGGAGTGGTGGACGTGGGGCCACTAATCGGTGCCGCCAGCAGCCGAAACGGCGACGGCTTCGCACCGCCGTCGACTACAGCTCGCCTTTCGTGCTCGCCACGTCGGAGCGGCGCTCGTCGATGCGGGTCGCGTCGTCGAGTGCTCGTGCCAGCCCCTTGAACAGCGCCTCGATTTCGTGGTGGGCGTTCTCGCCCTCGACGCCGCAGTGCAGCGTCAGCCCGGCGTTCATCGACAGCGAGCGACAGAAATGCTTCGCCATGTGGCTGGTCATCCCGCCGACCGAACCCTGCGAAAAGTCACCGTCGAACGCGAAGTACGGCCGGCCGGAGATGTCGACGACGACGCTCGCGACGGCCTCGTCCAGCGGGACCTTGCGGTCGGCGAACCGGCGGATGCCGCGCTTGTCGTCCAGCGCCTCGGTGAACGCCTCGCCGAGCGTGATGGCGACGTCCTCGACGGTGTGATGGTCGTCGATGTCTAGATCGCCGTCGCACTGCACGGTCAGGTCGAACAGCCCGTGGGTGGAAAAGGAGTCGAGCATGTGGTCGAAGAAGCCGATGCCGGTATCGATGGTGCTGTCGCCGTCGCCGTCGACGTCGAGCGTGACCTCGATGTCCGTCTCGGCCGTGGTCCGCGTGACGGCCGCCGTCCGGTCGGTCATACGTATCACCTATCAGGCCGCGTATTTGTGGATTGCGTCCGGCCACCCGGTCCAATAGTTACTCTGTCTGCTCGTCCAGTAGCGCCAGCAATCGGTCGGTCACCGCCGGCGCGTGTTCGACGAAACAGCAGTGGCGACCCTCGACGGCCTCGCCGGTCCCGCGGGGCAGGTCGGCCGCCAGCGACTGCGCGGCGTCCGGCGACACGACGGGGTCGTCCAGCCCGTAGTACACCTCGGCGGGCTGGGTAATCTCGTACAGCGGCGGCGGGTCGAAAGCCGTCATTGCGTTGGCCTGCGCGTCGCGGGCCGCGCCAGTAGCGTCCTCGTCAGCGCGCCAGCCTGCGATCCGCTCCATGAGGTCCGGGTCGTGTTCGCGGAATGCCGGCGAAAACGCTCCTGCAAGCGACGATGGGGCGTCCAGCGCGAGCGCCTCCAGTTCCGCCCGATCCACCGCATCGCCAGATCCCACCGTACAGTACAGCGTCAGCGAACGGGCGCGGTTGTACTGGTGGGCGTATTCGAGCGCGACCATGCCGCCGAGGCCGGCCCCGACGAGGTGGGCGCTCCCGACGCCGTGGTCGGCCAGCACGGCTTCGAGGTCAGCAGCCAGCGTTCCCACGTCGTACGGTCCCCCCGGCGCGTCCGACCGGCCGGTTCCGCGGAGGTCCCACACCACCGTCTCGTAGGGACCGGCGACGGCGTCGTAGTGCCAGCCCCAGAGCCACGCCCCGTACCCCACGTCGTTGATGAACACGACGGTGGGGCCGTCGCCGTCGGCTTCGTAGTAGAGGGACACGTCGCGGTTGCGTGCGGTCGGCATTGGCTGTCGGTTCCTTCGCCGGTGGTGTGTCTCTTTCGGTGAGTAGGTCTTTAGCGCTGGCTGTCGAAGGGCCGCCAGTCCCGTGTCAGGAGCAGCATCACTTATCGGCGCTGTCGTGTTGGTCGTGAGTCTGGGTGTCGCCGCGCAACTGGTCGCCGACTGGCTCCAGATCCCGAGCGTCGCGTTCCTGCTGGTCGCCGGCGTCTTCGTCGGCCCGCAGGCCCTCGACCTCGTCGACCCCGCGATATTCGGACAGGCCGGGCTGCAGGCTATCGTCGGCCTCAGCGTCGGTATCATCGTCTTCGAGGGGGCGTTCCACCTTACCGTCGAGCGAGTCCGTGAAGCGTCCAGGGAGGCGCTTGGACTGGTGACAATCGGCGCGTTCGTCTCGCTCGTCGGAACCGCCGTCGCCGTCAAGGTCGTGTTCGGGACGACGTGGCCAGTCGCCGTCCTCGTCGGGAGCCTGCTGATCGCCACCGGGCCGACGGTCATCACGCCGATCATGCAAGTGGTCCCGGTCAGGGACCGGGTCGCCGCCGCCCTGGAGACAGAGGGCATCATCAACGACGTGACCGCAGCCATCCTCGCGGTGGCGACGTTCGAGTTCGTCATCGCGAGCCAGTCCTCGCCGGTAGTCGTCGTCGAGGCGTTCGTCGCCCGGCTGGTCGTGGGACACATCGTCGGTATCGCCGTCGGCGGCGGTATCGCACTCCTGCTCCAGCGGTGGCACCTTTCGGCGGACAACGCCATGCAAAACGCCCGGGCGGTGGTCCTGACCGCAGCGCTGCTGGCGTACGCGCTGGGAAGCATATGGCTCTCGGAGGCCGGCATCGCGGCCGCCGCCGTTGCCGGTATCGTACTGGGGAACGCCGACCTCCCCCACGAAGAGGAGATCGCCGAGTTCAAGGGCGGTATCACGCTGTTTGTCCTCTCGTTCGTCTTCATCGTGTTGGCCGCCCAGCTATCGCTCGGTGACCTGCGTGCACTCGGGATCGGCGGACTCGTCGTCGTCATCGTCGTCGTCACGCTCGTCCGCCCGCTCGGCGTGTTCCTCTCGACGCTGGGTGGCCGACTGACAGTTCGAGAGCGGATGTTCGTCGGCGCGATGGGGCCGCGCGGTATCGTCCCGGCCAGCGTCGCCACGCTGTTCGCCATCGAACTGCGTCCCGAGAACCCGGATGCTGCGACGGTCCTCGTCGGGACTGTCTTTCTCGTCATCTTCGCGACCGTCATGTTTCAAGGCGGGCTGGCCCGTCACTTCGCGCAAGCGCTCGACATCCTTCCCATGCAAACACTCATCGTCGGTGGCGGTCGCGTCGGCCGGGAACTGGCAGTACGATACGAATCACGCGGCGAGGAGGTCGTCCTCATCGACAGCGACGAGGACACGGTCGAGCGGACGCGGGCCGACGGCCATCGCGTCGTCCACGGGGACGCGACGAACGCGCACGTCCTCGAAGAAGCAGGGGCGAACCGGGCGTCCGTTGTCGTCGCTGCGACCGCAGACGACGACGTGAATTTGCTCGTGGCACAGCTGGCGACGACCCGGTTCGACGTCGACACCGTGGTCGCCAGAGCGAACCAGCCGGACAACGTCGAGGCCTTCGAGGACCTTGACGTCGAGACGATATCCGCCGGCTTCGCCGTCGCCGACGCAATCGACGACGCGGTCGAGCGACCAGCGCTGGCCCACTGGCTGTCGGACTCCGGCCGAACAGGGGACGTACTGGAAGTCGAACTCAGCAACGACTCACTGGTCGACCGGACCATAGAGGAAACCGCGGAGAAGCTTCCGAACGGCTGTCTGGTCGCAATGGTAAGCCGTAACGGAACAGACAGAGTCCCCGACAGCGATTTCCGCCTTGCAAGCGGCGATCACCTGACGCTCGTCTGCGAGACCAACGAGGCGATGCGGGACGCCAGACGGCTGTGTCAGGGCGAATAGCGGGCAGCACGTACCGCTCAGCGCAGTTCGTCGAGAGAGACGGCCGCTGACCGATCCGCAGTGACCCACTCGGTCACGGATTGCTGGAGGTCCGAGGGGAAAATCGTCAGCTCCGAGGGGTTCTCGGGGTCGTCGTACAGGCAGTCCAGTTCGAACTCCGGCGCTTCGTCGAGGTCAGTGTCCGACGGGGGCGTCGTGGTCGTACTCATGGGTCAGGTAGCACGGGTGGCACTGCAGTTTTCACACAGTTCATCGGTAGTACGGCCGCTAGCAGCGGGGACACTGGTCCCACAGCGCCGACACGTCCGTTGTGACCGAACGTACTCGGTGTGAGTCCGAATGTGTGCGATGTCACGTTCTCCGCTCATATCTGCTATAGATGGGCAGTTGCTAAAAATACTTTTGGAAACTCATCCAGATACACCTAATACAACTAAATGTAATTGTATCTCTTGAGCGTATTCGGACCGTTCGGGCAGAATATCGAGTCTTAATCGGACAACTGTCCGAGGTAACCGAGCGTAGAACGGAACCAGCGGCGAGAAAGAACGGGGACGGTTCAGGCGGACGCCGTCCCTGGTTCCCGTGATAGTCGCCGTCCGCAGGTGGTCGATGCGGAAATGATGCAGCAGCCCGTCTCAGACGTTCGCCACAGTTCGCAGTATCTCAGGTGCGTCCTCAAGCGCCTCGTCCAGCGCGTCCGCGTCTGGGCCGCCGCCCTGTGCGAAGTCCGGTGGGCCGCCGCCGCCGCCGCCGACGCGACCGGCGAGTTCGCCGACAACCTCACCGGCGTCGACATCGACGCCGTCGGGCACGGAGACGACGAACTGCGCGCCGTCGAGGCCCGACCCGAGCACCGCGATGTTGCCTTGCTCGACGATAGCGTTCGCCTGCGCGCGGAGTTCGTCCATGTCGGCGTCGATGCGCCCGACAACGGCGGTCGCATCGCCGACCTCGACTTCTTCATTGTCGCCACCGCCGCTCGCGCGGGCCTCAGCGAGTTGCTCTTTGAGCTGTTCGATTTCTTTGCCACGGGCCTTCCACTCGTCGAAGAACCGCTCGGCAGTCTCCGGGACGGCATCGGGCGCAACGTCAAGGATATCCGCGGCTTCGGTGAGCGCGTCTTCGGTGCGCTGGGTGGCCTCGATGGCCGCGTTGCCCGCGGCGAAGGTCAGGCGGATGACGCCGTCCTGAATTCGCTCGGTGTTCAGGAGCTTGACAGCCCCGATGTCACCGGTTCGGGCGACGTGGGTGCCACCGCAGGCCTGCACGTCGTCGCCGACGGTGATGAGCCGGATCTGCTCGCCGGCCGGGATGCCGCCCTGGTAGAGGTCGAAGCCGTGGCGCTCCTCGGCCTCGTTGCGGTCGGGCCACTCCTGAGAGACGGCGATGTTGTCCTGTATGATGTCGTTGGCGAGGCGTTCGATCTCCTTGACCTCCTCGCGGCTCACCGACTCGTAGTGGCGGATGTCGATGCGGGCGGAGTCAGTGCCCTTCTGGGCACCGGCCTGTCTGACGTGCTCGCCGAGTACCTGCCGGGCGCTGTGGATGACGATGTGGGTCGCGGTGTGGTGTTGCATCAGGCGCTGGCGGCGGCTCGCATTGACCTGTCCGCGGACGAACTCGCCCTTGCCGGGGTCGTCGTCGCAGGTGTGGACGATGACGTCGCCGTACTGCTGGACGTCGGTCACCTCGGCGGAGACGTCGTCGGTCGACAGCGTCCCCTCGTCCGGCGGCTGGCCGCCGCCTTCGGGGTAGAACATGGTCTGGTCGAGCACCACGTCGTAGTTGTCGTCGTCGCGGTCGAACACCTCAAGGACGACGGCCTCGAACTCGGTCCGCTGCTGGTCCTCGTAGTAGAGCCGGTCGGTCTCAGGCAGTTCTTCGAGCCGGTCCTCGTAGGGCGTCCGTGACTCCTCGGTGGCGGTGTCGTCGCCGCCGTGTCGCTGGGCGACGACCGCGTAGAAGTCGTCGGGCACGTCGACCGCGACGCCTTTCTCGGCGGCGATTTCCTCGACCATGTCCGGCTGAATCCCGTGGGAGTCGTACAGTTCGACCAGTTCCTCGGTCGGGATCGGCTCGCCCTTTTCGGCGTACTCGTCGGCCAGCTGGCGGACGCGCCGGCCACCGCGGTCCAGCGTCTCGCGGTACTTCTCGACCTCGGTGCGGACGATGTCGCGGATGGTGTCGCGGTTCTCGTAGCCCAGCCGCTCGGCCTGCATGTCGACGAGTTCGTCCAGCGGCGCGTCGACGCCGACGCCGTCGACCAGTCGCTTCGTCCGGCGCAGCACCATCCGTGCCAGATAGCCCGTGCCGACGTTCGAGGGGACGATGCCGTCGCCGAGCATGTACGCGAGCGTTCGGCAGTGGTCGGCGATGGCGTAGATGTCCTCGAGCGGTGCCATCAGGTCCCGCATCTCCGCGACCTCGACGCCGACCTCGGCGGCGATGGTGTCGCGTTCGGCCTCGATGTCTTCGGCCTCGTCGATGTCCATCCGGCCCGCGAGCTTCGCGGCCTCGTGGACGATGCGCTCCTCCTCGTCGGTGAGTTCGATGCCGGCGTTGTCCTTGAGGAAGGCGATCATGTCGGGATAGACGGCCTCGTACACCGTCGGTGTCCCCTGGCTCATCCAGGTCCAGCGTTCGAGCCCGTAGCCGGTGTCGACGATGTAGGTGTCCATCGGCGAGTACCGGTTGCCGTCTTTCATCTCGTACTCGCCCTCTGGGTCCTGCTCCATGGACATGAAGACGAGCGTGGCGAGTTCGGCCCCGCGGTAGATGACCTCGATGGCCGGGCCGGCGTTGCCGCCGCCGACCCACGGGTCCTCGATGTAGACGATCTCGTCGAGGTTCGCCCCCATCTCCTCGAACAGTTCGTCGCAGTACCGGACCGTCTCGTCTTTCCAGTACACCTCGCCCTCGTAGGCGTACTGCTCGGGGTCTTCGATGTCCTCGCGCGCGTTGAACGCGTGGTGGGCCATCATCTCGAAGGCCATCGTGTGCCGGCCCGTCTTCCCGACGTTGTCGATGTCCTGCATCCGGATGCAGGGCTGGCTGATGCACAGCGGGTTCGCCGGCGGCGGCGTCGTCCCCGAGGTGACCAGCGGCTGGAAGTCGTAAATCGACGCCTGGGTCAACAACACGTCGTCGCGCCAGCGGTTGGCCGCCACCGGGTACGGGTCGATGCGCTCGTGGTCACGGTCCTCGAAGAAAGAGAGGAACGCCTCGCGCATCTCCGTCAGCGAGTGGGACTCGTCGAACCCGGGGTTGTCGATGAAGTCGTACTCCGCACACGGCGGCTCGCCGCAGGTCTCGCGCTCGACACGGGACCAGAACATGTCGCCACAGGAGGCACACTCCTGGCGGTGGAAGCCTTCCTCTTCGAAGTAGTCGAGTTGGTAGGCCTCGTCGAGGTCGCTCATTGGTGTTCAGTTGGCCCACGTTCGCCTAAAACTGTTCCGAAGGGGCCGGCGGTATCCCTGGCCGTCAGAGCGTGACAGAGGATTCCCCGGAGAGCGTCTTCGGCGCGACGACTTCCTCGGTCGTCATCCCGCCGGCTGGCGAGGTAATGCGGAGCGTCGCAGTCTCTCCTTCGGGCAGTTCCTCACCGAATGGCTCAGCGCCAACGGAATTATCGGTCCCCAGGTCGAGCGTGATTCTGAACCGGTCTTCAACGTCGTTCAGCACCGGCTGGGAGCCGTCATTGTCCTGCACGGTAGAGATAGCGAACCGCCCATCGGGGTTGCCGTCTGCGCCGCCAGCCGCGAGCTGGTAGTACGACCCGCTCGGACCGATCCACTGGACGGTCGTCTTGTCAAGGTCGACGTTGCCTGCCCCCGGTGCCCGCCTGACGACGATGTCAACCACGCCGATCTCGCTGTTGTCGGTGAAGTGGTCCCCGGTAATCCCCACAACCTGAATGCGGTTGGTCGTCGAATCACTGGATTGCTGGCCCGTCGCCTGGGCGGAACTCTGCAGGAACCCCGCAGTATTGATAAGCACGCCCGCCGCGATTGCCGCGACCAGCACCATCGCGATAAACACGATGAGCGTCCCGATCCCGACCTGACCGCGGTCCTCACCCGTCCCCTCCGTAGATGGTCGTAAACGTTGCATTTCAGTTGTTGATACTCTTACTTTCCTTTCATCATAAAGCTCACCCGCCAGTTATCAGGTGTGAAAAACCGGATCGTAGCGGTAGTACGGCCTTACTCGCCCTGGGCGAGCGAGGCCAGCATCGCTTCGAGTTGCACGCGCTCGTTCGCACCGCGGGTGATCCGGTAGTCGGTTTCGCCGATGCGTTCGAGCACTCGGACTGCCGCTTCGTCGTCGATATCGAACTCCCAGATTGAGCGGTGGAGTTGGTCGATGATGTCACCGCCAGCGATGCCTTCCTCGGTCAGCAGTCTATCGAGGGTCGCCCGCGAGGCGGTGAAGTCGCCGTCCAGCGCCGACTGGACCATCGTCCGGATCTCTTCCGGGCGGGCCGTCGAGGTGATCGCGTACACCGCCGACTCGTCGACCGTGTCGCCGCTGACCGACGCGGCCTGCAGGCCGTTGATGGCTTTCCGCATATCCCCGTCGGCGGCGTAGACGAGCGCGTCCAGTCCGTCCTCGGTCAGTTCGATGTCCTCTTCGGCGGCGATGTTTCGGATTTCCTCGGCGACGGCGTCGTCGGCCAGCGGCGAGAAGCGGAAGACGGCACAACGGGACTGGATCGGATCGATGATCTGGCTGGAGTAGTTACACGAGAGGATAAAGCGGACGTTGTTCGAGAACTGCTCCATCGTCCGGCGCAGCGCCGACTGGGCGTCGCTGGTCAGCGCGTCGGCCTCGTCGAGGAAGATGATGCGGTACTCGACGCCGCCGAAGCTCGTTCGGGCGAAGTTCTTGATTCGGTCCCGGACCACGTCGATACCGCGCTCGTCGGAGGCGTTCAGTTCGAGGAAGTGCTCGCGCCAGTCCTCGCCGTACAGTTCACGGGCGATAGCCGTCGCACACGTCGTCTTCCCCGTCCCCGCGGGGCCGGAAAACAGCATGTGGCTCAGGTCGTTGCGCGAGACGTAGCTTTTGAGTCGCCCGACGATGTTCTCGTGGCCCATCACGTCGTCGAGCGTCTGCGGGCGGTACTTCTCGATCCAGACCTCCTCGCGTCCCGCCCGCGACTCGGACTCGGCCTCACTCATGGACGATGGGAAGCGTGGGCCGGTCTTAAACCCCGCGAGAGTCGACAGTCTCAGGTGCGTCGGCGGAGTAGTCGGTGTATGTACGTCACCGTCGAGATCGCCGGCGAGGACACCCACGAACTGGAGGTGGACGCGGATGCGACCTACGCCGACCTGCTTTCGCCGGTCGACCTGAGCCCCCACGAGGTGTCGGTCCTCGTCGACGGCGAGCACGTTCCGACGGATCAGCCCGTCGAGCACGACCACGTTCGGGTCGTCAGGCTCATCAAAGGCGGCTGAACCGCCAAGCAGCGGCCTCTAACAGATATGCACGTCCGCACAGCGACCGCCGACGAAGTGCCGGCGGTGATGAACGTCCTCGACGGAGCGGTCCTCTCGATAGCCGTGGAAACCGTTCGGGCGGGTGCTGAAGACGACGGTACGCTCGTCGCAGTGTCCGACGATGACCCGGCGGCTGAGCGCGTTCTCGGCGCACTCGTACTCGACGACACTCACATCGAGGCCGTCGCTGTCCGTCGGCGTCGTCGTGGGCAGGGTATCGGGACGGCGCTCGTCGAGGCCGCGCTCGACCGGCGAGATTGTGTCACCGCCGAGTTCGACGCTGACGTTCGGCCGTTCTACGAGGCGCTGGGGTTCACCATCGAGCCGCTGGGCGAACCCGACCGTTTCCGGGGCGAGCGTGCGTAGGCGCGGCAATCGTTCGGCGCGAGATCACAACCGTTGGCACAGCGTCGTAACATTTTTCATATGGTTTCGAGAATGATTTTAAAACGATGTCAGCAACTGTCCCTGAAAACGCGGTCGAAGCGCGGGACGACCGCGTCGTCGCGTACCTCATCGACTTCGCCATTCTGAGCGCTGTCGCGTTCGGACTGTGGCTCGTAACGTTCGTTCTCAATACGGTCCTCTCTGTCGGGGCGATGGCCGCCGCCTCGCCCGAGAGTCCGGGCGCGATGGGCGGCGGCTCGGTGCTGGCTGCGGGACTGCTGGGCATCGTTATCAACTTCGCCCTGTGGCTCGCCATCGGTGCGGTGCTCGTCTATTACTTCGGCTACTACGCCGAGTCCAATGAGACGGTCGGGAAGCGGTCCCAGAACGTCGCGGTCGTCGACGAAAACGGCGCGCCGCCGACCCAGCGTGACCGACTGGTCCGAACGGCCGTGCTGCTGGCTCCGTTCCCGATCATGCTCCTTTTGGGCGGCATTTTCGGCGGATTCGGGTTCCTCTTCGCGCTCGTTCTCATGGGCGGCTGGCTCCTCGTTGAGGCGGCCGTCATGTTCGTCAGCGACGACGCCCAGCGCCTCGGCGACCGCGTGGCCGGCACGTACGTCGTCAGCGCAAGCAAGTGAGGTCAGACCAGCGGTTCGACCAGGTCCCGGCCCGCCTCTAACAGGTCCTCGACGCGCTCCGCACTCGACGCCTCGGCGTAGACGCGGAGCTTCGGCTCCGTTCCGGACGGGCGGACCAGCACCCACGTCCCGTCTTCGAGCCGGATTTTGAACCCGTCGACGGTGTTGATGCCGTCAACAGCGACTCCCGCCAGCGTCTCGGGCAGCGCGACTTCGAGGTCGGCGAGGACGGACTCCTTGCGGTCGTCCGGACAGTCGACGCTGATACGGTCCTGGTGGATTTCGCCGTGTTCGTCCAGCAATCGGTCGACACGAGCGTCAAGCGGTTCCTCGCGTTCGGCTGCGGCGGCGACCAGCGCCACCAGCACGCCGTCCTTGTTCCGCAGGTGGTCCGGCAGGCCGAAGCCGCCGGACTCCTCGCCGCCGAACAGCGCGTCGTGCTCGGCCATCGCCTCGGCGACCCACTTGAAGCCGACGGCGACCTCGTGGACGGACTGACCGTGGGCCTCGGCGACGCGGTCGACGATGCTGGACGTCGAGACCGTCCGAACCACGTCGCCTGTCCCGTCTTCGAGCAGGAAGTCGTACATCGCGGCGAAAAACAGGTTGGGGTCCAGATAGCCCCGCTCGGGCGTGACGACGCCGATGCGGTCGGCGTCGCCGTCGTTGATGATTCCCAGCGCAGCGTCGCCGTCGCTGACTTCCGCCACCAGTCCCTCGGCGTTCTCCGCCGACGGTTCGGGCGACCCGCCGCCAAAGTCGGGGTCCTGTTCGCAGTTGAGTCGGGTCACGTCAGCGCCGGCGTCGGCGAGGAGGGCGTCGGTGACGCCGCGGCCGCTCCCGTACAGCGCGTCGTAGGCGACCGGGAGGCCGTCGAGGTCGGCGTCGACGAACGACAGCGCGTGCTCGTGGTACGGCCCGATCAGGTCCTCCTCCGTTCGCTCGCCCCACTCGTCCTCGGGCAGCGGGTCGAGCACGGCGAGGTTCTCCTCGAAGGCGGCCGTCCAGTCC
This sequence comes from Haloarcula hispanica ATCC 33960, assembly GCF_000223905.1. Lineage (NCBI taxonomy): Archaea > Methanobacteriati > Methanobacteriota > Halobacteria > Halobacteriales > Haloarculaceae > Haloarcula > Haloarcula hispanica. The sequence continues at coordinate 2,878,848 of NC_015948.1, forward strand.
GGCAGCGCCGGCGACCCGTCGCCGGGAATGAACTTCACGCCGTTGTACTCCGGGGGATTGTGGCTGGCCGTAATCTGGAGCGCCCCTGCGAGGTCGCGGTCTTTCACCGTCCAGGCGACAATCGGCGTCGGCGTGTCCCGGTCCGGCAAGAGCACGTCGAAGCCGTTCGCGCGCAGGACGTGTGCGAGTTCGTCAGCGAACCCGGGCGAGGTCTCGCGGGCGTCGTATCCGATGGCGACGGTCCCGGTCGCCCCGCGTTCCTGCAGGGTGGTGGCGACGGCCTGTCCCACCATCCGGACCCGCGGCTTCGTGAACACGTCCAGCGTCGCCCGCCAGCCGTCCGTCCCGAAGGCGATCGCACCTGCGTCGACATCCGCGTCGTTGTCCATATCTCGCGGTTCTCAGCCCCTCGACAAAAAATCACGCCCCATCGCAAAACTGTCACTTCACGGCTACCGACGGGAAGAGGTGAGCCTCGGCATCTGAGGCGGTAGCGCTGCTAATTCTTCAGTTGTATCGATAGCGGTTCAGATATCGAAGTCAGCTTCGGCGTCGCTGGATTCGACGAGCCGTTCCTTCTCCGCTCTAGAGTACTGCTTAATCTCGTACTCACGGCTCATCGCCGCGGACTGTGAGTCAAACGGTTCGACGTGAATCAGCTCAACCGGGGTTCGGCCGCGCGTGTACTTCGCGCCGTCGCCGGCGTCGTGTTCGCGGACGCGGCGTTCCACATCGGTCGTGTAACCGGTGTAAAACGTGTTGTCGCTACAACGGAGGACGTACACGTGGTAAGGGCTCCGCGCGGTAGTCATCGCACGATGCTGGTGGCCCAGTGGGCCTCACACTTTTTGGGCGCGCTCTCTCGATACCTCGGCAATGCCAGCGTTTGCCGAGCAGTTGGGACACGCCCGGATGTGTCCGCGTTCATCCGCGAACACTCGGGCGAACTGGTCTGAGACGTGCGCGCCGCAATGATCACATTCAGGCATCGTGTTCGTCGGCGACACCACCGCCGACGTATACGCGTACGCGCGTTGTTCCCATAGCTCTTTACCCAAATACTTGGGTATGTCTGCAGTTGGCGTAGATATCTACGTCCGTGCATCGTCGAGCTGTCTGGCGATTAGGCCGGCCTGCGTCCCGGCGGTGAAGCCGGCGTCGATGTTCACGACGGAGAGGGCAGTGCAGGACTGGAGCAACCCCGAGAGGGCCGCCTCGCCCTCACCGCCGTGGCCGTAGCCGGTCGAGACGGGCAATCCGATGACCGGCACGTCCACGAGCCCGGCGATGACCGTCGGGAGCGCGCCTTCGCGACCCGCCGCGACGATGAGCACGTCATGGTCCCGGAACCTATCGACCGCGTCTATCGTCCGGGCGAGGCTCGCGACGCCGACGTCGTCGATACGGGCCACGGTCGCGCCCATCTCCTCGGCGATGAGCGCGGCCTCACCGGCCGGAACGGCGTCGGAGGTCCCGGCCGTGACGATGCCGACTGACGCGTCCAGCGACGGGCGCTCAAAGGCGGGCGTCGTCGCCACCAGCCAGTTCGAGCGGTCGTCCCAGCGAACTGTCGCATCTGGGGCGGTTTCGTCCAACCGTTCCCGAACGGTCGTCGCAGTTGCCGTGTCGAGCCGCGTCACGATAGCCCGCCCCGTCGTTTCGATAGCTGTCACCGCAAGCTCCGCTACTTCCGCCGGCGTCTTCCCATCTGCAAGGACAGCCTCGGGAACACCGGCACGGTCCTCCCGAGCGGCGTCGAACCGACCGGCCCCGCTGGTCGCGTAGCCCGCAAGCGCCGCCTCGGCCTCTACCGGGGAGAGGTCACCCGCCGCAACCGAATCGAGTATGTCGCGCATAGGACCCATTCAGTGATACGGCCACTCCTATCCGTCGGTCCGAGGCGAACGTATCGCCCGTTTCAGGGCCGACCTGTGCGAGCGCGCGTGAGCGACGCTCGGCCGGAGTAACGCAACAATAGCCGTCTAGCACAGCCGAAAGCACGGATTCTGATGGGTTACAGAGGACACGATTGCGGATTTATAAGGGGTTATGTGTCGTATAATGCCTCAAACTGCCGGTAATAGGGTCGAGAGCGAACTAATTGGAGAAAGTATATAAGTAACCCCCGTCGATACCTCGTCTGTATGGCAGACCTAATCGTCAAAGCCGCCGTTAAGGAAGAGCTCAACGACATGAACGTAGCGTCCGACTTCTACGACGCACTCGACGAGGAAGTCGAAGAGCTGCTCCAGGACGCAGCCCGCCGAGCCGACGAGAACGACCGGAAGACGGTCCAGCCGCGCGACCTGTAAGGTCGTTTCAAGCAGCGCATTTTTTGACGCACGCCGATCAGCGACAGCTATTCCGATAGCGCTCGGACGGTGACGCCGTCAGTAGTGCCGACGTGGATTTCGTCGGCCATGTCGACGAACAGCCCGTGCTCGACGACGCCGGGGAGTGCGGCGAGGTCGCTGGCGAGCGCGGCGGGGTCGTCGATGGGGCCGAAGTCACAGTCGAGCACGAGGTTCCCGTTGTCGGTGACGACGGGGCCGTCCTTGCGCTCTGCACGGCGAAGTGTCGGGTCGCCACCTAGATCATCGACTGCTTCGGCGACCGTCGAGCGGGCCATCGGAAGTACCTCGACCGGCACCGGCACCGAGAGCGACTCGGCCTCTTTGGTCGGGTCGGCGACGACGAGGAAGCGGTCAGCGCTCGCGTCGACGATCTTCTCCCGGGCGTGGGCTGCTCCGCCACCTTTGACGAGGTTGCCGCCGGCCACCTCGTCGGCCCCGTCGATAGCGAGGTCGACCGACACGTCGTCGAGGTCCGCCAGCGGGATGCCACAGTCCCGGGCCAGCTGACGGGACTGAAATGACGTCGGGACGCCGACGACATCGAGTCCTGCGTCGACCGCTCGCCCGATAGCGCGGATAGCGTGGGCCGCTGTCGACCCCGTGCCAAGGCCGACGGCCATGCCGTCCTCGACTGCCTCGGCCGCCGATTCCCCCGCTGCCTGTTTCGCCGCGTCAGAGCCGCCCTGTTTCATGTGCGGTGGGTCGACAGACGCGGACAAAACGTTTGTTCTCCCGGCCGCAAGCGTCAGTATGGCCGACTGCACGTACTGCGGCTGTTCCGTCGAGGCCCACGACCCCGTCTACATCAGCGAGACACCCGACGGGAAGCCGACAACGCAGTTCTGCAACTACGGCTGCCTCTCGGCTCACATCGACGAAGCGGGGCTGACGACCGGGACGGCCTGCGAGTGGGCGCCGACACAGTAGCGGAACGGCATCGGCACTACCGTCCCGAAGTACCTGTCCGATGCCGGATGGATTTTAGGGGCGGCCCGCCCCAGAGAGCAGTAATGACACAGTTCGGAACGAGCGGGATTCGGGGTCCCGTCGGCGAGACAGTCACGGCCGAGGTGGCGCTTTCGGTGGGGCGGGCGCTTGGCATCGACTGCGAGCGGGTGGTCGTGGGCCGGGACCCGCGAGCGAGCGGCGAGTACCTGCAGGCGGCGCTGGTGGCCGGGCTCCGAGAGAGCGGCGTCGACGTGGTCGACCTCGGCGGTGCGGCGACGCCGACTATCGGACGGGCGGTGGCATGGCAGGACGCCGACGCCGGGGTTGCAGTGACGGCGAGCCACAACCCGCCCCAGGACAACGGTATCAAGCTCTGGCAGCCCAGCGGGCAAGCCTTCGACGCGGACCTGCGGGAGACGATTGAACAGCGACTGGACGAGGATGCGTTCCAGCCAGCGGCGTGGGACGAGAGCGGCGACATCGAGTCCCGGGATGCCAGCCAGCGCCACGTCGAGGCGCTGGTCGCGGAAATCGGCGAACTGGACCTCGACAGCCACGTCGTCGTCGATCTGGGCAACGGCGCGGGTCGAGTCAGCGTCGACGCGCTTTCGGCGCTGGGCTGCTCCGTCGAGACGCTCAACGGTCAGCCCGACGGCGCGTTCCCGGGTCGGCCCTCGGAGCCGAAAGCCGAGAACTGCGAGTCACTGGCGACGCTAGTGGCCGAATCAGACGCCGACCTCGGGATCGCACACGACGGCGACGCCGACCGGATGCGGGCGGTTTCGGCCGACGGGACCTTCCTCTCGGGCGACGTGTTGCTGGCCGTGTTCGCCCGTACTGCGGCGTCACCGGGCGAGCGGGTCGCCGTCCCGGTTGATACAAGCCTCGCCGTCGAGGACCACCTCAGCGATATCGACGTGGCCGTCGAGTACACCCCGGTCGGGGACGTGTATGTCGCCGAGGCCGCGAGCGAGGACGGGGTCGCTTTCGGCGGCGAGCCGAGCGGCGCGTGGATCTGGCCCGAGCGAACGCTGTGTCCGGACGGGCCGCTGGCGGCCTGTACCGCCGCAACGCTGGACAGCGAGCGCCCGCTGGGCGACCGCGCCGCCGATGTGCCGGAGTACCCCATTCGCCGGGATAGCGTCGAAACCGACCAGAAGGAGACTGTGATGGACCGCGTTCGAGAGACGGTGACTGACGCCTACGACGACGTGACGACGCTCGACGGGGTCCGGGTCGACCTCGGCGACGCGTGGTTCCTCCTGCGGGCCAGCGGGACCCAGCCGCTCGTTCGGATCACCGCCGAGGCCCGCGACCCAGACCGTGCTGACGCGGTGTTCGAGGAGGCACGGGCGCGCCTGACAGACGCAGTAGTCTAGAGCCTGAAACAGGAGTCCCGGCAAAACAACGGTTGGTAGCGAGTGCAGCCGGCGAGGAAAACGTCCCCGCAACCGTCAGGTCACAGGGCGGCAGTTCCTGATCGGTTCTATCCGCGACGTGTGGACCGGGCCTCACGGACGTCTGCCCCGTCGCGAATCTTGTCCTCGCACTGCGGACAGACCCTGGGCTTTTCGACCCCGTTCGGCGTGAACACACGCGCGTAGTCAGCCGTTACAAAATTACCGCAGTTCTGGCATTCCGGCATACAACCCTGTATGTGGGTCATACCCTCTTAATTGTTGTTGGTCTGGTAAGAGTTGACATACGGGGTGTTGGCGTCGCTGCCGGGTGAAAACACCGTTTCATTCGAGAGGGAGGGACGCCATCGGGGTGTTCGATGGGCGAAGTAGTGTCGGCCGGCTGCCACAATTTCATCGGAGGAGCGGCGGATTCAGGAGCGCGTGTCCGGTTACTCCTCGAAGGAACTGGTGATGGTTCCGTCCTCGGACAGTTCGATGACACCGTCGAAGAGTTCCCGGAACGCCGCGACCGTCTCCTCGTCGTGGACCTCGTCGGCAAGGTGGAACATCCCGACGGCGTCGTACTCCGCAAGCAGGTCGAGGATGTCTTCGACGGCCGAGAGCGCGCCGTCCTCGTCGGCGTAGTAGATGAGTTCCGTCAGGGAGTCGAACGTTACGCGGAGTTTCCCGTCGTGTTCCTGCAAGAACGTCTCGGTCTCCGAGACGATGCCGGACAGGTCGTCCGGGGCAGAAACGTACCGAACCCCCTCGGAGCGGCGACGGGTATAGCCGCGTTCGACCGACAGCGTGTCGAGGATGGTCGCCTTCGACTCGTCAACCTCGTAGTACTCCAGTTTCTGCTTGACCTCTCGGGCGGTGGTCCGGGTCGAGATGACGAGCATCGAATCCGTGTCGGTTGCGAGGAAATCCGTGTCGAGTCGGTCCGTCTCGCCGGTACTCGGATGCAGGAGCAGTACCCCTGTGCCACCCGGAACGGTCTCCGGTGCGTTGTCGATAGCCAGCGTATACTCCATATGCACATCAAGGAGAGTGGCACCCAATTAAGTGTGCGGGTCGCGGTCAGAACACGCTGTCCGCCGTCGCAGCCCCGACGACGCTGAAAATCGCACCGACGATGATCGCCTTCAGGGTCGTCAGAGTGACGGCCATCGGCGTCGGGTCCGCCAGAATCCCGCCGTCGACGAGAAACGTGTCCGGGGCGGTCAAAGCTGTCGCGAGGATGGCGACCGAACCGAACGCTACAATCATCAGCGAGACGAACCGGACTGGAATACCGGCCACCTCCGCCTCGGTGTCGATGTCTCGGCCGGCGTCGGCCTTGTACAGCGCCCCGTAGCCGATAGCGAACACGATACCGACGACGACTACCGCGTGATACCAGGACATATTCTCGGCCAGCACCCACACCTCCTCAGTCACGACGAACGGCCCCGCGAGCAGGAACCCCCCGACGAGCTGCTGGGCAGTGTCCGCAACGCGGTATCGTCGTCGAACCATACGGGGTTGCCGTGCCGTCAGTACGAAAGCCTCCCGGTCCAGTACCGTCCGACAGGAGCCACGCCCGGTCACCGCGGGGCGGTTCACGGCCGTCACTCTCGTTTCAACTGGACCAAAATTACGCTGCCGTCTGTCGGTTTCCATGTGAAGGAAGGGGGTACAGCAGCTGGGTACAGACGGAAAATCGCGACATCATCGGCTGATTCGGGCCACAGATAAAAACGTTTCGTCCCTCAACCGATAGGTCGAGCGGGCCGCGACCGCTTACGTCGTCCGGAAAGCCCGGTCACCGGCGTCGCCGAGTCCCGGAACGATGAACCCGTCCTCGTCGAGTTCGTCGTCGATAGCGACGCTGATGATGTCTGCGTCCGACTGGGACTCCGAGACGCGGACGATACCCTCCGGCGCGGAAACCGCAGCCAGAACGAGCAGGTTCTCCGGTTCGGTCTTCTCTGAGGTGATGTAGTCGAGCACCGTCGTCATCGTCGACCCGGTCGCAAGCATCGGGTCCGCGATGATGACGGTGTCATCCTCGGTGATTTCGGGCAGTTTGACGTAGTCGACCGAGATGGGGAACTCGCCGTCGTCGTTCATCCCGGCTTCCTCGTCGCGGCTGGCAGAAATGACGCCCTGCCTGGCGCGGGGGAACGCCTTGAGCAGTCCCTCGACGAACGGCGTCGCCGCACGAAGGACGTTGACGATGACCACGTCATCGAGTCCCTTGACGCGTTCGCCCATCATCGTAGTCAGCGGCGTCTGGACCTCCGTGTACTCGGTCTCCATCCGACCGTCGATGATCTCGTAGCCACAGATGCGGCCGAGACGGACCAGTCCCTTCCGGAACGCGACCTGTTCGGTCTCGACGTTTCGTATCCGTGTCAGTTCATCTCGCGCCAGCGCGTGCGTGACGACGGAGGCGTCGCCGCGCTGTTCGATTGGCATATCGTGCCCGTTGACCCCCGATGGGTTAAACGGTTCTCACTCACGCCGGCTCAGCCGTGCCGGACCGTACCGCAGGGTCACCGCCGCGCTGGCGGTTCTTCGCCATGAGGAAGAGGAACAGGGCGAGGCCGACGCCGCGGAGTACAACGTCGAGCAGGACCGTCATCTCGCCGCCGACGATGCCGACGAGTCCGAGGAGGTCGTACACCCCGGACACAGCGAGCGCAGGAGCCATCAACAGGAGCGAACTGAACGCGAACGCTGCCCGCTCGCCACGGGAGACCGGCGCGTACGCGAACCCGATGACTGTCGCGGCCAGTGCGACGACGCCGAGGAAGACGCCGATCACGGGGATGAGAATCTCGGGGATCGCGTAGCCGACATCGAGGAGGTCCGCGGTCCCGACGACCCGGTATTTGTCCCCGATGTCGAGGGTGGCAGCGTCAGGGTTGCGCCGCAACAGGATGATGCCCGGCGTGACGATGAACGCGAACGGGACGATGGCCTTGTTGAGCGACAGCGAGAACGCCTCGATACCGGTCTCGAAGGCATCGGACTTCGCGACGCCCGAGGCAGCGTAGGCGGCCACCGCGACCGGCGGCGTGATGTCGGCGATGACGCCGAAGTAGAGGATAAACAGATGCGCCGCGAGCAGCGGAACGCCGAACTCGGTCAGCGCCGGCGCGAGCAGAGAGACGAGGATGATGTAGGTCACCGTCGTCGGCATCCCCATCCCGAGGATAATCGACGAGAACGCGGTGACGACTAGCAGCAAGACGAGCGACCCGCCCGCGACGGCCGTGATGAGCGAGACGAGGTTCGGGCCGAGGCCGGAGACGCTGATGACACCCGGGATGATGCCGGCAGCGGCGACGGCGATAACGACTGGAACGGCGGTTCTGGCCCCGCTTTCCATAGATTTCCCGAGGAAAACACCGAGCTTGTACAGTCCGTTCGAAGCCAACTCTGGACGGCCGATAGCATCGGACGTCGTTTCGGCGGCGTCGTCGACGGCATTGTCGAACGACAGCAGCGGCGAGTCGAGTCTGGGCCGGGTAATCAGCGTCAGGACGCCGGCGAGGATGATCAACGTGCCGACATTGCCGAGCGCCGCGGAAAACGCGGCACCAAGCGGTTGTGGGCCGGGCAGTGCAAGCGCCCCTTCCGCTGCCAGGTCTGCCGCGACGAGGCCATCGATGCGGTTGAACAGCGGCGGGAATGCCGTAGTGGCCTGTACGAACCGATTGAACAGGTATCCGAAAATGCCTTGTCCAGTGAAGTACTGCGTGAGCGTCGTCAGCCCGAAGAGGGACGCAAGTGTAATGCCGAGCCGGGCCCGCGTCTCGTCGCTGTAGGCCGCTACAAGTGCGATGAGGGCTCCGATTGCGATGAGCGTAAACCACGCCGAGCGGGCGACAGACAGCCGCTCGATGATGAGGTAGTACAGCAAAAGAACGAGCGGGACGAGGTAGAACCATCCGCTCCGGAGGTGGCTACGGATGTTCACCAGTTCCGAAGAGTCGAGGCCACCGATGTCCTCCTTGACCGCCTCGAAGTGGACCATCACCCAGACCCCGAAGAAGAAGACGATGGCGGGAATCGTCGCGACGACGATGACGTCGGCGAACGGCGTCGCCGTGTACTGGACGATGAGGAACGCGGCGGCCCCCATCACCGGAGGGAGAATCTGGCCGCCCGAGGAGGCAGAGGCCTCCACGCCGCCGGAGAACTCCGGCGAGTAGCCCGACCGCTTCATCAGCGGAATCGTGAACGCACCGGTCGTCACCGTGTTCGCAATCGAAGACCCGGAGATGGTTCCCATAAATCCGCTGGCGAGAATGGATGCCTTCGCCGGGCCGCCCTTTCGTGTCCCCGTTGCGCCGTACGCGAGGTCGATGAACCACTTCCCCGCGCCGGACATCTCGAGGAACGCGCCAAAGAGGATGAAGATGTAGATGAACTGCACGGAGACGGTGACCGGAATCCCGAACACCCCGTTTTCCGTGTTGTACCAGAGGTTCTGGATGATAGACGGCCAGGACAGTTCCGGGATGGAGAGCACGCCGACGTAGGCGGCGTCCTGTGGAATGAGGACGCCAAAGCGGGCGTAGACTATGAACGCCGCGACGATGACCATCAGCCAGAGGCTGATGGCCCGGCGGGTCGCTTCGAGGACGAGCAGGACGCCGACCGCGCCGAGCACGAACGCGTAGGAGGTATCGGCGAGCGGCCCGAGAAGCCCCGCCATCGGCTCTAGAAAGGTGAACACTTCCTGAATCGGTCGGCCGCGTTCAAGTCCCAGCGCACGCATCCGCTGAATCTCGTCGAAGTCAGTAACGAAGTACGCGGCCGACAGCACCGACAGCGCGATGAAGACGAAATCAGAGGGCGTCACGCGGTCCATTTCGGCGTCCAGAAACGCCCAGGCGAGCGCGTCGCCGATAGCGTGAACGACGCGAGATACCGGATGCTCCGCGCCGAGTTTCTCGTCGACCAGCGACCCGAGCGCGATACAGCGCCGGGAGAGCGGACCGTCGCCGGTGCTGCCGGGATAGAGGAGGAACGTCAGGATCAGGCCGAAGGAGACGTGGACGGCGTTTATCTGGAGCAGTTGCAGCGACGCGAACACGACCTCGGTGGCTTGGTCCGGGTCGCTGACAACACCCGGAAGCGAGAGCGAGAGGACGAACCCTTTCGCCGCGAGCCACATCTGAAACACCGAAAAGGAGATACCGATGAGCGCGACGAGGACGAGCGCCCAGCCCCTGAGGGAGCGTTTTCGCTCAATCTCCTGCAGTACTTCGTCGACTTCCTCGTCCGATACGGCCTCCCCGCCGTCGTCAGGTCGTGTGTCGTCAGTCATGTGTTGAGCTGGTCTTTCGCAGCACCGAACGCCGAACGCTGAGTCACGTAGAGATGGACCGAGCGGCCGTTGGTGCGGGCTACCAAATCGTAGGTTTCGGCTCCGACGTGAAGTTTATGCCCTGCAACATCACCGGGAGAGACTGTCACACGCGTGTAGTTGCCCGGTGGGTCGAAGACGTACACCCCGTCTTCGCGGGTGACGTTGGCCCCGCTCGGGAGCCCCCAGCCGAACGATTCGAACTCCATGCGGGTCATTTCGAGATGGTCGCCACGGACCGTGTACTCGTCGTAGACACGCGTTTTTTCGACGCTATGCATGTATTCCAGCGCGACAGTCGTTCCGTCCTCGACTGGGACCGTAAGATACTGTTCGCCGGTCTCGGCGTCCGCAACGACCAGTGCACGGCCGCCGGGTAGCGCCGCTACAGTCCCGATGAGGAGGAGGGAAACGAGCACCGCGGTGGCGACGTATCGTCGTCTCATTCCGGTTGCTGGGTAATAGAAGACGGATAGTGAACGATACGGATGGCGTCAGTCGGCGTTACGCGTCGAAGTAGGTCGCCGCACCGGGGTGGAGTTCGATGGACATCCCGTCCTGTGCGGAGTCCTTGCTGATGAAGTCCGTCTTGATCGAGAGGTCGTCGACGTTGTCGAAGATAGCCGCGGTGACGGATTCAACCGTCGATTCGGGCTGTTCGGCGTTCGTCGCGATCATCGCCTGCACAGCGATTGTTTCGACGTCCTCGTCGACACCGGTGTAGGTGCCGCCGGGGATGGTGTCGTCGGCGAACCAGGACGCGTCCTCTTTCGCTGCGTCGCGGTTGTCGCCAGAGATAGGGACGATGACGAGGTCGTTCGTGTTCGCAAGGTCCTCGATAGCACCGACCGGCCAGCCGCCGACGACGAACGCGGCGTCGATGTCGCCGTTCCGGAGCTGGTCAGCGGCCTGGGAGAACGAGGCGTTCTGCTCGGTGAAGTCTGAGATGCCGACCGACTCCAGAATCTGGAGCGCGTTGACCTGGGTCCCGCTCCCGAGGTCGCCGGTGTTGATGGTCGTGCCTTCGAGGTCGGAGAGCTGCGTGATGCCCGTGTCCGCGAGGGTGACGACTGTGATCGTTTCGGGGTACAGGGTCGCAACGCCGCGGAGGTTCTCGATGGCGTTGTCCTGGAACGCATCGATGCCGGTGCCGTTCTTCGCGAACGAGGCGATGTCGTTCTGGATGAGCGCGAAGTCGGCGTCGCCGTTGGCGAGGCTGCCGACGTTTTCGACGCTTGCACCGGTCGACTGGACGTTCAGCGTGAAGTCCGTGTTGTCCTCGACGACCGTCTTGAACTCGTTCGAGAGCGGGAAGTAGGTCCCACCGGTCCCACCGGCGTGCCACGAGAGGCGTGTCTCCGTGTCACCGCCGTCGCCTTCGGTCATGTCGTCGCCCTCAGTCGTCCCACCGTCGCCGTCAGTCATCTCGCCATCGCCTTCGGTCGACCCGCCGTCGCCACCGTCGCCGCCACAACCGGCGAGTGCCGCGACACCTGCAACGCCTGCTGTCTTGAGGAACCGCCTGCGCGTGGAGTTGTTAGTCATACGTATGTCTACGTTGCACGGGGCCTTCAAGAAGGTTAGCTAGTACACAGTCGTTATTTGACTATATCGTGCGATACCGTATGACAACGTATTCTCGGGGACGACGACCGGACGGGATAACTCGACCGGGCGAGATGTCCTTTGTTCGGAGAAATTCGGATTCTTTGACGTGTGTCAGTAGCTGACGTTCCGGACCCCGTTACGCGGACGTCTCGATACCGAGTTCGTCGAGGAGCGTCCGGGCGGCCGCAGCCGACGACGGCGGGCCACGAGCCGTGATGAGGTCGCCGTCGACCGTGACGCTGGTGTCGGCGTCGAGTTCGGCGTCCCAGTCAGCGCCGACAGCCTTCACTTCGTCTTCGACCCAGTACGGGAGCTTCCGGCCGTCGGGGAGTAGGTCGTTCTCGTCGACGATGCCTTCCTCCCAGGCGTTCGGGAAGCCGGTGACCGAGCGGCCGTCGGCGAGGAACTCGCCGTCAGCGTTTCTGGTGAACGCCAGAATCCCGACCGTGTGACAGACGACGAGCGCCTTGCCGTCGTCGCCGGCGACGCTCTCGCGCAGCAGTTCGCGGGCGTGGACGTCCTGCGTGATATCCCACTCCGCGCCGTGGCCGCCGGGGAACACGACGGTGTCGTAGTCCTCGGCGTCAGCCTGGGCCAGCGGAATCGGGTTGTTCAGGCGCTCATCGGTCTCGTGGACCTCCCGAACGTGCTCCGAGAGGTCCTCGCCGACTTCTTCCGGGTCGACGGAGCGCTCGTCAAGCACCGGTGGCTCGCCGGTCGGTGTCGCCACCGTGATATCCAGACCGGCGTCCGAGAGTGTTGTCAGCGGCTCGATACATTCTTCGCCCCAGTACCCGTGTTCGCTTACGACGAATAGTGCGGATGACATCGTACAACCGTTCGGGTGCAATCCTTATAAGCAGCCGTTCGGTGTTGGGCGAAGCGGGCCGAGCGGGCGGGTCGCTATGCAGTGCCAGCACGCCGTCTGCGTGCCGATATCGAGGGCTGGGGAGGAGTAGAGCGGGTAAGTATCATGTCTACCGCCATGGCGGAAACGTTTAACCCTACTGAGCAGCAATCCGCTGTGTACAGATGGACAGCCCACTGCAGCAGGTCCCGCGGCTGTCATAGACCGATCTATTATACCATGGCAGACATCGAAGAGAGCGTTTCAGGATTCAAGACGAAGGGCGGCTGGGTCGACATCGTCGAGCACGGCGAGCGCATCACGCAGGCGCTGAAAGACATCGCTTCGGACGAGGATGTCGACAACGACGCCCTCAGTGAGTTCGACGAGTGGCGACCGAAAAGCCACGAGCGACTGGACGAGGACGTCAACGAGAAAACCGCCGACCAGGCGAGCGTCGACGAAGGCAAAGGAGAGCAAGCGGGGAAAGGCCCCGATGAGGACCTCCAGACCGCCGGGGAAAAGCTCAGCGAGTCCTACGAAAACCTCGACGAGCCCGACGAGGCGATGGAGCGATGGAGCGAGTCCGTCGACTACGTGGCCCGCGCGGCCGACTCCGCCAGCCGGAAGGCCCTGCGGAAGGTCGAGGACACCGTCTACCGCAACGTGATGACACAGATCGCGCCCTACTACTTCGACAACGACCTCATCAGCGCGAACCTCCGCCGCGTCGGCGACGGCGACCGCCCCGAGTACGTCTTCGAGGTCAACGTCAACGACGACGACCTGAAGATGCGCGTCTCCAACAAGCTCGCCGACTTCGAGCAGGCCGTCGACCGCTGGCACGTCGACACCGAGAAGGTCACCGAAGCTGTGGAGGCTGCCGAAGGTGTGGATGCGACAGAGCCGGGCGAGGAGACCGATGCGAAGACGAACTGAGCTCGCCGCCGGGCGAGCGGCACCGGTTTTGGGTCCGAGAGGCGAAAACGAACGAAGCGCAAGCGTGGCCACACAGACGGTCAGATAGCGTCGTCGGGGTCGTGTTTCTCGGCCATCCGCGTCGCTTCGGCCGCGTACTGCGCCCGAAGGTCCTCGTCCTCGACGGAGCCGAGGTTGTCCGGGTCGGCGTCGACGGCGGCCGTCGTCTCCCGCACATCTGAAAACGAGGTCAAAGCGCGCTCCTTGCGGAAGTACTGTTCGCCGTCGGGCGTCGCGTACGTGAGGATGATGAGGTTCTGTTCGTCGTCGGAGTAGGTTCGTTCGACCAGCCAGACGCGAACAGTCTCTTCAGTGGCGGACATACGGGACCGAACCACGCGCTGGCACCTGAACGTTTGCCCGTGACGACCGCGTCGGTGTCGGCAGTCGGCCTCGCGAAGGCGCGCGAACGGTAGGCTCATTGCAGGCCGGGGCAAACGCCGTGACAGATGGTCGCGACGAGTACGATTGCGACGCTTGTTGTCGCGTCAGCCGCGAGTCTGTTCATGGCCTGGGCTATCGGTGCCGGGTCGTCCGGGTCCACTCCGTTCGCGCCGGCCGTCGGAGCGAACGCGATTTCGGTGATGCGGGCCGGGTTTTTCGTCGGCATCCTCGGGCTGGCCGGCGCGGTCCTGCAGGGGGCCAACGTCACGGAGGCTGTCGGGAGCGAACTCGTTCTGTTCCCGAGCGGCGGCGGCCTCTCGGCTATCGCCGCCATCGTCGCCCTCATCACCGCGGCGGTGCTGGTCGCCATCGGGATTTTCACTGGGTACCCCATCGCGACGGCGTTCACCGTCACCGGTGCGGTGGTCGGCGTCGGACTGGCGATGGGCGGCCAGCCGGCGACGGCCAAGTACCTCGAAATCGTCTCGCTGTGGGTCCTGACGCCCTTCGTCGGCGGCGGCATCGCCTTCGGGACGGCGTGGTCGCTCCGACACGAGACCACGACCGAGGAACGGCTCGTACCGCTGCTGGGCGGGCTGGTCGGTGTGATTCTGGCGAACATCGAGTTCGTGCTCCTCGCGCCGGGCAGCAGGCAGGCGTCGGTCGCCCGCGCCGTCGCACGAGCGGCTGGGACGCCAATATTTCCGTCGATGGTCGTCGTATCGCTCCTTGCCGGGGTGCTTGCCGGGGGACTGCTGTACCTGGACATCAGAGCGGACGCAGCCGCCGGGCAGCGGCACTTCTTGCTGGTGATGGGTGGACTGGTGGCCTTCTCCGCCGGCGGGAGCCAGGTCGGCCTGGCGCTGGGGCCGCTGGTCCCGCTACTCGGTGAGGGGCCGACGGCGGCCATTCCCATCACCGGGGTCCTGCTGTTCGGCGGACTCGGCCTCCTCATCGGGTCCTGGACGGGCGCGCCGCGGATGATCAAAGCGCTGGCACAGGACTACTCCTCGCTCGGCCCGCGACGCTCCATCGGCGCGTTGATTCCGAGTTTCATCATCGCGCAGGCGGCCGTCTTCTTCGGCATTCCAGTGTCGTTCAACGAGATCATCGTCTCCGCCATCGTCGGCTCCGGCGCGGCCGCCGGCGGCGGCGAAGTCAGTCGTGAGAAGATGGGCAAGACAGTGCTGGCCTGGATCGGGTCGCTCGCGCTGGCGTTCGGACTGAGCTACGGCCTCTTCTGGATTATCGACGCACTCCTCTGACTCGCTTAGCGACCCCAGACGTAGCGACTCACGGCCTCGTTGACGCGGGTCGAGAGCCGGTCCATCCAGGCCTCGGGCGAGACGCGCTCGATGTCCCGCTGGTTGACTTCGATGCGGTCGTCGCCGAAGGGGTCGTGGGGCTGTTCGTCCGCAGTTTCGTCGACAGCGTCGACGACGACGGTCATCGAGCAGCGGCCGCAGGCCTCGGTGTCTTTCGCCATTATTGTTAGTGAGTATTTCGGAAGCCAGCGTCAAAAACCTGCCGCGGCGGTCGTGTACGGCCCGTGAACGACCGTCGACTGACCGACGCGCTTAAGACTCCGACACGGTATCGGCATGGTATGAGCTACCGCGGCATAGGGCCGGTGCGAACTGAACGCCCACGGGATTCGGCAGGATGAGCGAGGAAACAGAGCCCGGGTCAGTCAAGGGGCCCCCGAATTACGGTGCGGACGACTGGGAGGACCCCGTCACTGGGGCGGTCCCGAAATCGGAGCTGCCCGACGAAATCATCGAGGAGGTCCCACACTGGACGGACGACCCGTACTTCGACCGGGTGAGCGACCGCCTGATGTACAACTACACGCTGGAGCGGGACCACCGGCTCCGCGGCGAGCGCTGGGACCTCTACGGCGAGATGCGGATCCTCAATCAGAAACAGTTCTTCCACCCGGCGCTGTCCTACGGCGACCACGAATCAGAGGAGTACCTCTACGCCCGCCGCGTCGACCGGCCGACGGTCGGCGAACTGAAGCGGCTGGTCGAACTCGGCCACGACCTGGCCGACAAACGGGTCACGCCGAACGAGGAGCACTACCGCACCGACTTCACGTTCGTCCTCGTCGCCGACGAACTGCCCGAGGAAGTCCGGTCGTTCGTCGATGGCCAGCGCGAGCGCACGCTGTTGAAATACGGCTACTACGGTCACTACGAGGTCAACCTTGGTGTCGTCGTTCCGGACGAGCAGGAAGCCGTCGCCGGCGAGGCCGCCGATGTGGTCGAGGCGTTCGTCCTCTGGGAGGACGTGACCCGGCCCGAGGAAGGAGTTCTCTCGCGGCTCGCCAAGCGGTTCTGGAAATGACGCTCGGGTAGCAGTCGCTGTCAGCGCCGAAAAAACGGAGAAGAGATCGGTTGCGTCAGTCGTCGCTCGGTTCGACGGCACCGCCGCCGTAGCTCTCGCGGACGGTGCTGATGTTGTCGTACCCCTTCTTGACCAGCGCCAGAGCGAGGCCGATGAGGGTCAGTGCCAGAAGCGTCTGGATAATCGTTGCGAACAGTTTCACACCGCTCGCACCGCCCACGATAATCGTCTGGTAGATGTTCTGGTAGAACGCGAGCCAGCCGAGGCCGAGCACGGTTATCGCCACCATGACGGCCATCGGTACGCCCGTGGAGTACAGCTGTTTGCTCTTGTCCCAGTTAGCCAGCCAGACCGTCGCGGTCAGCAGTGCGAGCGCGGCCAGCAGCTGGTTCGCACCGCCGAACAGCGCCCACAGGACGACCCACTGGCCGGAGATGACCATCACGTACGCGAGGCCACACTGGATGATCGGGTTCGTGTACCGACCGCGGCCGAGTTCGCCCAGCGTCGAACGGATGCCACCGCCCACGTCGAGGCCAGTCGATGTCTGGCCGGCCGGCAGACCGACGATCTCTTCCATCATGTAGCGGCCGAGCCGGACAGCCGTGTCAGTAGACGTAAGCAGGAAGCTCACGAGAACGAGCGCCATGAACGGCGCGCCGAAGGACTGTGGGAGGCCGAGGCTCGTCAGGATGATGCCACCACCCGTCGCGAAGTTCGGCAGCGCCGCGCCAATACCGCCCGCAGGGTCGGGGAAGCCGGCGACCGCGAGCGTCGACAGCGCGACGGCCGCGAGCAGCCCCTCACCGAGCATCCCGCCGTAGCCGATCAGGCGGGCGTCGGTCTCCTTATCGAGTTGCTTCGCCGTCGTCCCGGAGGAGACCAGCGAGTGGAAGCCGCTGATGGTTCCACAGGCGATGGTAATGAAAAGCAGCGGGAACAGCGGGTACAGACCCGCACCCTCGACGCCCCAGAAGCCGTTGAAGGCACCCAGCGAGCTGTCGATGACCAGCGGCTGGCTCGACGAGCCGAGGATGGTCCCGACGATAATGGCGAGCAGCGCGCCGCCGACACCGGTGTACAGCAGGAACGAGGAGAGGTAGTCACGCGGCTGGAGCAACACCCACACCGGGAGCGCGCTGGCGACGGCGGCGTAGGCCATGATGACCGGTATCCACGCCGCAGTGTTGCCGCCCAGCGCGCTCGCGCCAGGCACCCAGGAACCGCTCCCGCCGAGCAACACGATGACGGACATCTCCGCGGTCCGTTCGGCCGTCGGTTCGAACAGGGCAATCGGGAACTGAATCCCAGCGAAGACGCCGGCGAAAACGCCTGCGACGAACAGGACTGTGCCGAGGATGAACGGCCCGTTGAGCTGGTAGAGGTACACGCCGAACGCCAGCGCGAGGGCAATGTAGACCAGCGACGCCGTCACCACCTCGGGGTAGGCGTTGAACACGATCCCGACCACCAGCGCGAACACTGCGACGACGAGGATAATCGTCAGGAACGCGAACCACAGCAGCATGTTCTTTCCGCCCTCGCCGACGTACTCACCGACGATGTAGCCGATGGACTTCCCCTCGTGTCGGAGCGAGCCCGACAGCGAGACGAAGTCGTGGACGCTACCCATCAGTGGGTTGCCGATAGCGATCCACAGTAGTGCGGGAACCCACCCCCAGATGGCCCCCGCAGTAATCGGTCCGACAATCGGTGCCCCACCCGCGATACTGGAGTAGTGGTGACCCAGCAATACCGGTTTCTTCGACGGGACGTATTCCTGCCCGTCTTCGTACTTGTGTGCCGGTGTCTCGTTGGCGTTGTCGAGTTCGAGGAACCGCGCGAGGTACTTCGAATACCCCAGGTACCCCACGCTGAACGTCACCAGTACTGCCAGGACGATCCAGATTACCTGTGTCATGTATGTGCATGAATGGTAACCAACATCAAGCTATTAATAGTTATTATATTTTTCTTATATATCTCAAATCCGTCAGAATACGCTCGGTCACACGGCTTCGACTATCAACGAAAATCTAATATCTGATTACTTATCGGTTATGCGCGGCCCACACATGAGCGGCGGGTCGCCGGCTCAGACGAACGTCGGTGCCTCGGCGTCCGTCTCGACGTCGAATTCGGCGGCGACATCGTCGAGCAGGTCGCCTTTCACCTCCGCCGTGCGGGTCGTGATTTCCGCGACCAGCGGCGGGTCGAGCGTCTCTCGGACCTCCTGTAGCCGTTCGTTCTCAGTCGCGACGCGGTCTCGGAGATACCGGGCCCCGCGGCCGTCCTCGTCGGGGTCCGGCTCGGGCGTGAGTTTGTTGGCGACGAGGCCCCGAACCGAGAGGTCACGCTCCCGCATCTCGGCGATGGCGCGCCGCGTCTCGTTGACCGAGAGCTGGTCGGGGTTGAGCACGAGGAAGAAGGCGGCGTCGGACTGCAACGCGCCGCTGGCGAACTCGAAGAACTCCTTGCGGTCTTGCAGGCGGGCCAGCACCGGGTCGCCGTCCATCACGCGCCGGGGCTCGTTGTTCCCGATGGCGGCCTTCTCGAAGAGGTCGATGCTCTTCTCGCGTTTGTGCATCAGCCGGTCGATCCACCCCTCGAGGAACTCCGGGAGGCCGAGCAGGCGGAGCGTGCTGCCGGTCGGCGACGTGTCGAAGACGACCCGGTCGTACGGGTCGGCGTTGCGCATCACGTCGACGAAGCGGTCGAACAGCGCCGACTCGTAGGCCCCCGGCGTCTGGTGGGCCATCTCTAGCTGCTGGTTGATTTCGTTGACCATCGCTGCCGACACCTGCTCGGAGAGGTCGTTACGGATGCCGTCGAGGTGGCGCTGGGTCTCGGTTTCGGGGTCGATTTCCATCGCGTCGAGACCGTCGATACCCTCGACGGATTCGGGGTCGTCGCTGAAGGGCTGGTCGAACACGTCGGTCACCGAGTGGGCCGGGTCCGTCGAGACGACGAGCGTGTCGAGGCCCGAACGTGCGGATTTGACGCCGTAGGCACAGGAGACGGTGGTCTTGCCGACCCCGCCCTTGCCGCCGAAGAAGACGAACGGTTCCATCAGAAGTGGTACTGCTGGCCCTTGCGTTCGATGTACGACCCCCGGTCCCACAGCCGCCGCTCCCAGGCCTCGAAGGTGTCTTCGAGGTACGGCAGCAGTTCGGCGGTGTAGTACGACACCGGCGACGGGATGCCGAAGGCGTCGGGGAAACAGGCCAGCATGAACGCGTCCTCGATGTCCTCGGCCTCCTTCTCGATTTTCTCGTAGGCCGGGTGCGTTATCATGCCGTGGTACAGGCCGCGGGCCCACTCCCGCAGCGTCCGGCGAAAGCGCTCGATTCGGTCGGCCAGTTCCATCGTGGGTCGTGTGTGCGAGAGGCACGGAGTAAAAGCTGTCGCAGTTACCCGTCGATAGTGCCCACGCGCTCTGGCGGGACAGCGGTCGTGTTCGGCTCCCGGAAACGAGGCGCGATTTGAAGGGAGGCGGCCCACAACGGGAGGTATGCGCGACACAATTCCCGTCACGATTCTCTCCGGAAGCCTCGGGGCCGGGAAGACGACACTGCTGAACCACCTGCTGACCGAGGCCGGCGACCGCGACATCGCCGTCCTCGTCAACGACATGGGAACCGTCAACGTCGACGCGGAACTGATCGCCGAGGGATCCGAACTGGACGTCGACGACGGCGTCGCGGAGCTTTCGAACGGCTGTATCTGCTGTGAACTGCAGGACGATCTCGAAACGGCAGTCGTCCGGCTGGCGAACAATCGGGACTTCGACGCGCTGGTCGTCGAGTCCTCTGGCATCTCCGAGCCAGCGCCCGTCGCGCGGCTGTTCACAACCGAATCGCGCGTGGCCGCGCTCTATCGCGTCGACACGCTCGTGACCGTGCTGGATACCCGACTGTTCCTCGACGCATTCGCCGGCGAGACGCCGGCGCGTCGCGGTACTGTAGAAGCGAACGCCGACGGAGATGGCGACGGCGCAGCGGCCGACGACGCCGACCGCCCCCTCTCTGATCTCATGGTCGAACAGGTCGAACTGTCGAACGTCGTCCTCCTGAACAAGGCCGACCTCTGCTCCGACGCGGAACTCGACGAGGCCGAAGGATTGGTGCGGGCGCTCCAGCCAGACGCCGAGACTATCCGAACGACCTTCTCACAGGTCGACCCCGACCGGCTGTTCGACCGCGGGCTGTTCGACCAGCACGAAATCAACGACCTGCCGGGCTGGAAGCGGGCGCTGGCCGAGGCCGGGCACAGCCACGGCGGAGATGGCCACGACCACGGTGCCGAGGGCGATGCGGACGACGCCGGCCACGGACACGCCGACCACAAGCACCCCGAGGAGGTGTACGGCGTCACCTCCTTCACCTACCGCCGCCGCCGGCCGTTCCACCCCGACCGACTCGCCGACGCGTTGCGGGACCTCCCGTCAGGTGTCGTCCGCTCGAAGGGCACCGTCTGGCTGGCGGGCACCGAGCGCCGCGTCGTCATCGGCCAGGCCGGCCCTTCGATACGGGCCGAGGCACAGGGACCCTGGATTGCGAGCCTCCCCGAAGTCGAGCGGGACATGTACCGCTCGAACCGGCCGGAACTCGACTGGCACGACGAGCACGGCGACCGACGGACAGAACTGGTGTTCATCGGGACGGACTACGACGAAGACGCCCTTCGGACGGCGCTCGATGGCGCGCTCGTCACGGACGAAGAATGGACGGACAGCGAGTCGCTCACGGGTCCGTTCCCGTCAGAACAGGGGGATGAAACGGTTATCCGGAGCCCTTAGCAGGCACAGTCACGACCGGCCGCACGCTCGAAGCGCATCTCCTCGCCGCAGTCCGGACAGACCGGTTCGCCCTCCAGTTCGACGTCTCTGATGCGAACGCTGCAGTCGTCACACCAGTACGCCCCCTTGGACCCGTCGTCGGGGCGGGACTTCGCGTCCGACTCTGACGTGAGTGCCTCCTTGACGCTGTCGAGGATGCTCATGATCGTATATTGAAATTACGGCTACTAAACGTACCGTGGTTGTGTGCAGTCGTCTCACGACCAGCGGTAGTCACGTCGCTCAGTGCCGCGTACCGACACCCAGCACGTTGACCCGCCGGCTTACGCCCCGGGCACGTCCGCCGCCAGGTCTTCGATGGCCCGCTCCAGTTCGTTGCCGCGCTTCCAGGCGGCGATTCGGTCGGCAAAGGGCAGCGGCAGGTTCAGCGAGACGGTCGACCGCATCGTGAGGCGGGACCCGTTTTCCTCCGGTGTAACGATGACTTGGGTCTCCAGATGGTCAAACGGGCCGACCTCGCCCTCGGCAGTGTACCGGAGGCCGTCCTCCCGGGACTCGAAGCGTAGCGGGACCGACATTCCCGGGCCGGCGGCGGTAACCAGGGTTCCCGTGTCAGTCTCTTCGACGGCCGTTACGGTAAACGTCCCCTCCGCCGCGACGACCGCCTCCGGCGAGAGCGTGCGGTGGACAGCCGGCGGCCGCGCCAGCACGAACCGAGAGCGTTCGACCTCGCGCATACCAGTCCACAGACACACCGGGGTAGTAAATCACAGGGCCAGCGGGGCGGAGACGCCGACCAGCAAGACAGCGAAGCCGATACCGATGTAAATGAGGCGCTGAAATCGGAGTTCCGGGGCTATCTGTACCGAGGGCGGCGGCGCAGTCCAGACAAGCCGGTGGTACGCGACGGCGGCGACAGCGACGGTCCCGGCTGTGGCAACGGTCAGGCCGGCCCACACTGGCAGCCCGTACGCGAGGCCGTACAGCGGGCCGACGGAGAACAGCAGCATCACCGCCGTCATGGTGCAGACGAGAAACGGGACCGGGTCGACCGGGTCCCCATGACGGTTTTGAACGTTCATACGCCCGTGTTGGGTACCGAGCGTGTTTAGTTGCGCGACTCGGCCGCCGCCAGCTAGAGCGAGCGTATCGAACTCCCCAGGCGCTGCCAAAGAGCTAAGGGGCGTCCCGTCCGTGTTCGTGGGCATGAGCGACGCGAACGGGTTCGAGGAGGGGGCGAGCGGGTCGCAGGGTGACCCGCGGGTACTCATCGCGATGAACGTCGTGCTCTCGACGGTGTTTGCGGCCACTATCATCTGGGGGCTGAGCGTCATCGGCGCGGCGGAACTCACGGCTATCAACGTCGCGACCGGCGCGATACTGCTGTTCGCACTGACCTATGCCATTACGCTCCAGTAGCGGGCCAACGGAACGATCTCGACGCTCGGCTTACTCGGGGTCGTACGGGTGGACGTCGTCCACCGCGGGCGCGCCGACGACGAGCGTCCGTACTGATTCGGTCGCCGACTCGGGGTTGTGCGCCCGCTGGGGGCTGTCCGGTTCGACGACGAACGCCTCGTCTTCGCCGACCTCGTAGGTCTGCTCCGGCGTCTCGACGGCGAGCGTCCCCGAGAGGACGTAGAACAGTTCCTCCTGATTATCGTGGTAGTGGTACGCGAGCGGGATATCCTCGCCGGGAGCGACCTCGTAGACGTTCACGGCCGCGTTTTCGAGACCGGCCGCGTCACTGATGGAGCGCTGGACACTGGGTCGGTCCGGTGTCGGCTCGATATCGTCGACTGCGAGGTGGTGATAACCCATGTCATCCCTGTCAACAGCGACCGACGTAAAACGACTGCTCCCGCAAGTGCTCAGTCCGTGACCTCTTCGGCGTCGACCGACTCGGTTTCGTCGGTTTCGAGGCGGACAACGCGAGCTTTCATGATGCGCGTGTTTTCGACCTGTTCGACGCGGATCTCGACGCCGTCGTAGGTGATGGTCTCACCCTCTTCGACCAGTCGGCCAGCCCGGTTGAAGATGAAGCCGGCGATGGTCTCGAACTCCTCGCCTTCGGGCAGGTCCAGGTCCAGCGCCTCGTTGACCTCCTCGATGTTGACCTCGCCTTTGACCGTGACTGTGTCGTCGTCGACGTACTCGATCGGCTCTTCCTCCTCGCCTTCGAGTATCTCGCCGACAATCTCCTCGGTCAGGTCCTCCATCGTCACCAGCCCCTCAGTGGTCCCGAACTCGTCGATGACGATGACCATGTGCAGGCGTTCGGCCCGCATCTCGGTCAGCAGGTCGTCGACGTTCTTCGACTCGGGGACGTGCAGGGTCGGCTCGATGAGGTCTTCGAGGTCCATGTTGCGGGCCACCGCCTCGCCGTAGTTGAGGTCCCGAACGAGGTCCCGGATGTGGATGACGCCGATGACGTTGTCCAGGCTCCCCTCGTAGACGGGGATGCGGGCGTGGCCGCTCTGGATGCACGTCTCCAGGGCTTCCTCGGCAGAAGCCTCCTTGGCGACCGCGGTCATGTCCAGGCGCGGCGTCATCACTTCCTTGGCAATAGTGTCGTTGAACCGCAGCGTGCGCTGGAGCATCTCGCGTTCGTCCTCGTCGAGGACGCCCTCGCGCTCGCCCGTCTCGATGATGTCCTGTATCTCCTCGCGGGTGACGTAGGAGGTCTCGATGGCGGAGCGGCCCCCGGTGATTTTGTTGACGACGCGCGTGAGGTAGTCGAACAGCAGGATAAGCGGGAGCAGCACCTTCTCGGCAGCCTTGAGCGGTTTGGAGATGCGCAGCGCCCACGATTCGGTGTTCTCCACCGCGTAGCTCTTTGGCGCGCTCTCGCCGAACAGCAAAACGACGGCGGTAACGCCAAACGTCGCGATGGCGACAGCCAGCCCCTGACTATCGACGTACATCGCAAGGAGTCCAGTAGCGATGGAAGACATCGCGATATTGACGAGGTTGTTGCCGACGAGAATCGTTACCAGCAGGCGGTGGGGGTCTGATTTGAGTTGTTTGAGCGTCTTCGCACCCGGGACAGCGTCCTCGACGAGCGCTTCCGTCCGGTGTGCAGGCAGCGAGAACATCGCAATTTCTGAGGACGAGAAGAACGCCGAGAGGACGACCAGTGCGACGAGCGTGACAATACCAGCGACGAGCACCGCGTCTTTTGGTATTGGGACGCCGACGATTTCGACGCCCTGCAACATCGCTGTAGACAGCTCAAACGGCGCAGGTGGATCCAGGGCCATCAACGGTCGAAGTTGTAATGGGTGCGGATTAAGGCTTGTCATGAAGGGGTTGTCAGCGAAGCCCTTACCCGGCTTTCACGCGTATCACTCCACAGAGTATGAGCGAGTCCGATATCACGCTGTACCGGTTGCAGGCGTGTCCGTTCTGTGAGCGCGTCGTCCGGAAGCTGGACGCCTACGACCTCGACTACCAGTCGCGGTTCGTCGAGCCGATGCACGCCGACCGTGACGTGGTCAAGCGACTGTCCGGCAAGCGGACCGTCCCGGCCATCGTCGACGAGAACACCGGCGTCACGATGTCCGAGAGCGCGAACATCGTCGCGTATCTGGAGCGGACCTACGGCGAGGGTGAGGAGACCGCAGGGGGTGTGGCCTGATGGACCTCGACTTCGATGTCGTCGACCTCGACCCGGTTGACCATCCCGACGAGGGCGACACCGCGCCGGATTTCACACGCCCGCTCGTCAACGACGAGTTCTGGGAGGACGAGTCGCTCTCGTCGCTGTGTGCCGACAGCGACCGGGTCGTCCTCGTGTTCCACGCGATGGACGGCGCGTTCCCGGCGACGTACATCTGGAACGAGATACGCGACCGTGCGTGGCACGAGCAGGCCACCGTCGTCGGCGTCTCCATCTCGACGCCCTACGAGCACAAGCAGCTGCTCGAAGAGCGGGAAATCGAGGGGGACTACCGGCTGTTCTCGGACCCGGCCAACGGCGTCGCACAGCAGTACGGCATCGACATGGACCTCGACGGGATGGCCGGAATCGAGGAACCGCGCCCGTCGGTGTTCGTCCTCGATAGCGACCGGACCGTCGAGTACGCGTGGGTCGCCGAGGAGTGGCCCGACTTCCCCGACTACGACGACGTCGAAGCCCAGCTCTAACGATGGCGACAGTCGACGACGCCGCGGCAGCGGTCCGCGACGGAGAGCTGGTCGTCTATCCCACGGAGACGGTGTACGGCCTCGGCGCGGACGCGCTCAATGCTAATGCCGTCGAGCGTGTGTTCGAGGCGAAAGGTCGCGAGCGCGACAAGCCGGTGTCGATGGCCGTCCCCGATGTCGAGTCCGCCCGCGAGTACACGCACCCAAGCGACCGCGAACTGGCGTTCATGCGCGAGTTCCTCCCCGGCCCGGTCACCGTCGTCGTCGAGCGCCGCGACGCAGTGCCGGACGTGCTGGTCGCCGGCCGGGACCGCGTCGGGGTTCGGGTCCCCGACCACGACCTCGCGCTCGAACTGCTCGCCGAGACCGGGCCGCTAACCGCCACCAGCGCCAACATCTCCGGCAACCCAAGCGCCCGTACCATCGACGGTCTCGACACCATCCGGGAGCGCGCCGCCGTCGTGCTCGACGCCGGCGAAACCGACGGCGGGACCGGCTCGACGGTGGTGAACGTCGACACCGGAACGATACACCGCCGCGGCGCACACGCTGACGCCGTCAAGTCGTGGCTCGAAGCCCAAGGCTGACACTCACCGCTGTCCGGGCGATTATCTGCCCTATCGTAGCATCGACCGTAGCGACCGCGTCTTCACCCCGCAGTCGTCGCTGAACTCACAGGGCTCGCACTTCGCGTCGTTGTGTACCCGTCCGGGCGGGCCGTCGATGCTGTCGGCAGTCCGAACCGCCCGACGGTAGACGCCGGCCCGCCGTGCGTTCACCTCGATGCGCCGGATGACGCCGTATGCCGGATACTCGGCGTAGGCGATGTCGATGTCACGCTCGCGCTCCCAAGAGAGCGCCTTCGCGGCGGCGACCAACCGCACGGTCTGGGGCTCCCAGACACCGTCCTCGGGCGGCCGACCGGCGAAGACGAGCGACGGGACCGGACCGTCCCGCCCGGCGACGACCTTGTGTGCGATACCGCGGGCGTCCTTCCCTTCGAGATACGCGTCGGTCGCCGCCGGGGCGACCAGCGCGTCCCAGTCGGCCAGGCGCTCTCGAAGCCCTCTGAGCCGGTCGCGGTACTCGTCCGGACCCACTTCGATGGGGGCTGCCAGCAGGGCGGCGTCGTCGGTCAGCAGCCGCTCGTAATCACGGGCGAGCCGGCGAACCGATTCAATCTCGTCGGGGATTTCGCTCGCCCCGTCGCGGCGGCGGTAGTAGAGCTTCCGGGGGCAGTAGGCGGCCGTTTCTAGCTCTCGGAACGTGTGGGTCGGCATGGCTCTGCGTGGTCGTGTTCCACTACAAGAATGTTCGGCGGGACGGAACGGTCGTGTTTCGGACAGCCAGAAAACCCTGCCATCTCAGCCGACAGCTAGTGTAAAAGAATGCCCAGAGTTACATCGACACGTCAGCGCCGGAATCCAGCGAGTCGATGTCCTCAGTGGCTTCGTCGAGACCGTCTTCGCGGAGGCCGGCAGCGTGCTGTGTCGACAGCCCGGCGTCGGTGAGCACGTCCTCGAACTCGCTCTGGAACCGGTGGGAGACCCGGCGCGCGGCGTCCTGTGCGGCGACGACGCGACGGTAGTGGGCGGCCCAGGACTCGTCGATGTCGAACTCGGCCGCGAGTTCGGTGACAGCGGGGTCGGCGTCGGCGACGCGGCGGCGGAACTCGGCCAGGTCGAACGGTGCCTCTGTGTCCTCGTCGCGGAGGAGATGCAGGTCCAGCCGCGCCTCCACCACGTCAGGCTCGTCCGCGCCGATTTCGGCCGCGATGGCCGCATCGTCGCTCCCCTCGTAGAACAGTCGGACCACTGTTATCAGGGATTCGTCGGCGAGGTCGGTTCGGAACTCGTACCGCTCGCGCATCCGCGCGATTACATCACCGAGTCGGTCCGCGACACCGGCCTCGTCAGTATCGGCCAGGGACCCTCTCGACGCCTCCTGAGACTCCGTCACAGCCTCCTCGTCGGAGACATCCATAAAGATGTCACGGAGTTCTTCGGTCTTCTCGTCCATCGAACATGAAACTACTTCTCGGGAGTCATATATCTGTCGGATGGGCAACGTAACGCGAGGAAACTTTCAACAGGTCCCTAATTCCCGCAAGACTGCGACGGGGCGTGGCAAGATTTAAGCGGACACAAATCGCGTGTTACCGTATGTCATCTATACTCCAGACGACCACGCGCCCGACGTTCTGGCGTATCGGCGACGTGGGGAAAGCGCTGTTCTACTATCTGGCAGCGCTCGCCATCATCGTCTTTCTGTACGGTGTGTACGACCGCGTCACCCGCTATGCCCAGGGCAGCGATGACCCCTTCGACCGCCTGGACGAGTTGCCCCAGCGAACGGTCGCGGCGGCGCAGTTGGCGCTGTCGAACCGGAAGCAGTTGGACCGCGACACCGTCGCCGGCGTGATGCACGCGTTCATCGTCTGGGGCTTTCTGACGCTGCTCATCGGGACGACGATTCTGGGTATCGACATGGACCTCTATCGGCCGCTGACCGGTGAATCCTTCTTCGTCGGCCAGTTCTACCTCTCCTATTCGTTCGTCATGGACGCGATGGGGCTGCTGTTCGTCGTCGGCGTTGGTGTCGCGCTGTGGCGGCGCTACGGTCGCAAGCTCGACCGCCTCCACGACCGCCACACCTCCCGCGAGGACGACCTGTTTCTGGGCGCGCTGTTCGTGCTGGGCGTCGGCGGCTACCTCACCGAGGGCATCCGTATTCTCGGCACCTCGACGGTGCGTGACGTCTCCTTCGAGACGGTGAGCTTCGTCGGCTGGTCGGTCAAAGAAGTGCTCGTCATGGCCGGGATGACACCGGAAATGGCAGCGGGTGCGTACCCGTTCGTCTGGTGGAGCCACTCGCTGGTCGCGCTGTGGTTCGTCGCCTGGATTCCGTACGCGAAGCCGTTCCACATGCTCTCGTCGTTTGCCAACCTCGTCGCCCGCGACGAGAAAGCCGGCGTGCGACTACCCGGCGTCCCGGCCGACGCTGACCCCGACGACATCGGTCCCAGCGACATCGACGACTTCTCCTGGAAGCAACTGCTCGACCACGACGCCTGTACCAAGTGCGGCCGGTGCTCGTCGGTCTGTCCGGCAAAAGCGTCCGGGCGGCCGCTGGACCCGCGGAACGTCATCCTCGACCTGAAACGCTACCGCGAGGAGCGCGACGCCGGCGGCGAGGACGTGCCTATCATCGCCGACGGCGGCACCTCGGTCATCGACGCCCACACGATGGAGTCCTGCATGTCCTGTATGGCCTGCATGGACGCCTGTCCGGTCGACATCGAACACGTCACGCAGTTCACTGAGATGAACCGCCGGCTCACCGAGGCCGGCGAGATGGATGAACACGTCCAGGACGCGATGATGAACGTGTTCCAGCACGGCAACACCTTCGGCGACCCCGAGCGCGCCCGGCCGGACTGGACCGAGGACCTCGACTTCGAGGTGCCGGACGCCCGCGACGAACCGGTGGAGTACCTCTGGTACGTCGGCGACTACCCGAGCTACGACGAGCGCAACCAGAAGATTGCGCAGGCGCTCGCCACCGTCTTCGAGGCCGCCGACGTGGACTACGGCATCCTCTACGAGGCCGAACAGACCGACGGCAACGACGTGCGCCGCGTCGGCGAGGAAGGGCTCTACGAGATGCTCGTCGAGGACAACGCCGAAGCGATGCTGGACTGTGAGTTCGACTCCATCGTCACGACGGACCCCCACGCTTACAACACGTTCATGAACGAGTACCCCGAGTTCGAGGCCTGCGAGTGGGGCGAAGACGACGTGTTCCACTACACGCAGGTCGTCGCCGACCTCGCCAGTTCGGGCGCGCTCGGTCTCTCGGGCTCGGAACTGGACTACACCGTCACCTACCACGACCCCTGTCACCTCGGGCGGTACAACGGCGAGTTCGAGGCCCCGCGGGACCTCATCCGCGCGACCGGAGCCGACCTCCACGAGATGCCCCGCAACAGGGACGACTCCTTCTGCTGTGGCGGTGGCGGCGGCGGCCTCTGGATGGACCTCGAAGAGGAGAGCAAACCCAGCGAGGAACGCCTGCGCGAGGCCCTCGAAGACACCGAGGCGGGCGCGGCCGTCGAGAAGTTCGTCGTTGCCTGCCCGATGTGCATGACGATGTACGAGGACGGGCGCAAAACCGGCGGCTACGAGGAGGAGCTTGAAATCGTCGGGGTCACGGAGCTACTCGCTGAAGCGGTCGGGGAAGCGGGAGTCTGATCGCTCAGATGTGAGTTTTCAAGTAGCTGAAACGAAAAGGCTCACCATGGCCCTCCTCCAGATACCGGGACTACCCGGCGCAACAGAACTTATCCTCATGGTACTCGTACTGGCGGTGTACATCGGACTACCAGCCGCTGGCATGGTACTCGTCTACAACTTTCTCGACGGTAAACGCGGCTACGAGAAGCGGGTTTCCGAACTCGAACGCCGGGTCGAGACACTGGAATCCGAACTATCCGAGGAGTAACGTCTGACCCGTGGTCACAGCCGCTCACACACCTGTTTTCCGCTGACGACTTCGGGGATTATCACTTCATCCGCGCCCACGCGGCGGGCCACGGTCTCGTCCTGTCGGTCGCCGGCCCGAACGATGAGCTGGACAGTGGGCGCAAGCTGGCTCGCCAGCACCGCAATCTGAATATTTGCGTTCGTGTCGTCAATCGCCCCGATGACCGTGTCGGCTCGCTTGATGCCCGCGTCCGTCAGCGCGCCCTCACGGCTCGCGTCGGCCTCCAGCGCGAGATGGCCGTCGTCGAGCGCCCGTTCGTACTGTTCTGTCTGTTTCTCGATGACGACCACCTGTGCGTCCGTGCCGCCTATCTGCTCCGCGACAGTCTGTCCGAACGTCCCGTAGCCACAGACGACGATGTGGTCGTCCAGTTCCTGAAGTCGTTGCGAAATCTGCATACGTGTAAGTTCCTGCTGAATCTGGCCGCCGAAGGCTGCCGACAGCACTGTTTCACCTATCCACAGTCCAGCGACGACGAGACCGGTCAGCACCACGATGGCGTAGCCTTTGACCAGCGTCGCGGGCCCCTCGTGGGTCTGGAAGTGGAGTTCGATGCTCGTGGGGTCAAGCAGCCAGAACAGGGCGTTGACGACGCCGACGCCACCGAACGTGACGAATCCGAACACACCGGCGGCGACGAGTCCAACGAACGCGAGAACCGGTCTGGAAAGCCGACGGAGCAGCGAGCGGTCCGGCCCTGTGCTATCGCTGTGTTCCATTGCTGTAGCTACCTGCCAAGAGTTGCCGTTACGACACACCGCGACGAGCCCGATAGCGCGACGACGCGGTGTGCTGCCAGCAGCGTCAGTCTGTCAGCGTTCCAGCGGATGTTGTGGACGCTTCGTCGACCGGGTCAGCGCTGTCGCGGTCCGTACTCGGCACGCGACTTCGGTTCGGGTACACCCGTTTGACGCAATCGGCACAATTGGTGACAAGTACCATGATTTTGAATTGCCGGACCCAGTATATGTATGTTACCGAAATATGGCTAGACTAGATATAATGTCATTATACACCATTCATATTCATTCGGTCCGTAGCGGGCCGACGACACCTGAGTCTGTGTCCACCTGCGTCCAGCCAAACGCTTAACGCCGCCAGACACTCACAGCGAGATGATGGAGGTCGCACTGCTCACCGTCGGTGACGAACTGCTCGCTGGCGACACGGAGAACACGAACGCGTCGTGGCTGGGCCGCCAGCTCACGGCCGCCGGCGCAAGCGTCACCCGAGTCCTGACTGTGCCCGACGACGAGGCGGTCATCGCCGACGCCGTGGCGCGGTATCACGACGCTTTCGACGCGGTCATCGTCACCGGTGGCATCGGCGGGACACCCGACGACATAACCAAAGCCGCCGTGGCGCGGGCGTTCGGCCGCGACCTCGTCGTTCCCGACGACGTGCGGGCACACCTCGAAGCGAAGGCCGAGCGGTTCGCTGATGACAACCCCGAGATGGTGGACCGCTACGACATGGACCTCGACCTCGATGCGTGGGCGTCGGTCCCCGAAGGTGGGCAGGCGCTGCTGACCGACGAGAGCTTCGCCGCCGGCTGTGTCATCGACCGCGTGTACGTCCTGCCGGGTATCCCCGAGGAACTGAAAGCGATGTACGAGACCGTTGCCGACGAGTTCGACGGCGACCGGACGACGGAGACAATTCACACGCCTGCACCCGAAGGCGCACTGGTCACCCACATCACGGCGGCCCGCGAGCAGTTCGCGGTTGCCGTCGGGAGCTATCCGCGCAAGGACGATGCGCCGGGACGGGTGAAGATTACCGGTGACGACCCGGCAACCGTTGCCGACGCGGCGGCGTGGCTCCGCGAGCGAATCGAGGTCGTCGACATCGAGTGAACTGCTTTCCGGAGATTCCCTCGAAGGCGTCACAGGCTCCTGCTATCTGGTGACTGTCCAGACCGGTGCACGAGGACCCAGTATCTGGTAGCTACTCCTGCGGGTACAGCTGAAGCGGCAATAGATGACACGTCATAAGATGGGATTTCCCACAAGGCATTTGTCAGTTATAAATTATTTCTCTGTATGTACGATCAAAGGGCTCTACTTCTCGCTATTGTCTGTAGCCTTGTGCTCACGGGATGTTCTACGCTTTCCGACGGCCCAGCAACGCCGGAATCGGCCGTAGACAGTGGTCAGGAAACCCCAACCATTGGCGCACAAATAAACGTCTCTGAAGCCAAAGAACGCGCACTAAACTCGGAAACGGACTATGTGACTGCTCGGCTTCAGAATGCGAGTTGTCTTGATAGCTGGGATGTCGGTTCATTCACTGTTGGTCCAAAGGTGACCGTCGTAAACCGATCAGATCGTGGTCTCACTGTTCGGGTTAGACGACCATATTCGACGGCAAAGGGCGAAGCAGTGTATGACGCTGAGCACTATGCCCGCTATCTCGTAACCAAAACAGGGACTGAAAGACTGTCCGGTGATACCGTCGCTCCTTGCTGAGTTGCGTATTCTGCACCTATTGGGCGTCAATGCTACCGGTAAGAAATGGATCGGGACAAGCCAGTGTGTGGATGGGAGAGCTTCGCTCAGGTTCGTGTGCAGTGCGTGTCCTGACTGTCCAGACTAGCCGGAATATTCAGTTACAGCCTATAATACGGCCAGTTCACCGATGTATTCGTAAATCGGGCCCCGACGACAGAGCGACTACCCCGATATAGGCTTCCGTCTGCCAAAAAAGTGGTTGCGTTTAAGCACACAAACGGTGGGTTCATGCCGGCCACGGTCTGAAATGGCAGTATGAACCTGACACAGCGCCCGCGCCGCCTGCGAACCGACGGCGTGCGACCGCTGGTACGCGAAACGGAGCTCTCTGCGTCGGACCTCATCGCGCCGGTGTTCGTCGACGCGACGACCGACGAGCGAGTCCCAATCGAGACGATGCCGGGTCACGAACGGGTCCCGGTCGGCGAGGCGGTCGAGCGCGTCGAGGAGGTCCTCGAAACCGGCGTCGAAGCGGTGATGCTGTTCGGCGTCCCCGAGTCGAAAGACGAGCGCGGGAGCCGCGCCTGGGCCGAAGACGGCGTCGTGCAGGAGGCGACCCGCCGGATTTCCGGTGAAACCGACGCCTACGTCATCACCGACGTGTGCCTCTGTGAGTACACCGACCACGGCCACTGCGGTGTCCTCGAAGATGACGCTGCCGAGAACCCGCGGCTGACGGTACGTAACGACGAGACGCTCGATTTGCTGGGGAAAATCGCCGCGAGCCACGCCGCGGCCGGGGCCGACATGGTCGCCCCGTCGGGCATGATCGACGGGATGGTCGGGGCGATTCGGGAGGCGCTGGACGCCCAAGGCGACACCGACGTGCCCGTCATGAGCTACGCCGCGAAGTACGAGTCGGCCTTCTACGGCCCGTTCCGGGACGCCGCGGACGGCGCGCCGGCCTTCGGCGACCGGCGGCACTACCAGATGGACCCCGCGAACGCACGCGAGGCCAGCCGCGAGGTCGATCTCGACGTCGAGCAGGGCGCAGACGTGCTGATGGTCAAGCCCGCCCTGCCGTATCTGGACATCGTCAAGGAGATCCGGGAGTCTTACGACCACCCCGTCGCCGCCTACAACGTCTCCGGCGAGTACGCGATGCTCCACGCCGCCGCCGAGAAGGGCTGGCTCGACCTCGAAGCGGTCGCCTACGAGTCGTTGCTGTCCATCAAACGCGCCGGCGCGGACCTCATTCTGACCTACTTCGCCGAGGACCTCGCTGACGAACTCTATAGTAACAATTGAAACGATTTACACACTGATCGCACTGCAGTCGTGCGATCAGGTGTGCATTGATTTTCAATGGCTACTATAGGCGGGACCAGTCCCCGTGTGTACCCGTTCGAACCGCGCCCATGGGTTCCAGCGAACGGCAGGTCCCTAACCTATTCATGTGACAGGGGCGGAGTGGCCGTATGCAGCGACAGTCCCTCCTCGTGGCGGTTGTCGCCGCGATTGCGCTGCTGTCGTTCAGCGTCGGCGCCGCGAGCCTCGACGCCGCCACCGGGTCCGACCAGGCGGAGATGACCCGTGACGACAGCGAGATCGACAACCCCGACGGACAGGGCCTCAGCGACCCGCCGGGTAGCATCGACCCACCCGAAAGCGAAAACGGCGCTCGCGCGCTGCTGCCGAGTGTCCCCGCCCCGGCAGTCGGTGCGCTCGCCGTCGGCCTCGCAGTGGGTCTGGTCGTCCTCTGGCGGCTGGCCGGTCAGAGCCGGACCATCGACGAGACGGGCGGCGAAACGCCAGCCGTCGCAACAGCGGAGTCCGCGAAGGCCCCCTCGCATAGCGCGGCTGCAATCGACGTACCCCTGACCAACGACGTGTACCGCGCGTGGGCCGCCCTCGAAGATGCGGTGACCGTGGACGACGATGCATCGTCCCCGCAGGACATCGAGGCGAACGCGACGGCGGCCGGGGCCGACCCCGACGCCGTCGCCTCGCTCCGGTCGGTGTTCGAGCGGGTTCGCTACGGCCGGGAGCGGCCGGACGCTGACCTGGAGTCCCAAGCCCGTGCGGCGCTGGAACGGGCCGCCGACAACGCGGACGATATCGCGGCGAGCCCCGACGAGATGCCTTCTGCGGACAAAGACGCCGACGGGTCCGCCGGGGAGGGCAAGGCGTGACACTGCGCCGGCTCCCGTTGGCACTTGGCCTCGTCGCGACAGCCATCGGCCTCGGCCTCGCCGCGCTCGGCGCGCCGCTGTTGCCCTCGGGCGCTGTCTCGGATCTCCCGATACTCGCGGTGGCCGTCTTCGCTGGCGGTGTCGCGCTCCTCGCGCTCCTGGTTCGCTCCCTCGACAGCGAACGCGGGATGGCGCTGCCGGACACAGACAGCCAGTACGTCACGGTCCCCGGCGACGATATCGACGAGGCGCTTGCTGCTGGAGCCGGACAGGAAGCGATCCGGCGGCGCGTCGAGGGGGTCGCTGTCACCGTCCTCCAGCGCGACGGGCTCTCTCCCGACGAGGCAGCGGACGCGCTCCGGTCCGGCGCGTGGACGGACAGGGAGCCGGCTCGGAAACTGTTCGATGGGACACCGATATCGCTCCGGGCGCGGCTGTCCGGGTGGCTCTCGGGTATCCGTCCGTTCCAGCGGCGCGTCGCCCACGCGACGGCGGAACTCCGACGGCGCGACGAGGAGCGATGAGCGAGGTCCACCGCACCGGCCGCTGGTTCGGGCTGGCCGGGGCCGCACTGGTCGCCGTCGGCGTCGGACTGGTGGGGCAAGTCCCCGCGCTCGTGTTGCTGGGCGGGCTCGGCGTCACGCTGAGCGCGTACGACCGGGTCGCTGTCCCGCCAGCGGCGGACGTGTCGATACAGCGGTCCATCACACCGACAGAACCCGCACTCGGCGAGCGGGTCACCGTGGCGCTCACCGTCCGCAACGACGGATCACGGACGATTCCGGACCTCCGGCTCGCCGACGGCGTGCCGGATTCTGTCCGCGTCGTTGACGGGTCGGCGTCGCTGGGGACGGCGCTGCGGCCCGGCGCATCGACGACGATTACCTACGAGATTACTGGCGGGACCGACCGCTGCGTGTTCGACCCGGCGACGGTCGTCGTCAGGGACGTGGTCGGCGTCGTCGCCCGACGAACGTCCGTCACGACCGAACCCGACACCGTCACCTGGGAGCAGCCGGCCAGTTCGGCGCTGTT
The DNA here is from genome assembly GCF_000223905.1 of Haloarcula hispanica ATCC 33960. Classification (NCBI taxonomy): domain Archaea; kingdom Methanobacteriati; phylum Methanobacteriota; class Halobacteria; order Halobacteriales; family Haloarculaceae; genus Haloarcula; species Haloarcula hispanica. The sequence goes on from NC_015948.1 coordinate 2,914,238, forward strand.
GCCGCTGGTCCCCGCAGTGGCCCGCCGACCCGGGACGGTACCCGTCGACGAGGGCGGCGAAGGGGTCTCCTTCTACGCGGTCAGGGAGCACCGGTCGAACGACCCGCTCTCCCGCGTCGACTGGAATCAGTACGCCCGCACCGGCGACCTGCGGACCGTCGAGTTCCGCCGCGAGCAATCCGCGACGGTCGTGGTGGTCGTCGACGCCAGAGCAGCCGCCGCGCTCGCGCCGCGTCCGGACGCCGAGACAGCCATCGAGCGGTCGACGATGGCTGCCGTCGCCCTCGTCGAGGGGCTCCCCGAGGACGGCCACGAGGTCGGCGTCGCGGCGTACTCGCCACACGGAGCGTGGCTCGCACCGGGCACGAGCGCCGCGCACCAGCAACAGGCCCGGGACCTGCTCAGGACCGACCGCGCGTTCGCCGCGACATCGGTCACCCGAACACCGGACACAACGAAGCTCATCGCACAACTGCCGACAGCGGCGAACGTCGTCTTCCTCGGCCCGCTGTGTGACGACGACAGCGAGGCGCTGGTCCGTCGACTCGCCGCCAGCGGTCACCCGGTGACGGTCCTGAGCCCCGACCCGACCGCGACGGACACGGCAGGCCACCGGCTGGCGCGGCTCGAACGCCGCGAACGGCTCCGACGGTTGCGAGCCGCCGGCATCGCCGTCCACGACTGGCCCGCAACTGAGCCGCTGGAACAGGTAACCGAACGGGCCTGGCGAGGTGGCCAATGATACCGCGAACCGGAGCCGTCTGTGGCGGTGCGGCGCTGGCGGCGGGCGTCGTGACGCTGTTCGTCGCCGGCATCAGCGCAGTCTCGACCGCCGCCGCCCTCGTCGGCGTGGTCCTGCTCGCCGGCGGGCAACTGATTCAGTCCGGCCGGCTGCTCGACGTCGCCAGCGCGTCACTGTTCCTGGCGCTGCTGCTGGCCGCGCTTCAGGGGGCAACGACGACCACGGTGCTGGTCGCCGGCGGCGCGACGGTGCTGGCCTGGACGTTCGCACACGCGGCTATCGACCTCTATGCGGACCTCGGAACGGCTCCCGGGACGCCCGTCGAACTCACGCACGTCGCGGGGACGACAGGGCTGGTCGGAGGCGCCGTCGTGGTGACGACCCTGCTCTTTCAGCTAAACGTCCCGCCGCTGTCACCGCTGGCGCTGGCGAGTGTCGTGCTGGGCGCAATCGCGCTGACCGCGGCGCTCAGGCGCTAGCGTCACAGCGGACTGGACAGCGCTCACTTCCGCGTCGGTGTAACCTCGGATTCCGCGGTGTCAGCCAGTGTGAGAACGTCATCGGCATCGGAGAGCGGGAGCCTGAGCGAGACGGTCGTCCACCCGTCGGCTCGTTCGTACTCGATGCCGCCGCCGGCCGCCTCGGCGACCCACCGAGCGAGCCAGATACCGAGGCCGCTCCCGTGCTGGAGATTGGTGATATCCGCGTCCTCGAACACGACGGCCCGTTCGACGGCGGGGATACCGGGGCCGTCGTCGAGAACGCGGACGAACGCGTCTCCACCGGCCCGCTCGGCTGTGATTCGGACGGCTGTGCCCTCGGGTGTGTGTCTGACCGCGTTCTCGACGAGGTTGTCGAGCGCGTCGTAGACGGCCGTCCCGCCGGTGACAGGGAGTGTCTCGGGGAGTGCTGTTTCGACCGGTGTATCGGGGCGATAACTGTCGGCGACGGACCGAGCCAGCGCCGCCGCGTCGACCGACTGATCGGATTCGCCGTCGAGCGCGGTCTCGACGCTTCGGGCCTTTTCGCTGACGGCGGCGAGGCGGTCGGCCGCATCGAGGGCGCGAGACGCGGCCAACGAGACGGACGAGTCAGCTGCGTGGGCTCGGACGTATTCAGCCGTCCCGAGCACGACAGAGAGTTCGTTGCGGAGATTGTGCCGCAGGACGCGGTGGAGAACGCGGAGTCGCCGCTTTTGCCGCCGGCTGTCGGTCACATCCGTGTACATCGCGAACCCGCAGCGACGGCCGTCGGTCGTGTCGTACGGGACCCCGCGATAGATGAACTCGCGGCAGCCGTCGGCCGTCTCCCGAGAGACGACGGCGTAGTTGACCTCCCCGGCGGCCGTCCGCTGGTCGTAGTTAACCGCCTCCTCGACGCGGTCGCCGGGAACGATGTAGTCGTTGAGCGGTTCGCCGACGATTTCCTCGCGGTCGTAGCCGAAGGTGTCGACGAACGCGGGGTTGACCGTGCGGACAATCGGGACGAAATTGACGATTTCGAAGCCGACGACCGCGTCCTGAATGAGGTCGAACAAGTACTGAAAGGGGTCGGACGCCCCGGCAGTTCGACAGATAGTCCCGACGACAGACCCGTCGGTTGCCGTCGTGAGCTCAATCGTAACCGGACCGGAGAGGTCGCTTTGCGGGAGCCTGACCTGACAGGTTTCGGTCAGCCGGTCTGGCGCACTGTTGACGGCCTGTCTCGCTGTGGTCAGTGGCTCACGGTCCTCGGCTGCGACCACCGCCTCGACAGGTGTTCCAACAAGTTCGGCAGGCGTCCGCCCAAGCAATGCGGCGAATTCGTCCGTCGCGAACGTGAACCGACCAGTGTCGTCGATGCAGAACATCAGTTGTCTCTGATTCGGAGGAAGGGTGGGCTCGACAGCTGTGAGACCGGTTGTTTCTCACCCACAGTACCACGCGGCGAGGCCGTGAGCGTCAGGTACTCGCGGCCGTCAGTCCGTGCCAGCGTGAGTTCCTGGTCGGCAGCGCCCGAGTAGAACGCCCCGAGCGTGGCCGGGACCGCGTCGTCGTTGATGACGTTGACTACTGTGTCGTGAGGGTCGAAGACGCCGTCGTCGTTCTCGTACCGGGCTTCCCTGGCCGCCTGTTCGCCCATCATCCGTATCTCGCCCTGAATGTTTCCGACGATGACCAGCAGGGCGTCCCGTCTGGTGGCCGTCGTCTCGTTGGCGGCAGCCAGCGAGGTCCGTTCGAGGTCGAACACGTTGTACCGGGCGTCCCAGTTCCCGAACGCATCGAGGATGAACAGGGCGTCGTCGTCGAGTGCGTCCGTGAGCGAGCGGTCGGTCGCCGCGAACGCAGCGGCCAGCGTCGACCGGTCAAGCGACGGGGGCGGCGTCAGCGAGACCGCCCGGCCGGCGGCGACGGCCGTCGCGCACAACTGAGCGATAGCGCCGTCGACCTGCGTCCCGTCAGAGTACCGGAAGACAGCCTGGCCCCCCATGACGAGCCCGCCGCCACAGAGGTCGTCGATACCGTCGATACCGGTCGAGACTGTCGGTGCGTCCGCCAGACGGTCCTGCCGGTCAGCCTCTGCAGCGGCGAGTACGTCGTCAATCTCGTCCAGCATCGCGGTCTGCTCGGAGCGGGCGGCGCGTATCTCCGAGAGGTCGTCTTCGATGGCGGCGGCGCGGTCCGAGACCGTCTCACACCGCTCGGCGACCGCTTCGCTCGTCGTCGCCTGCTCGTCGGTCGCCGCCGAGACAGACGCGATGCCGTCGGCCGTCTCCGCGACGGTATCGGCCACGTCGTCGAGCCGCGCCATCGCCGTGGTGACCTGCTCGGCCCCAGTGTCGATTCCGTCGATGGCCTCGTTGAGCTGTGCAACGGTGTCGTCTGTGGCTTCGCGAACCGCAGCCAGCGTCGTTTCGATTTCCGCAGCCTGCTGCTGGGACTCCTCGGCGAGCCCCTTGATTTCGTCTGCAACGACGGCGAACCCGTCTGTGTCGGTGGTGTCGCTCGCCCGCGCCGCCTCTATCGAGGCGTTCAGCGCGAGCATATTCGTCTGGTCGGCGATACGGTCGATGCCGGCCAGTGCATCGGCAATACGGTCGACCCGGTCCTCCAGGGCGGCCACCTCCGCGGCAACTGCCTGCCCCAGTTCGCGGACCTCGTCCATCGACTCGATGGCGTCGGATGCGGCCTCCCGGCCGTCGTTTGCCGCATCCGTCGCCCGCTGGCTCTGCTCGCTGACCTCGGTCGCGGTCGCAGCGATCTCCTCGATTGTGGCGGAAAGCGACGAGACGTCGTCGGCGATCTGCTGTGCGTCGGTCGCCTGTGCCGTTGCGCGGTCGTCAATCGCCGCGAGTTGCTCGCCGACGGTCGCCGACGCCGCCTGAACGACATCAAGTGCGCCCTGTGCGTTTGCGACCGCTCGCTCCTCTGTCACGGCCGTCGACTGGTCCGGAACGGAGGGATAGTGGTCTGAAGCCATAATCAGCTACTGTCCCTCCGATTCATAGTCGAGTTGTACAGTTTATCGGTACTTTGTGCCACGTCTCCCCACTGATCCCCGGGCATTTATACTGAATCCGAATCTGTGTTCGCGAGATATAACCCTGTTGTCGCTGGCAACACCCGCCAGACGGGAGCGCGCGCAAGGGAAAACGGCCTATTTGGCCCCCTCTTGCCGGAACTGGGGGCAACAAACGTCCAAAATTCCAGTGTGCATATACGGACTTTCTTGACGGAGAACAACCTTATATCCATAATATCATACCCTAATCTGGACGGTCGTCTACCATATCCCCTCTAATTTCCGTGTTCATAAAGGCAAACCTTATGTAGTGTTGTTACCAGAGCCTTTCTCGTGAAAGAGTTGAAGAAGTTGAGCCAAAGTGGGGCAAAGTTGGACATGCAGACGGCTGTCGATACGAAAACGAAACAGGTGAGCTAGAAATGAGCTACACTGCACTACAGGTAGATCCGAGCGTACTCGCAGAGGGGGTTAACCTGCTGTGGGTACTGGTGGTATCGTTCCTGATTTTCTTCATGCACGCGGGCTTCGCCATGCTGGAGGCGGGCCAGGTGCGCTCGAAGAACGTCGCGAACCAGCTAACGAAGAACCTCCTGACCTGGTCGGTCGGCGTGACGGTGTTCTTCCTGATCGGCTCGGGGATCAGTGCCCTGGTCGGCGGGAGCGGCTTCTCGCCCGCCTTCGGCGCAGGGGCCGCAAACGACTACGTCGGCTGGCTGTTCGGTGCCGTCTTCGCGATGACGGCGGCGACCATCGTCTCCGGCGCGGTCGCTGGACGGGCCAAGCTCCGTGCGTACATCACGTACACGTTCCTGCTGGCGGCGGTCATCTACCCAGTCGTCACCGGGATCACGTGGGCCGGCGCGTACATCAGCTTCGGCGGCGAGGCGTTCCACGACTTCGCCGGCGGGATGATCGTCCACGGCATGGGCGGCATCGCGGGCCTCACGGCGGCGTACGTCCTCGGCCCACGCATGGGCCGGTACAACGAGGACGGCTCCGCGAACGTCATTCCGGGCCACTCCCTGACGTTCGCCGTTCTGGGAACGCTCATCCTCGCGTTCGGCTGGTACGGCTTCAACGTCGGGACGGCGGCGACCGTCTTCGTCGTTGAGGACGGATCGCTCGCCCTCGGCGCGTTCGCGACGGTCGGCCGCGTCGCGATGACGACGACCATCGCGATGGCCTGCGGTGCGATGGGTGCCGGACTGGTCGCGTGGCTGAAGACCGGGAAGGTCGACACCCTGTACGTGGCAAACGGGCTGCTCGCCGGGCTGGTCGGCATCACGGCGATCCCCGACACCACGACGTGGTGGGGCGCAATCGTCGTCGGCGGCCTCGCGGGCGGACAGCTGCCGGTCGTGTTCAGCTTCATCGAGAACCGGATGAAAATCGACGACGTCTGTGCCGTCTTCCCGGTCCACGGGAGCGCCGGCGTGCTCGGCACGCTGCTGTTCCCGTTCGTCGCCACGTCCGGCACGGTCGGGTCGGTCGTTAACGCCTTTATCGCACAGCTGATCGGCGTCGCCGCCATCGCGGGCTGGACGATTGTCGCAACCGGGGTCGTCTGGTACGCCCTCAAGGCGGCCGGCCAGGCGCGGGTCACGCCCGAACACGAGCAGGAAGGGCTGGACGTCAGCGAACACGGCGTCGAGACCTACCCCGAGTTCGGTGGTGGCGAGAGCGTCGTCGCCGATGGTGGTAAAGTGAGCCCGAGCATGCGTACTGACGGAGGTTCCCAAGATGACTGACGAAACCGACGACTCTGAAATCAAGATGGTAGTCGCAATGGTTCGACCGGACAAACTCGGCGACGTGAAGAAGGCGCTCGCCGAGGTCGGCGCGCCCTCGCTGACAGTGACGAACGTCTCCGGTCGCGGCTCACAGCCCGCAAAGAAGGGGCAGTGGCGCGGCGAGGAGTACGTCGTCGACCTGCACCAGAAGGTCAAAGTCGAGACGGTGGTCGCGGACATCCCCGCGGAGGATGTCGTCGACGCCATCGCCGACGGTGCCCATACCGGCGAGAAAGGTGACGGCAAGATATTCGTCCTCCCCGTGGACAACGCCTATCAGGTCCGAACCGGCAAAGAAGGCCCAGAGGCAGTCTGAGCGGACGAAATGGTCGATGATACCGACAGACAGGTAGTGAACGCACTGCTCCAGGACGGCCGGGCGAGCGCCCGTGACGTCGCCGCCGCGACCGGTATCGCGGCGACCACGGTGTCTCGCCGGATGGACGACCTGGAGGCGACCGGTGTGATCGACGAATACACCGTCGACATCGATTACGGGGCGCTGGGCTACGACGTGACCGCCGTGTTCCAGCTCTCCGTCGAGGGCGACGGGCTCGGACGGGTGGTGGACCAGTTACGGGATCGACGCGAGATGATCGCGGTCTACGAAGTGACCGGCGACCACGACATCGTGGCCGTCGGGAAGTTCACCGACACGCAGTCGATGAACGAGCGGATAAAGACGCTGCTGACCGACGAGGATATCCGATCTGCCTCGACGTCAGTCGTACTGAATACGGTGTGCGAACACGAGCAGTTCCCGGTCGACGGAACTGACGCCTGAGGACGACGCCTGTTTTCCGACTGGCAACCACAGCAGTGAGTAGCGTCCCGTATCGGTTTGGAGACCTATTGAGCGATGAAGGAAGGTTTAATTACAGCAGTAGTAATATATTTTTCATCATGGATTGGGATGCTCGGGGGTCAACGGTGACGCGACGGGAGCTACTCGGAGCCGTCGGAGCGAGTTCGCTCGCCGGACTTGCTGGCTGTGGCGGGGGCAGTCGCGCCACGACGCCGACAAGCAGTGCCACAGCGTACGCGAACCAGCCGGTCGACGACGACCAGGTGACGCTTGGCTTCACAGTCCCGCAGTCGGGGTCGTTCTCGCCGCTTGGGACCGGCCAGCAGCGCGGGTTCGAACTGGCCATCGACCACCTCAACGAGGGCGGCGGCTGGGTCGACACCGACGCGTGGCAGGCGCTGTCCGGGGACGGCATTCTCGGCCGGACGGTCGAGAGCGTCATAGCTGACACGGAGTCCAGTTCGAAAACGGCCCGTGACGTGGCAGAGACGCTGGTCGAGCAGGACGGTGCCGTGATGGTCGCCGGCGGCGGGTCGACGAACACAGCCCGGGAGTTGCTCAAGTACTGTCCGACCCGCGGCGTGGTCCACATGCTCGGGTTCGCGCCGGGGACGAACGTTACGGGGATCGGCTGCTCGCGGTACGGGTTTCAGGAGATGCACAACGGTCGGATGGCCGCCAACGCGCTGGCTCCGGTGTTGACCGAGCGGTTCGACGGGCGAACGGAGTTCTACCAGTTGCACGCCAGCTCGGATTTCGGTTTCACGCAGTCCGAGCAGTTCAAGCGCCGGTTCCAGTCGGAGAACTGGAGCGAGATGGGCGCGACGAAGACGCGGGTCGGAACGGAGAACTTCAGGCCGCAGTTGCAGGAGGCCGTGGACACTGACGTCGACGCCATCGTGTTGTCCTACCGCGGGCGCGACGCAGTCACCGCGCTGAACCAGGCGACGGATATAGTCCCGGAAGAGATGGACATCGTCATGCCGATCGTGAGTCGGCAACTGGCCCGCGATGTCGGCGCCGACATGGCCGGTATCGTCGGCACTATTTCGTGGGATTACAGCATCGAGACACCGCTCTCGACGGCGTTCACGGAGGCGTTCGATGCGGCGTACGCCGACGATCAGGTCCGGGTCCCGTCAGACCAGGCTCGACTGGCCTACGCGCAGACGCTCCAGTACGCCGCGGCCGTCGAGCGGGCCGGGACGTTCGAACCGCCGGCCGTCATCCGTGAACTCGAAGGCACCACGTACCAGGCCGGACGCGGCGAGGCGACGTTACGGGCATGCGATCACCAGTCGGTGGGACCTGTTCCCGTCGTCGAAGGATCCAGTCAGGGCCCCGAGGTACTCGACGTCATTCAGCTTTCGGCTGACGTCGCGTACGGCTGCGAGGAGTATCCCGCAAGCGAGTGTACTGACCTGGGGCCGTACGAACCCGAGACGGCCGACAGTTGAGGGGCGGTGGCGTTAAGCCGCTCGCGCCGCTCCAGAAGATATGGGCTTGAAAGTGGACGTGCGGAAGCTGGACCTTTTCAATCAGATGGCAAAGGAGGGGTCTGGGACAGTCGCGGAGAACCTCGGGCAGCTGACCGGGCTCGACGCGACAGTTCGGACCTCACAGATCAATTTTCTCGACATTGCGGACGTCAAAACACACATCGGCGACGACAAGGGCGTCGGCATCTACGTCGAACTGAACGAACCGCCCTACGGCTACGTCCTGTTTCTGCTCGAACCAGACGACAGCAAGCAGATGGCCAGCGCGATGATGGGTGGAATGGGTGAGCCAAGCGAGGGCGAGGGGTTCTCCGACATGGAACGGTCGGCGATGCAGGAGATCGGCAACATCATGACCTCCGCGTTCATCGACGGGTGGGCCAACGTGCTGGAGACGACCATCGACATGGGGACACCGAACTTCGTGTTCGGGCCGGCCGACGGCATCGTCGACGAGATGGGCGGCTGGCCGGACTCCGACCTGGTGTTCGTCGTCGACTCGCGTATCACCGTCGACGACGGCGACCTCGGGATGACCGTGTACACGTTCCCCGAACTGGAGGACCTCGTCGCGCTCATCCAGGATATCGACCTCGATACCGACGTCGCAGTAGACACCGAAGCCAGCGACATTCTCGACTGACATCGGTCCCCTATCTCTTCTCCCCCTTTTCCTCGCACGGCCAGGGTGGATGTAATCACCGAGAAGACAGTCTGAAGGCCGTCACTACCAGATACCAGCGCCTTCTATGCTAATTGTTCACTCATTCCTATTGAAAAAAGTATTATATATATTTACCATCAAAAAGCTGGTATGGGATCGGAAAGAGGGGGAGCAGTTGACAGGCGGTCCGTACTACAGATCGCCGGTGGGGTCAGTACCGCAGGGCTCGCCGGGCTGGCGGGATGTCAGGGCGAGGGTTCGACAGCCGAAAACACACCGGAACATCCACCGCTCGGGAACTATCCGGTCGACGGAGAAACGGTCACGCTCGGCTTCAACGTCCCACAGTCGGGGACCTACGCCGCCGAAGGGCGCGACGAACTCCGGGGGTATGAGCTCGCGGTCACGCATCTCAACGAGGGCGGTGGCTGGGTCGGACAACGCTCCTTTGACGTGCTCAGCGGCGACGGCGTGCTCGGGAAGACCGTCGAGTACGTCACCGCGGACACGGAGACGAAACCGGATGTCGCAACGGCCAACGCCGAGGAGATGATCGAGCAAGACGACGTCATCATGTTCTCCGGCGGCTCGTCCAGTTCCGTCGCCATCGCCCAGCAGGACGTCGCACAGGCCCAGAAGGTCCCGTACATGTGCTGTCTGACCCACTCGAACGACACGACGGGACGGGATTGTGTCCGCTACAGCTTCCGGGAGATGTTCAACGCGTACATGACCGCACAGGCGCTGCTTCCGGTACTCAAGGAACGGTTCGGCCGGGAGGCTCAGTACGTCCAGATCTACGCGGACTACAACTGGGGGCAAACGATGGAGTCGTCGATCCGTGATTTCTTCACCTCGAGTGGCTGGGTCGAACTCACGAGCATCCCAACGCGTCTCGGGACGACGGACTACGAGGAGCCGCTCAAGCAGGCCCGGGACGCCGGCGCGGAGGTCGTCTTCCTCGACCACTACGGACTCGACGCCGCGAACTCGCTGACAAAAGCCCAGGAGATTCTCCCGGACGAGGTGGGGATTGTGGTGCCGCTGTACAACCGCATCGTGGCACAGAACGCCTCGAAGGCGCTCGACGGCGTCGTCGGGACGGTCGCGTGGGACACCAGCGTCTCGTCTGACCTCTCGAACGAGTTCAAGAACGCCTTCACCGCCGAGTACGGGAACGCACAGCGGCCCTCCGGCGTGGCCCATCTGGCTTACGCACAGACGCTCCAGTACGCCGCGGCCGTCGAGCGGGCCGGCACCTTCTACCCGCCGGCGGTTATCCGGGAACTGGAAGACCACGAGTACTCGGTCGGGCTTGGCAGCCAGACAATGCGGCGCTGTGACCATCAGGCCCAGCGTGGCGTGCCGGTGGTCGAAGGGCTCTCCGAGTCCGAGCAGTCCCTTGGCCGGTTCTACGACCTGCTCAGCGTCACGAAGGCGGTCGGATACGACTGTGACGGCGGCCCGGCCGCCGAGTGCGAACTCGGAGACTACGGGGACTAGAGCCAGAGCGCAGCGACTACTGCGCAACGGAAAAATACGGCAAACGGAGAACCGAACGGGGACGTGGACACGAGCAGTCCCCAGCTGTCAGAGGCAGACGGACGCGCTGTGACGGACACGTCACGTCGGCGTATCCGGCTGTTCGGAGCCGGGGCCGCGTTACTCCAGTAGCTCCGGTTCCGCGTCGTATGCCACCCCCTTGACCGCGGATTCCGGCGGATCGTCTCCGTCGTGGTCGGTCAGGCAGTCTGTCTCAGCCATGGTCAGTCGTCCGCCGAAATCGGCTGGCCCTCGGCGTCGGTCGGGGCCGGGCTTTCGCCGTCGTCGAATGGATACCACGACTGCTTGCCGTCGGCTAGACACGGGTCGGTGTACCCCTGGACCTCGTGGGGTTCGGCCAGTTCGACGATGGTCTCGTGACCGGTGGCGTCGACCCACTCGCGGAAGGTCTGACCCTCCGAGCGAAGCGCGGCGTAGGCTTCGACAATGTTGGCGATCATGCCCGGCACCTCGTCAGCAGGGACGCGCTGGCGGACCCACTCGATGAACGTCGGCTCCTCGCCGATGCCGCCGCCGACGCCCACGTCGACGGCTTCGACCATCTGGCCGTCCTTGCGGGCGCGCATCCCCTGTAAGCCGATGTCGGCCGTCATCGCCTGGCCGCAGTCGGCCGTACAGCCCGAGAAGTGCATCTTGATGCGGTCCACGTCGTCGGGCACGTCGACGTTGTCACCGAGCCAGCGGAGCAAGCGGGCCATCCGCGCCTTCGTCTCCGTGAGCGCGAGCGAGCAGAACTCCGTCCCGGTACAGGCCATCGCGCCCTGAACGAACGGGTTCGGCTCGGGCGAGTGTTTCTCCAGCAGCGGCTCGTTGAGGAGGTTCGAGAGATTCCCGTCGGGTACGTCCATGATGAGCGGGTTCTGCCGGCGGGTCAGTCGCACCTCGCCGGAGCCGTAGGCGTCGGCGAGATCCGCGAGTTCGATGGCGTCCTCGGCGGAGAGTCGGCCGACCGGCACCGAGAGGCCGACGTAGTTCTTGTCGTCTTTCTGGTCGTAGACGCCGACGTGGTCGTGGGCACCGTACTCCGTGTGCTTGCCGGCGTTGTACGTGTACTCCCCGCGGAAGTCGGTCCCGGCGGTTTCGAACTCGAAATCAAGCCGTTCGTCGAGTTCTTCCCGGATGGCGTCAGTACCGTGTTCATCGACGAAAAAGCGCGCGCGGTTCTTCGAGCGGTTCTGGCGGTTGCCCGCTTCGTGGTAGTACTCGACGAAGGCCCGCACGGTCTCGACGGCGTGTTTGGGCCGAATGAACAGGTCGAGCGGACGGGCTTCGCGCGGTTCGCGGCCGCCGAGGCCGCCGCCGACGCGGACGTTGAACCCCTCGACTTCCTCGCCAGCAATGAACTTGTGGGCCGGCTCCAGCCCGATGTCGTTGATGCTGTCCTGGGCACACCCCTGCTTGCACCCCGTCACCGAGATATTGAACTTCCGGGGCATGTTGGCCAGGTCGTTATCGTCGCGGATGGTCTCCTGAATCTCGTCCAGAATCGGGCGGGACTCGACGTACTCCTCGGCCTTGCCGGCGACCGGGCAGCCGGAGATGTTCCGCATCGTGTCCCCGCCCGCCGAGCGCGAGGAGACGCCGACGGCTTCGAGTTTCTCCCAGATCTCCGGGATGTCTTCGAGCTTGAGCCAGTGCAACTGGATGGACTGTCGCGTCGTGAGGTCGATCCAGCCGTTCCCGAACTCGGGGTTCTCGGCCGGTCCCTTCGCGTAGTCCCGAGCGACCTCGCCGATGGCCCGAAGCTGGTCGGGCTCCAGGACGCCGCCGCAGTTGGTCAGCCGCATCATGAAATACGACTCCTGGCCGCCGCGGTGGTGGAACACCCCCCAGAACTTGAACCGCGAGAACCACTTCTCCCGTTCGTCCTCGGGAATCGACTCCCAGCCCTTCTCGGCGAACTCCTCTAACTTCTCCCGTACCTCGTCGCCGTACAGCTCCGCCTTGTACTCCTCCTTTTTATGTGCCATCTTCGCGCGCCCCCGTTCTTAATGGATGTAGTTTTTTATCTCTCATATCTATCTGAATGTCCGCTAATTCACGTCTAAGTACTGAGGTCGATTCCTTATAACGCTATTCGTTAAAGAAATAAAGAATAATAGAGCGTTAGAAAATGGCCGTCCAGAATTATACCGTCTGAGAGGTGTTTAAAGAGGTTATACACTGCCCCGTCGACAGAGATGAAACCGCAGGACGGCAATCGGTTGTCCGGTCGAGTTCGGGACTGTGCGTCGGGGACGCTCCGCGGGCGTGATTCGCCCGACCGGAGCGCGACCCCGTAGAACTGAGGTGTCAGTCGCGCGCGAGCCGAACCGACGAGGGACGCGACACACCGGCCTGTTCAGTGCGTCACGCGTGCGGAAAAGAGAAAGAACGGCTCGTTCGAGAGCGATGAGCGTCAGTCGTCGCCGGAGGCGACAGTGGTGCCTTCCTGCGTGCTTCCGACGAACCCAGCCGTGTTAGCGACTTTCGCGATTTCCGGCTGGAACACCCATGCAGACAGCAACACAATCGGAATCATGGTAACGGCGGCCACGGAGTACCCCAGGTGGAGGTTCGCCAGCCACGGCGCGGAGTAAAACAGCGGGTAGACGATGCCGCCGACGGTGCCGACGCCGCCGACGACGCCCGCGACCGAACCCGAGTCGTTCGGGAACATCGCGGGCACCTGCGCGAAGATAGCGCCCTCGGCCCAGGCACAGCCCGTGCCCACGAGGAAGCCGATGACGACGGCGTTCATCAGGACCCCGGAGAGTCCGGCCAGCGTCATGGCGAACATCATCACCACGATGAAACAGAGCCCGAGGAACGTCCACTGTTCGCGGTACTGGCCCTTGAAGAACGGCAGGAGGTTCTTCTCCTTGCGGGCCAGCAGGTCGCTGCCGTAGCCGCCAAAGGGCCGGAGCAGGCCGGCGGCAATTGAGAACGTCGCCGCGAAGGTGCTCGCGATGACGAGGTTGTCCTGGTTGAACGCTTCGCGGTAGTAGGTGGCGAGCCACCCGTTCATCGACAGTTCGAGGCCGAAGGACATGATGTACGCGGCGGCGAGGACGACGGTGCCGTAGCGCGTGGCCGTGTGTAGCCAGCCCTTGAAGTTGGTGTCCTCCTTGGTCGCCTGGCGTTTCGCCTCGCTTTTCGCGGCCTCGCCCAGCGTGTAGTAGGCGATTGCGAGGAGGATGGAGACGATGCCGGTGTAGAAGAAGGCGGCCCGCCAGTTCGTCGAGAACAGCGGCCCGTTCCAGCCGGACCCGAACACACGGGGCAGGATGAGCGCCCCGCCGGCGGCACCGGCGTTCCCGACGCCGGCGTAGATGCCCTCCGCCAGGCCGAGGTTCTCCTCTTCGAACCACTCGGCGACGTGCTGGATGCCGATGACGAACGTGATGCCGGCCGTCGCCACGATGAGTCGCAACACGAAGAACACGGAGTAGTCCTGTGCGAAGGCGCTCCCTATCGAGAACACGCCGACGTAGGCCAGTACGATGGCGAAGATGGCCGGCGCACCGAACTTATCCGAGAGCCAGCCGGTGAGCATCCGGCCGAACGGTGCCATCCAGATGGCCGAACTGGCGAGAATACCGATTTCCGCGGTCGAGAGCCCGAACTCCTCTGCCATCGGGCCGGTAAACGGCGCAAAGGAGAACCAGATGAGAAACGAGAAATTGAACCCGATAGTCGCCAGCAACAGCGTCCGGTACTTCGTCATCTTGATCAGTCCCATGCCGACACCTCAGTTACGGACGCGGTATTGTTCACGGTCGATAACGAGACTTTGTTCACCAATCCGCCTTTATTTTGGATGTGTGCCCACATCAGTACATGAAGTCCGAAAGTCCCACCATTTAATAACAGTAACCGTTTACAGAACGGCTATTCTACCCAGCCTGAGTGGATAGACCGCAAATATATCATCGGATATCCCCTGTTTAAGGACATTGAACGCCCAGCGGACGGGGGAATAATTGGACATATTTAGATTACTTCGGACGGCGATGGAGAAGCGCGTGTCGACGAACCGTCGGGGCCGCGCCCGATATCGGCTCAGTCGGCCGTGGCGGGCGGGAGTTCAGCCTCGGCGGCGACGAGGCGGGCGGCACACTGCTTGAAGTTCGGTTCGTCGGACTGGGGGTCGCGGTCCGAAAGCGTCAGCCGGTTCGTTGCCGGGTGGTGAATGGGGAGCCACACCATCCCCTCGGGGACGCCCTCGTCGCGGTCGATGGCGACCGTCGCGGAGCCACGGCGGGTCTCGACGGTCAGCCGGTCGTCGGTAACGAGGCCGCTGTGTTCCTCGACGGTCTCGGGGTGGATGCGGGCCACCAGCGGACCGGCCTCACCCCCGCGGGACCGGACGCCGGTGTTATACCCGTCGGCCTCGCGGGCCGTGGTCAGCGTCAGCGGGTAGTCGTCGTCGGTCGGCTCCGGGAGCGACTCCTGGCGGCCCGTCGAGAACTGTGCGCGGCCGGAGGCGGTGGGGAACGACCACGACTCGTCGTCGTAGTAGCGGTAGCCGCCCGAACTCACCCCGTCGGGCGCGGGCCACCTGACGGCGTGGCTGTCGTCGAGGCGTTCGTAGGTGATGCCCGAGCAGTCGGCGACTGTCCCCTCGGTGAGGGCGGTGAACTCGTCGAAGACGTCCGAGGGGTCCGGCGACGTGCTCTCGAACAGGCCGGGGAACAGCCGCGAGCCGATGGTGGCGATGATGTCCAGATCCGGCCTGACGCCGCTTGGCAGGTCAGTCGCCGACCGGACCCGGGAGATGGTCCGCTCCATGTTCGTCGTCGTCCCGTCGCTCTCGCCCCACGTCGCGGCGGGCAGGACCACGTCGGCGATTTCCGTCGTTTCGGTGTGGAAGGCGTCCTGCACGACGACGAAGGCGTCTTCGAGCGTCTCGCGCACAGAGTCGGCCTCGGGCATCCCGGCAACGGGATTGGTGGCGACGGCCCAGACGGCGTCTGGCTCGCCTTCGAGCATCCCGACAGGGCCGGGGCCGGTGTCGTCGGGGAGGCGGTCGACCGGTACGCCCCAGTGGTCGGCAACGAGGCGGCGGTGGTCCGGATCCTCGAAGGCCCGCTGGCCGGGCCAGGACCCCTTCGAGGAGCAGATGCGGGTCCCCATCGAGTTGGCCTGGCCGGTCAGCGAGAACGGGCCACCACCGGGCCGGAGGTTCCCCGTCGCCAGCGTCAGGTCGATGAGCGCCCGGGCGGTCTCGGTCCCCTGGACGTGCTGATTGATGCCCATGCCCCAGTAGACCAGCGCTTGCTGGTCCATCGCGTCGGCCAGCAGGTCCACCTGGGCCATCTCGACACCGGCCTCGGCTGCCGCGTCGGCGGCGTCGGGCAGGGTCGCGAGCAGGTCGTCGAATCCCTCGGTTGCTGCGTCGACGAACTCGCGGTCGACCCGCCCCGTTTCGACGATGCGGGCGAGGACGGCCCGGGCCAGCGCGAGGTCCTTCCCCGGGTCGGGCGCGACGTGGTGCTCGGAGTTCTCTGCGGTCTCGGAGCGGACGGGGTCGACGACGATGATTTCGACGCCGTCCGCGCCGGCGGACTGCTGAATCCAGCGGAACATCACCGGGTGGGCCACCGCCGGGTTCGCCCCCCAGACGACGTGTCGGTCGGCGCCGCTGATGTCGGCGTACGTACACGGCGGCGCGTCGCTGCCGAACGCCTGGTAGTAGGCGGTGACGGCGCTGGCCATACACAGCGTCGTGTTGGCGTCGTAGTTGCGCGTCCCGAAGCCGCCGCGGGCGACTTTCCCCAGCGCGTAGGCGGCCTCGTTGGTCTGCTGACCGCTTCCGAGGACGGCGACCGAATCGGGGTCCCGCTGGTGGACGGCCTGAAGCCCCTCGACCGCGCGGGCCAGCGCCACGTCCCACTGGGTCTGACGGAGTTCGCCGTCGCTGCGGACCATCGGTCGGGTGAGCCACTCGCCGTCGGGGGCCTTGCTCTCCCGGAGGCCACGCGCACAGGCGAGTCCCTGACTGACCGGATGGGCGGCGTCGCCACGAACAGCGTCGATACCGTACCCTTCGTCAGCGCCCTGGTGCATGTGGCCACAGCCAACGGCACACCGCATACACGTCGTCGGTACCCAGTCGCTCACAGCCGCCCACGCGCCGTCAAGACGCCCATTTGTCCAATTTGGCATAATATCGAAGTACGTTCGGATGCCATTATCGTAATTACATAGATGAATACGCACCGTATAACAGTGACTCTTTACGAAATATTTATTTTACCGGTGAACGCATGACATCCGTCCACTAGGTCGGTGGGACCGCGAGCTAACAACAGTTTCTTTCTGACAGCGGTCAAACGGCAGCGTATGAACCACGAGCAGTCACGAGCGCTGTACGACCGCGCCCTGTCGGTGCTGTCGGGCGGCGTCAACTCCTCCGTGCGAGCGACACGGCCCTACCCGTTCTTCGTCGAGAAAGGGGACGGCGGGCACGTCATCGACGCCGACGGGAACCGATACATCGATTTCGTCATGGGCTACGGTCCGCTGCTGCTGGGCCACAGCCTGCCCGAGCAGGTCCAATCAGCCATCCAGCGACACGCCGCTGAGGGGCCGATGTACGGCGCGCCGACCGAAGTCGAGGTCGAACTGGCCGAGTTCGTCACCCGGCACGTCCCCAGTGTCGAGATGCTGCGGTTCGTCAACAGCGGGACCGAGGCGACGGTCTCGGCGGTCCGACTGGCTCGTGGCTACACGGGGCGGGACAAAATCGTCGTGATGCAGAGTGGCTACCACGGGGCACAGGAGTCCACGCTGGTCGAGGGCGAGGGCGACCACACGGCCCCGTCCAGCCCCGGCATCCCCGAGAGCTTCGCTGAGCACACCCTGACCGTGCCGTTCAACGACGAGGAAGCCGCCCACGAGGTGTTCGAGGAACACGGCGACGACATCGCCGCGGTGCTCACCGAACCCATCCTCGGGAACTACGGCATCGTCCACCCGGTCGAGGGCTACCACGACACGCTCCGGGAACTGTGTGACGACCACGGCTCCCTGCTTATTTTCGACGAGGTCATCACCGGCTTCCGCGTCGGCGGCCTCCAGTGTGCCCAGGGCGCGTTCGACATCGACCCCGACATCACCACGTTCGGGAAGATTGTCGGCGGCGGCTTCCCGGTCGGGGCAATCGGTGGCAAAAGCGAGATCATCGAGCAGTTCACCCCTGCCGGCGATGTGTTCCAGTCCGGAACGTTCTCTGGCCACCCCGTGACGATGGCGGCCGGTCTGGAGACGTTACGGTATGCGGCTGAACACGACGTATACGACCACGTCAACGAGCTCGGCGACCGGCTCCGAGCGGGACTGCAGGACATCCTCGAAGACCAGGCCCCCGAGTACACCGTCGTCGGCCGGGACTCGATGTTCAAGGTCATCTTCACCCGCGACGGGCCTGATTCCTTCGACGGACATTGCGAGGCTGGCTGCCGGCAGCGGGAGTCCTGTCCACGCTTCGACTACTGTCCGAAGACCGGCCACGACGTGACACAGGCCGAGACCGAGCGGTGGGAGCGCCTGTTCTGGCCTGCGATGAAAGACCAGGGCGTGTTCCTCACGGCGAACCAGTTCGAGTCACAGTTCATCTGTGATGCCCACACAGGTGAAGACATAGAGAATGCGCTCGAAGCATACAAAGAGGCGATATGAGGTGAGCGACGACGACATCGCACTGTCCGAGAAGCGAATGTACGGGGCGAAACGTCCGGAGACCCACGCGTACGTCGCGTCGGGACTGGGCGTCACCCGCGTCGAGACGGCCGGCGGCCAGATCGGGCGGTTCAGCCTGAGCGAACGGTGCAATGCCCGTGATGTGGCCGGCGCAAGCGGCGAAGTCGCGGTCGCCACCGACGAGGACGTGCTCGTGTTGACCGACGACGGCTTCGTTCCGACTGGGTTCGGGCCAGCCACCGCCGTCGGCTACGACGGCGACGGACTGCTCGCAGCCGGCGACGGCCGCGTCGCTCGGTACAGCGGGGAGTGGCGAGATATCGGCGAGGTCGCGGACGTCCGTGCCATCGACGGCGACCGCCTCGCCGCGGCCGAGGGCGTGTACGCCCTCCCGTCGCTCGACCGACTCGGCCTGGTGGACGTGGTCGACGTGGCCGGTGACTACGCCGCGACCGAGAGCGGACTGTACCGCTACGAAAGCGGGAGCACCGACAGCGACGGCGAGTGGACCGAGGTCCGGTCGGGCCGACACTTGGCAGTTGCAAGCGACGGTGAGCAGGTCCATGCCGCCGCGGCGGACGGCCTGTACGAACTGACAGCCGGCGCGTGGGAGCCCTGCACGTTGCCAGCGACCGAGCGCGTCGTCGACGTGACCTACGGCGACGACACCTACGCGATCACCGAGAACGGGACCTTCCTCGTCGCAACCGCGGCCGAGGCGACCGCCGACGGACAGGGCGGCTGGCGACAGCGCTCGCTGGGCGTCCCCGACGTCGTTGGCGTCGCTGTGGCCTGATTCGATCAGTAGTATCTAAGCGGGACTTCGCGGTTCTATCCGGCCTTCATAGCAATAGATCAGTATCGACCGGCGTCCATGCACTCTTACTGCGGTATTTGCTGTCTGTCGGCCTCTTTCAAAATAATGCCGTAGCCACGGAGCGCTCCGGACTCGTCAAAGCTCGCAGAGAGCGTCATGTCTGTCCAGCAGCGCGTGCCGTCCTGACGGATCTGTAACCCTTCGTGGGAGACGGTCCCGTCTGTTTTCGCGGTATCGAGGAGTTGCTCGGGAAGGCCGTTCGCCAGATCAGACTCCTCGAAGAACGTCGAAACGTGCGCTCCGATGATTTCCTCCGCGTTATAGCCAGTGAATTGTTGAGCACCGTCGTTCCAGCGAGTGACGTAGCCCTCATGGTCGAGGGTGAAAAAGGCGTGGTCGTCCATGGCATCGATAAGAACGTCGAACTGAGTGCTCTGTCCCACCAACTGCGTCCGTTCGGGGGTGATGTCCCGCGCCGTACACACGAGTACCCCGTCGTCAGCGTGAGCCAGGCGATGGTTCGTAACGAGCCTGTCGCCGTCTTTCATCAGGCGAACTGTTTCACCCGACCAGTACTCGTTTTCTTTGACCGCTGGGATGATGTCGTTCTCTAGCCGGTCCGCTTCATCGTCGTGGTACAGAATTGTCCAGGGCTCGCCGGCCAGTTCATCCTGCTCGTATCCAAATAGGTCCGCAAAGGCAGGGTTCACATACGAAAACGTCCCGTCCGGGTCGATGAGGCTGATCCCTTCGCTGGCAGTCTTCATCGCCCTGTAGCTACGGTCGATTGTACGGACGGCACGGTAGCGTTCGACAAGGTTCGTGATTCGATTGGCCAGGATCGCGTACTGGTCAGTCCCATGCTCTTTCTGGATGTACTCCGTCACGCCGGCCGTGATAGCTTCGCTCGCGATCTCTTCGCTCCCTTTGCCAGTAAAAAGGATGAACGGCAGGTCAGGAGACTGTTCGCGGACTGCAGCCAGGAACTCCAGCCCGTCCATTACTGGCATATCATAGTCCGAGACGATACAATCGATGTTCTCCGCCCGAAGAATCGCAAGACCGTCAGTACCGTTCGTTGCCGTTTGAACTTCGAGCCGTTCGTTTTCCCGTTCGAGGAACTGGGCGGTCAAATCCGCAAAATCAGGTTCGTCATCTAAATGTAATACCTTCATGATTTTGGAGGGACTGCGCTGTTCGTACTTTGGAATCGAGCAGAGATAAATACCTCATCTAGTTGTAAATAATATTATGAAAATATATCATTGTATCGGAAAATAGGCATGATCACACAAGTTACGTGAGTGTTGTCGCTATGGGTGTCAATTACAATGCACAGTTGTCTGAAGGGAGAGTCAGCCACGATGTCGGGGAATCGAAAAGAGGTTTAGCCCGGACAGCCACCCACCGCACATGATTATCCCCGGGGCGGACACGCAGGCGTTCGCGGCGACCCTCGCCGAGGCGACGGGCGAGCGGCTTGGACGGGTCGAGTACGAACGGTTTCCCGACGGTGAGCACGTCGTCCGGGTGCCCGAAGCCGTCTCCGGTGAGCGTGCCGTCGTCGTCGCATCCACTGTCGACAGCGACGCGCACCTCCAGTTGCTCCAGTTGCAGGACGCGGCCCGCGAAAGCGGCGCGAGTGAGGTCATCACCGTCATCCCGTACATGGGCTACGCCCGTCAGGACGAGGCATTCAAGCCTGGCGAACCGGTCTCCTCGCGGGCGATGGCCCGCGCCATTTCGACGGGAACCGACCGTGTACTGACCGTAAATCCCCACGAACCGGCCGTCTGTGATTTCTTCGACGTGCCAGCCACCAACGTCGACGCGGCGAGTGTTCTCGCCGACCCGCTGCCTGCGGACCTGACGAACCCCCTCTTTCTCTCGCCCGACGAAGGCGCAATCGCCCTCGCGACGACGGTCCGAGACGCGTACGGCGAGGGTGAGACGGACTTCTTCGAGAAGGATCGGGACTACGACACCGGCGACATCGAGATCAGCCCCAGCGACGCGCCGGTCGAGGGCCGTGATGTGGTGCTGGTCGATGATATCATCGCCACGGGGTCGACGATGAGCGAGTCCGTTGGCGTCCTCGACGACCGCGACGCCGAACGGGTGTTCGTCACCTGTATCCACCCGATGCTCGCCAGCAACGCCCTGACGAAGCTCAACAGCGCCGGCGTCGAAGCCGTCTACGGCACGGACACGCTTGAACGCGCCGTCAGCGAGGTCAGCGCCGCACCGGTCGTCGCCGAAGAGCTGTAGACACCGGTGCTGAAACACGAGGGGCAAAAAACCCCGCTCGTTGTAACGCGACTGCGTGCCGCTTAATCCGACGCCTCAGCCGCGGCGACCGGTGCTATCGCGATTTCCATCTCAATCCCTTCGACGTCCCACGTTTTTCGATGGCCGTCCTCGACGCCGCCGAGTTCGTCAGCCCGAACCTCCTCTTTGATGAGCGCCTCGTGCTCGCGGACCAGCGAATCCACGCGCTCGTCGTCGATTGCCAGGTCCACGACGATGCGCTCCTCGATATCGAGTTCGAGGTCCTTTCGCATCTCTTGCACGCGACGGATGACCTCGCGGGCGTACCCCTCGCTCTCGATGTCCTCGGTGAGTGTGGTGTCGACGTAGACGACGCCGCCGCCATCGAGCGCAGCGAACTCCGTCCCGGTGACGCCCTCGGGCGTCTCGCGGCGGAACGCGACCATCTCCTCGGTGAGGTCGACGTCCTCACCGAGCGCCTCGCGTACTGTACCTTCGAGGGTATCGAGTGACTGCTCGGCGACGCGGGCCTCGTTGAGCGCGTTCATGACGCGGCCGGCGTCGTCGCCGAAGGCCGGGCCGAGTTCGCTCATGTCGGCCTCGGCGGAGTACTGGAGTTCGCCCCACTCGTCGTCAGCGCCGACGACCTCGACAGCGCGGGCGTTGAGCCGGTCGGCGATGATAGCTTCCTGCGCGCGGACCGCGTCGGCCACGTCGTCGCTGTCCACGTCGACGACGACGCGGGTGACGGGCCACCGGAGCTTGCGCTCGGCCTGCTGGCGGGCGTTCGAGCCCGCCTCCTCGACCTCGCGGACGACCTCGATCTCGCGTTCGAGCGCGGGGTCGTGCAGGTCGGCGTCGACCTCGGGCCAGTCGCACATGTGGACCGTCGGGTGCCCCGAATCACCGGTGAGCGCACCGTACACCTGCTCGGCGACGAAGGGCGTAAACGGGGCGAACAGCGCGGCCACCGATTCCAGCACGCGATAGAGGGTGGCGTAGGCGGCCTGCTTCGAGGCGCTGTCCTCTTCTTCCCACATCCGCTCGCGGACGACCTGAATGTAGAAGCGAGAGACGTCTTCGACGACGAATTCGAGCAGTTCGTCGACCGCCTTGTCGTTCTCGAAGTCGTCCATCGAGTCGGTCATCGCCTCGGTCACGGTCTGAAGCCTGGAGAGGACCCACTCGTCGACGAGTTCGAGGTCTTCGCGGACATCCTCGACTGTGGTCTCCTCCGGATTGAAATCATCCGCACGCATGTACGGCAGCGGGAAGCGCGCGACGTTCCAGAGGATGTTGAGCCGCCGTTGCATCTCGGCGGTCTCCTCCCAGGAGAAGTTCATGTCCTCGCCCTGGGCAGTCACCGACAGCAGGAACAGCCGCATCGGGTCGCGGCCGTGCTTCTCGATGACCTCGTGGGGATCGATGAGGACGCCCTTGGACTTGGACATGCCGCGACCGTCGGGCATGTTGGCGTAGCCGTGCATCAGCACCTGCTTGTACGGAATCTCACCGGTGGCGGCGGTGCTCATGCCCAGTTGCGACCAGAACCAGCCGCGGGTCTGGTCGTGGGCCTCCATGATGAGGTCGGCAGGCCACAGCTCCTCGAAGTCCTCAGTCTGTTCGGGGTAGTCGACGGTCCCCCACGTCGCCACGGAGGAGTCGAGCCAGACGTCGAACACGTCGCCGACGCGGGTGTAGGTCGTGCCGTCCTCGGTGATGGTGAGGTCGTCGACCGTGCCCTTGTGGAGGTCGACGTTTTCGGGGTCGATGTCCTGGTCGACCCGCTCGGCGAGTTCCTCGCGGTCGCCGACGACGATGGCGTCGTCCATGTCACCGGACCAGTCTTCAGGGAGCCAGATGGGGATCGGGATGCCCCAGTAGCGCTGCCGCGAGACGTTCCAGTCCGGCGCGTCCTCAACGAAGTCCCGGAAGCGGTTGTCTCGCGCCCACTGCGGGTACCACTCGCTGTCCTCGATATTCGCAAGCAGTTCGTCCTTGATGTCGGTCACCGTGATGAACCACTGGTCGGTAACGATACGGACGATGTCGGTGTCACAGCGCCAGCACTGCCCTTCGCGGACGGTGTGGCCAGATTCACTGGAGAGCAGGACGCCGTTCTCGTCGAGGTCGTCGATGACCTCGTCGTTGGCGTCGCGGACGAACGTCCCTGCGTACTTGCCCGCGTCGTCGGTGTAGACGCCGTCGCTCCCGACCGGACAGAAGATTTCGAGGTCGAGTTCCTGTCCGCGCTCGAAGTCCTCCTCACCGTGGCCGGGCGCGGAGTGGACGAGGCCCGTGCGGTCGGCCTCGACGTAGTCGGCGGTGTACACCTGCCCAGAGCCCTCGCCTTGGGCGTGGTCCGGCACTTCCTCGGCCAGCGGGTGCTCGTACGCCCAGCCGACCATCTCCTCGCCGGACAGTTCCTCGACGACCTCGTAGTCGTCGTACCGGCCGGCCTTCAGCACGTCCTCGACGCAGGCCTCGGCGACGTAGAGCCGTTCGGTATCACCGTCTTTCTCAGCGTCGACGCCCACGTAGTCGAGGTCACCGTCGACGGCGACGAAGGTGTTGGCGACGATTGTCCAGGGCGTCGTCGTCCAGATGACCAGACTGCCCTCGCGGCTCGCGGTTTCACCGCTCGCTCGTTCCGAGGTCTCGCTCCGCTCGCCCTCGCGGTCCGCCAGAGGGAATTTCACATAAATCGACGGCTTGCCAACGTCGTGGTACTCGACCTCGTTGTTGGCGATGCCAGTTTCACAGCGCGGACACTGGTTGATAGAGCGCTGGCCCTGTTCGACGAGGCCGCGCTCGTGAGCCTGCTGGAAGCCCCACCAGGCGGCCTCCATGTACTCTGGATTGACCGTCTTGTAGGGGTCGTCCCAGTCCATCCAGACGCCGAAGTCCTGGAAGTCCGTCTGGAGGCCTTCGAGTTGCTCCTCGGCGAAGTCTTTGCACTCCTCGATGAAGTTCTCCTCACCGAACTGCTCGATGTCTTTCTTGTTCTCGAAGTCGAGGCGCTCCTCGACTTTCGTCTCGATGGGGAGGCCGTGCATGTCATAGCCCGGCCGGTCAGTGACGTTGTAGCCCTGCATCCGCAGGTAGCGGATGTAACAGTCCTTCAGGGTCTTGTTCCACGTCGTCCCCATGTGGGCCGCGCCGGAGGTGTAGGGCGGCCCGTCAACGAAGAAGTAGTCCTCGCCGTCGGCCCGGTGGGCCTTCGTCTGCTCGTAGGCGTCGACGTCGTCCCAGTACTCGAAGACCCCGTCCTCGACGGCGTCGGGGTTGTACTGGTCGTCGACAGCGGCGAAACGTTCCATACCGGCACATTCGCCGCCTCCAATAAAGGACAATCGGTTGTATGTGTGCTGTTCAGGGCTCGCGCTCACGCTGGAGGAGCAAGCTGACCGTCTCGCCGGTCTTGTCTGTGAGCGGAGCGGCGACATGCCACCCCTCGGCTCCGAGTTCGTTCAGTTGTTCGACCGGCGGCGTGACCTCGCCGCCGAGTCCGGCGATCATGACATCACTGTCAACCTCGATAGTGCGGTACTCGTAGGAGGGCATACAGATGCTGGAGCGGCCACCGGCGATAAACGTCTTGTGGTGGCGACCGCCACGGCTTTGCCGCCGACGGCCGTGCCAGCGCATGTGCCAGCGTTCCCGACCGACGAGCAGCAAAACGCCCTCACAGAGGACTGCCGACGCTGCCCGGAACTCGCCGAGAGCCGGACCTGTATCTCGTGGGGCAACGGCCCGCCGTCGGCCGACCTCGTGGTCATCGGCGAAGCACCGGCTGACGGCGACCCGGAAGCCGAGCAGTGGCGGGGCGGCAACCTGACCGGGATGGCCTACACCTCGCGGCGCTCCGGCCGGAAAATCCGGCAGGTGCTCGCCGACGCCGGGTTCGGCCACGACGACTGCTACTACACCAACGCCGTGAAGTGCCATCCGCCGGAGAACCGCGACCCGACCGACGCGGAGTTGGCGAACTGCCGCCCCTACCTCGTCGAGGAAGTCGAAGCAATCGAGCCAGCGGCGGTGCTGACCACCGGCAAGCACGCGACGAAGACCGTGCTGGCGCTGGACGACGACAGCCTCGACGGGTTTCTCGACAGCGTGCTCGACCCGCTGCAGAGCGAGGCGCTGAGCGTTCCCGTGGTCCCGCTGCTCCACCCCTCGTATCAGGAGGTCTGGCTCTCGCGGCTGGGCTACAGTTACGACGAGTACACGGCGGCCATCGCCGACACGGTCACCAGTGTCGATGACACCTAGAACCTTCTTGTGACCGCCGGACACAGGGACGACCATGAGCGAGGACTGCATCTTCTGCCAGATTGTCGCCGGTGACATCCCGAGCCGCACCGTCTACGAGGACGACACCGTGTTCGCGTTCCTCGATGCAAATCCCCTCTCGCCGGGGCACACGCTCGTCATCCCGAAGGCCCACCACGAACGGCTGAACGACACGCCCGCCGACGTGGCCGCGGAGGTGCTGTCGACCCTGCACGAACTCGTCCCCGCCGTCGAAGCAGCGGTCGACGCCCCCGCCAGCACGGTCGCGTTCAACAACGGCGAGGTCGCCGGCCAGGAAGTCCCGCACGTCCACGGCCACATCATCCCGCGATTCGAGGACGACGGCGGCCGGCCGATCCACACGCTGGTCAACGACCGCCCCGACCTCTCTGATGACGAACTGGACGCCATCGAGGACGATATCGTGGCCGAACAGGCGTAAAATTCCGTATCTTTTTATCGAAAGATAATCCAACAGCGACGCATGGGGGTTCCGACGCTCGCGTTCGTAGGGTGTACCGGTGGGGCTGGAACGACCAGGCTGACAGTCGAGACGGCGGCGACGCTGGCCCGGGGTGGGCGGTCCGTCGCCGTCGTCGACGCGGCCTTCGGCACGCAGGGACTGGCAACGTACGTCGAAGGGCGACTCGACGCCGACGTGACTGCGGTGGCCGTCGGCGACGTGCCGGTCGACGACGCGCTGTTCGAGTGGGATATCGACGCCGACGGGCGGGTCGCGCTCTGTCCGGCCCACGCGCCGTTCGAGCGCCTCGCGCGGGCGAAAACGGCCGAGAGCGCACAGACGCTCGAACGGGTTATCGAGGAGGTGGCCGGTCGCTACGACCACGTCCTGCTCGACGTGCCGCCGATTGCGTCGAATCAGGGCGTCGCCGCTGCCACGACCGCACAGCGGCGGGCGCTCGTGGTGCCAGCCAGCCGGCGCGGCGGCGACCTCCTTCCGAGACAGCAGGGCCGGCTTCGAGACATCGGTGCGCCGGCCTCTGCCGTCGTCGCGACGCGTGTCCACGGCGATGACAGCGAACCCGTCGAGGACGCCGCACACACGGTTCCGCACATCGGCGCGGGCGCGTCCAGACCACTTGCGACGGACCCCGATTCCGATGTCGCACCGACCGTCGCTGCGATGGCCGAGGACCTGCTTGATGTCGACCTCGGCCTGACCTTCGAGGACGACGGCCTGTTCTCCCGCTAGGGAAATGGGAGGACGATGACCGGGCGGTCAACGCGGGTCAGGAGGTCCCGGGCGGTCGAGCCGATACCATCGCTGTCGTCGGTCCCGCGGTTCGGGCCGATGAGGAGTTCGTCCGGGTCGTGTTCGTCAACCGCCGCCAGTATCTCCGTCACGGGCTCACCGTCTTTCGTTTCCGTTACGGGCATAAACGGCGCGAGCCGAGAACGGGCGACGTTGACGGCGTCACCCGCGTCACGCGGCGGAGCATCGGGGTCGCGGACGGCGACCACGACGATGTCGTCATCAGCTGCCGGATCGAGGCGCTTCTGGAGGTAGTCAGCGGCGGCCGCAGTGACGTGGACCGAGTTGGTGGCGAGCAGAAACGTCGTCATGGGCTACTCTGTGGCGTCGCTCGGCTTCGTGCTTTCGCTCGTCAGCAGCGCCCACAACGAAGGGCAGCTATACAGGTAGCAACAGAATCAGGGGCGTAGCATACACATAGCGGCTGGCTACTCATATACGGGACTCCTTGCGAAGCCATGCCCCTATCCGAAACCCCGGACCCGGTACGGTTCGTCTGTCCGTTCTGTGAGCGGACGTTCGGCCGGCCCCAGTCAGTGTGTGATAGCTGCGATAGCACAGTCGTCGTCTCCGTGGAAAGTCAATCAGTGTACAACAGCATCCTTCCGATGTGTGGACATTAGGCGGGGTGGGACATGACGCTCCGGTGGCCTGTCACGCGCACCGACGGGCTTACATACAGCCCAACCTGTACCCGAGAGCGTGCGCGTCGAGAACAGTTTCATCGGAACCGACGGCGTCGGGGAGAAGACCGAGCGGTCCATCTGGGAGCAGGGCGTCACCCACTGGGACGAGTTCGAACCGTCCGTCGTCGGCGGCCAGCGCGGCGACCGAATCCAACAGTTCATTGACGAGGGGCGGGACCGCGTGGCCGAAACCGACGTGTCCTACTTCGACCACGCGTTTCCCAGCAGCGAGCGCTGGCGACTGTACGAGACCTTCCGCGAGCGGGCCTGTTTCTTCGACATCGAGACGACCGGACTCGATCAGGACCGCAATCAGGTGACGACGGTGAGCCTCCATCAGGACGGGGAGACGCAGACGCTCATCGCCGGTGACGACCTGACCGCCGAGAACCTCCGGGCCGCCTTCGACGGCGCGGACCTGCTGGTGACGTTCAACGGCAAGCGATTCGACGTGCCCTTCCTCGAAGCGAACTTCGATGTCAATCTCGACCGCCCACATCTGGACCTGATGTACACCTGCAAGAAAATCGGGCTCTCCGGCGGCCTCAAGCAGGTCGAGCAGGACATCGGCATCGAACGGGACCGACCGGACATCTCTGGCCGGGACGCGGTGCGGCTCTGGCGGGAACACGAACAGGGCCGAGACGGTGCACTCGAAACGCTGGTGTCGTACAACCGGGAGGATACAGTGAACCTCAAGACGCTGGCCGAGACAGCCACCGAGCGGCTTGACGAGCAGGTTTTCGTTGGTTGACAAACCGGTCGTGAACCGTCACCATACCCCCATTGTTTCGAGTGGAGTGTGGAAGTGTGACGGAATATCAAATGATCCTGGTGAACCCAGGCGTATCGAGTTATCGACTCCAGAAGGGCGTATGCCCGTGTCCGAGAACGATAGAAGCGACGTGCCAGGCAACAAGTTCGAGGAACAGCGCCGTATCCTGTCCGGTGCCGACGCCGTAGAGCGACGGGAGATACAACAGCGGCAGTAGTACGGCTCCCCAGAACGCGAACGGTCGGACACCGACGAGCGTCACGGTCCAGACTCCGTGGACCGCAAACACGAGCGTGTCGAGGTATCGGCCGGCGTCCGTCGGTCGTAATCTATCGGTGTCGCTCCGTTGGGGCAGCGGGGGGCTATCGCTGCTCGATGACCCCACTGTCACTCACCCTGTCTGGCCTTGGTATCATTGGTCGAAACAACAGTATACCGCACCTAATCGGTGGTTGTTACACATATAGGCGGCCGCTTCGGCGTGTCTATGTATATTCACGTCCACGGTTTCTGTCATGTCTGTTCCAGCAGGAATCACACCGGATTCACCGCGCCCTCACAATCCGGACACGTCGCGAGCATCCGCGGCCAGTCGCCGGCCGTGTCGTACGCGATGACGAGATTCGCTGCGGGAATCCTCACGTCACAGACCGGACACCTCCCCAGCGGTGGGTCGGCCGTTTCTATGTCACTGTCCCACATACACTGCGCTACGCACTCAGTACATATTGTTACCAGGCACCTACGAAGTGTGGGGCCAGTTGTATCAGCAGCGTCCTATCAGAACGGGCGTGGCGAAGCTGTCTCGGAACGACGTGCTGCTCAGTAGTTGGCGGCCTCGGGCATCTGTGACGAGTCCGTCGGCCGCAGCAGGTGGACGCGCCCGGCAAGGAACCCCAACAACAGGCCGGTGAAGTGTGCGATAAGCGCGACGCCGGGGTTCGCGGTCGCGAGGGTGATCGCGGCGGCAACAATGCCGGCCAGCGCCAACTGGACGCGCGGCGCGAGTTCGAAGCCCCCGATGACAGTGTCGGTCAGGCGGTTGGCAGCGAGCAGGTAGCCGAAGAGGGCAAACACCGCGCCGCTGGCCCCGAGCACGGAGACGTGGCTGACCATCCCGGGGACCAGCGGGCCGACGAGACTGGTAATCGAAACCTGTGAGACGCCGGCGAGTGCACCGGTCGAAACGAAGAAAGCGTGGAACCGGAGCGGCGACGTCCGGCGTTCGAGGACGACGCCGGCGAGAGCCAATCCGACGGCGTTTGCGAGGAGATGTGACAGGCCAGCATGTGCGTACACGCTTGTAACGAGCGTCCAGGGACGACTGAACAACGGGGGCGAGAGGGCGAACAGGCTCCGCGGGGCGGTCACCACGCCGACGGCCTGCTGTGCGAGGAACACAGCACCGATGACCGCCAGCGTGACCACGGTTGGGCTTTGTCGCAACGGCTTCATTGTGCCGATATTGTCGCTCTCAACACAAGAAACGCTCGGACAGCCCTCTGTTTCAGAACGCATAGGTGGCATCGTCGCGTTATGTCGCGTATGTCCGAACTGACCGACGCCCTCACCGCGGCGTTCGCAGACGAGACCGATGACGAAATCGCACAGACGGCCGCCGAGAACATCGCCGACTTCGCCGAGGAGTACGACGAGGAGCTGACGAGCGACCGCGTCACCGACCTGCTCGCGGACGCGCCTTACGACGGGTTCGACCGCCAGTTCAACTGGGTCATCGGCGAACTCGCCGCTGAAAATGAGGACTGCACCGACTCCCGGCCGTTCCGTATCGACGGGTTCGGCGAACTCGCCGCTGACCCCGATATCGGGACCTGAGGGGACATGCCTGGCGGAACCTACACGCTGGTTCTCGAACGGGACACCAGCAGGCCAATCGAGGTCGGCGCGCTGGGCGAAATCGAGTTCCCGGCGGGCTGGTACGCCTACACCGGGAGTGCGCTGGGCAGCGGCGGCTTCGGGCGCATCGACCGCCACCGCGCCGTCGCCGCCGGCGACAACGACACCCGGCACTGGCACATCGACTATCTGCTCGGCGACGCGGCAACGACTGTCGACCGGGTCATCACGACCGAGGCCGACATCGAGTGCGCCGTCGCAAGGCGGGTCGACGGGCCGACGGCGGACGGATTCGACCGCATTGACGCCTTCGGCTGTTCTGACTGTGACTGTCGCTCGCATCTGATACACCACGAGCAGCAGGAACGTCTAGTCGGTTCGGTTACCGACGCCCACGAGGCCGCCCAGGCGGAAACGACGGCCGCGACCGAGTAGTCAGGAGATGTGGATCGCGGGCTTGTTCGGTCGCGCCTTGGCCGCGAGGTCGTCGTCGGGTGCGGCCCGCCGGACGACGACGTCACAGCCGAACTCGTCTTCGAACAGCCACGCGGCCTGCTGGAGCGTGTTGAGTTCGCGTTCGCCGTCGATAATCGGTTCCAGTCCCGCGCCGCGGTCGGCCAGCCGGTCGGCGAAGTCAGCGGCTGTGTCGCCGTGCTGTTTGATGTCGTCGTCGGCCATGATCTCGCCAACGATGGCGTCGCCGGGGTCGGACTCGCGGGCGATCTCGTAGGCCCGGTATTTCCAGTCGGCGGCGACGACGAGTTCGATCTCGTTCGGCGCCTCGATGTCGACGACCTCCGTGATTTCGCGCACGTCGTCGAGGGTCTGCCGGACGACCTGGCGCTCGATGCGGTAGTCGTCCACGTCCCGGAGCGGTTCCGGCCACCGGCTCTCGGCGACGAGGCCGTCCTCGTCGAGCAGCTGCCACATCTCCTCGGCGAGGAAGGGGGCGATAGGCGCGACGAGGCCGGCGAGCACCCGCAGGCCGCGACCGTAGGCGAACTGGTAGGGCCGGTCGTAGCCCGCGTAGCGCCCCAGCAGCCGGGCGAACCGCTGTAGCTCGCCGATGACGCGGTGGAACCGGAAGCGGTCGTACTCTTCGGTGACGGCCGCGATAGTCCGGTCGATTTCCCGCTCCAGGTACGCGTCGTGGTCGGTGCTTTCGGTCCGTGTCTCGGTTCTGTCAGTGTACTCCGTGACAAGTCGGTACAGCGTCTGCTGGAAGTCGTAGGCCGTCGAGACGTCCTTGACGGTCCACTCGAAGTCCTGGGAGGGGTGGGCCGCCGAGAGGACGAACAGCCGCGTCGTCTCGGCCCCGTACTCGTGGGGCGCGATGTCGTTGCCCTTCGACTTGGACATCTTCTCGCCGCTGTGGAGCACCGTTCCCTGATTGATGAGCCGCTCGACGGGCTCTTCACGGTCCAGCAGGCCGATATCCGACAGGGCACGAGTGAAAAAGCGTATATAGAGGAGGTGGAGCACCGCGTGTTCCTCGCCGCCGACGTACACGTCGATCGGGAGCCACTCGTCGGCGGTTTCCTGGTCGAAGGGGGCATCTTCGAAATGCGGCGACAAGTATCGCAGGAAGTACCACGAGGAGTCGACGAACGTGTCCATCGTGTCCGTCTCTCGCACCGCGTCGGCCCCGCAGTCGGGACACGTCGTCTGCTTCCACTCCTCAGCCGCATCGAGGGGATTGCCGGTCGTCTGGACGTAGTCGGGCAGTTCCACCGGCAGGTCGTCTTCCGGAACCGGGACGTGGCCGCAGTCGTCGCAGTGAACGATGGGAATCGGCGTCCCCCAGTAGCGCTGCCGGGAGATGAGCCAGTCCCGCAGGCGGTAGGTCACCGCGGACTCGGCGGCCCCGTGCTCGCGCAGGCGCTCGCGGGCGGCGGAGCTGGCGAGCCCGTCGTACTCGCCGCTGTCCGTGAGCATCCCGTCGCCGGTGTAGGGCGCGTGCGGCAGGTCCGTCCCGCTGCCGTCGACCGGTTCGACAGCCTGCTCGACGGGCAGGTCGTGTTCGTCGGCGAAGGCGTGGTCCTGTTCGTTGTGGGCCGGCACGCCCATGACCGCGCCTGTTCCCACGTCATCCAGCACGTACGCCGCGACGTACACCGGCAGTTCCTCGCCGGTGTAGGGGTGGGTCGCGGTGAGGTCCGTCTCGACGCCGCTCATCCCGGCGTCATCCGTGCTCGCCACTGATTCCACGTAGTCGGCGACGGCCTCGTCCGCCTCGGCCAGCGCTCGCGCGAGGTCGTGACCGGGCGAGAGCGCCAGATACGTCGCGCCGTACACCGTGTCGAGCCGCGTCGTAAACGCCTCGACAGTGTCGTGGTCGTCGTGGTCGATGGAGAACGCGACGCGTGCGCCCTCCTGACGGCCAATCCAGTTGCGCTGGCTGTCCCGCACGCCATCGGGCCATCCCTCCAGGTCGTCCAGTCCGTGATACAGCTCCTCGGCGTAGTCGGTGATGGCGAAGAACCACTGGTCGAGGTCGCGCTGCTCGACACCGGTCCCGCAGCGCCAGCAGACACCGCCGCCGTGGGTGTGGCTGTGGCCGGTGCCGGCGGTCGTCTCGCCTTCGTCTGCTTCCGGCGGCGTCTCGACCTGTGCGTCGGCAAGCACTGTCTCGCAGTCCGGACACCAGTTCACCGTCGCCGCGCCGTAGTCGACCAGCCCCGCGTCGTAGAACTGGGTGAACAGCCACTGGTTCCACTGGTAGTATTCGGGGTCGCAGGTGGTGATCTCCCGGGACCAGTCGTAGCCAAAGCCCATCTCCCGGAGGTCGGCTTTCATCTGGTCGATACACGTCCGAGTCCAGGACTCGGGGTCCGTGTCCCGCTCGTAGGCCGCGTTCTCCGCCGGCAGGCCGAACGCGTCCCACCCCATCGGGTGAAGCACGTCGTCGCCGGCCATCCGCCGGTACCGAGCATACGCGTCCGTGATGGCGTAGTTCCGGATGTGCCCCATATGCAACGAGCCAGAGGTATAGGGGAACATTCCCAACACGTACGTCGGGTTCTCGGCGTCAGTGGGGCATTCAAACACTCCGTCTCGCTCCCAGGCCTGCTGCCAGTATTCTTGAACCCGGGCGTGGTCATATCGGCGCGACATTTGCTACCTCGTCCTGTGCCTGCCGCGCACATGAGTGTTCGGCTAGGATTGGACTATTCTCTTCCAGTGGCTACCAGAAAGTCCCGAGGCGCTGGGCTCCTGCGGCTCGCTGCGCTCTCTGCTCACGGCGCGGAACGCCGTTCGCACGTTCCGAGGGACCGCAGGTCCCTCGCTCCTCACTTCGTTGCGGTGCTTGTGTCGTGGTCCGAGAGAGCAGAGCTCTCTCATCATCCCGAAAATCGAAGATTTTCGGACGATCTCGAACGCCCAGCGCCTCGCCCCTTTCATCCCCACCCATAGCCGGTTGGCCAATCCACGCTGGGCGGGACTGAAAGGGGCCGCACCATCGGCGAACCCCGGCGCAGCAAGCACTGGCGCGAACGCAGTGAGTGAAGGGCGCAGCAAGCCGCGGGAGTCGATAGTGCGGGGGCTTTCTGGCTGTTCGCATTTGATCAACTGCTGCGGGCAGAAACAAGTCCAGAGAAGGTTGTGTCTAGCTCATTCCTCGCCGGACTCGTAGTGCTCGCCAGCGGCTTCTGGCAGGCGGGTTTTGCCCACTAGGGCGAGGACGACGATGACGGCGACGAACGGAATGGCCTGGACCAGTGAATCGGGGACGGCGATGACATCGGCTGTCTGGAGGCGCAACTGGACGGCGTCGAGGCCGGCAAACAGCGTCGTCGACAGCAGCGCGCCGACCGGGTTGTAGTTGCCGAACAGATAGGCGACGATGGCGATGAACCCCTTGCCGTTGACCATCGTCGGGCCGTTGCCGGTGAACTGGCCGATGTTGATGGCCAGCGCGGCCCCACCCATCCCCGAGAGGACGCCGGAGAGGAGGACGGCTGCGTAGCGGACGCGGGACACGTCGACGCCAGCGGTGTCCAGCGCCTTCGGGTTCTCGCCGGCGGCCCGGACCCAGCGGCCGAAGGTGGTGCGGTTCAGCACGTACCACGACGCCGCCACGGCGAGGAACATGATGTACACCGCGGGCGAGGCGTCGAACAGCGCGCCGAAGAACGGGATGTCGGCCAGCGCCGGGACTGTTATCGTATCGAAGGTGCCGACGTTGCTGGTGTTCGGCCCGCCGTAGAACACCTGCGAGGCGAACGGCGCGAGGCCGAGCGCGATGAGCCAGACGGCCAGGCCGGCGATGATCTGGTCGGCGCGGAACTCGATACAGACGACGGCGAACACGGCAGCGAGCAGCGTCGACGCGACGATGCCGATGAGGAACCCGAGCCACAGCGAGCCGGTGGCGTCGGCCCCGAAGATAGCTGCGAAGGCCGAGATGATGAGCAGGCCTTCGAGCCCGATGTTGATGATGCCGCTCTTCTCGGCGAAGATGCCGCCAAGCGCGGCCAGCACGATCGGGACCGAGAGCCGTAGCGTCGAGGACAGCGTCGATTTCGAGGCCAGTACCCAGAATATCTGACCGGGAGTCGACGCCGGCGCAAGGAGGCCGAATCCGGCGAGGATGGCCAGTAGGAGGAACGCCGCGGCGGCGATGAACAGCCGGCCTGACATCGACGAGAGTCGCTCCATGGCGCTGTCGTTAGTCATCGGCACCACCTCCCGCGGTCGCGGTGGCCTGTCTGTCGCGCTGTCCCCTTGCGAGCCGCCGACCGATGATACGGAAGAACTCCGGCATCGCGACGAACAGGATGATGAGCCCGCGCAGGACACCGACCAGCTGTGGCGGCACGTTAGTCGCGAACGCCACCACGTTCGAACCGGACTTGAGGACGCCGAACAGGAGCGCGGCGAAGACGGCCCCGATGGGGTTGTTGCCGGCGAGGATGGAGACGGTGATCCCGTCGAAGCCGTAGCTCGGGATGCCAGTCTGGAACTTCCCGAGCGTCATCATCACGAACACGGCCCCGCCGATACCACCGAGTGCACCGGACAGCGTCAGCGACGTCAGGATGGTCCGGGCGGAGTCGACACCGCCGTACTCCGCGGCCGCGGGCTGGATGCCGGCGGTCCGCAGGTCGTAGCCGAAGGCCGTGTGTTCGAGCAGGTAGTAGACGCCGCCGACGAACAGGAGCGCAATCAGGAGCGCGAGCAAGGAGAAGTCCGTCCGCGGGTCGAACAGGATCGAGGGGAACTGTCCCTCGACGGGCAGTGTTCGGGTCTGTGTCGCCTGGCTCGTCGGGTCGGCGAAGTGGTTCCGGACGAGATACAGCGAGACCCGGACAGCGACGAAGTTGAGCATGATAGTGGTAATTACCTCGTTCGCGTCGGCGTAAGCTTTCAACGCGCCGGGTATCGCACCGTAGAGGCCGCCACCGATTGCGCCGGCGAGCAGCCCGAGCGGGATGAACAGAACGAGGGCGATTGTTCCGGAGACCAGCGAGCCGGCCCACAACACCGTCAGTGCGGCCGCCAGCGCGCCGATGATGAGCTGGCCCTGCGTCCCGATGTTGAAGATGCCCGCACGGAAGGCTAAGGCGACCGAGAGTCCGGTGAACACCAGAATCGTCGTCTCCCGAAGCGTCGCCGCGAACTGCGCGTTCAGCGGCGACCAGCCGCCCGTGAAGGGGTCACCCAATGCGCCGAGGAACAGGCGGTTGAACACGTAGAACGGGTCGTAGCACAGCGTCGTGGAACCAAAGGAAAGTACCGGCGACCGACACGTCGCCATCAGTCCCGCAGCGGTGACGATGACCGTCCCGACGACGAGAGAGAGCAACAGCGCCGAGACGGCGATGAGAATCCGCTCGCCGACGGAGGTCTGGCCCAGCCTGATGAGTCGCTGCCGGTACTGTGACCACCGGTCGTCCGAGGCCGGTGCCGGCGGGTCGTCGCCGTTCCGCGACGGGCCGTCGTCGCTCATTGGTGACCCTCCCCGTTCGCCGCAATGGTCGGGACGGCGTCAGGTTGCTGCCCGGCCATCAGCAGTCCGAGCTGTTCCTCGGTCACGCGCTCGGGGTCGACGATGTCGACGATCTCGCCCTCGTAGACGACGGCGAGACGGTCCGAGAGCGACTGGACCTCGTCGAGGTTCGAGGAGATGAGCAACACGGCCCGGCCCGCTTCGCGGAGCGCGTTGATCTGATCGTGGATGAACTCCATCGACCCTACGTCCACGCCGCGGGTGGGGTGGGAGGCGACGACGAGACGCGGGTCCCGGGCGAACTCCCGGCCGACGACGAACTTCTGCTGGTTCCCGCCGGAGAGGGACTTGGCGTGGGCGTTGGCATCCGGCGGCCGAACGTCGTACTCTTCGATTATCTCCTCCGCGTGGTCGCGCGTGTGGTTCCAGTCGATGCGCCCCTTCGAGGTGTAGTCGGCCGCGTGCTGGCTCCCTAGCAGGCCGTTCTCGACGAGGTCGAAGTCCATCACCAGTCCCCGCTCCTGTCGGTCTTCCGGGATGTAGGCCAGCCCGGCCTCGATGCGCTCCCGGCGGCTGTCGGTGGTCCGGTCGACGCCGTCGTAGGTAATCGTCCCCTCGTCAGGCATTTGGAGCCCGGTAATTGCCTCGACCAGTTCCGACTGGCCGTTCCCGTCGACGCCGGCGATACCGAGTACCTCGCCGGCCCGGACCTCGAGCGAAATCCCGTCGACTGCGCGGACACCCCGGTCGTCCTCCACGACGAGGTCCGAAACCGCAAGAATAGACCGGCCCGGCTCGGCGGGCTCCCGGTCGAGATCCAGCAGCACCTCTCGGCCGACCATCATCTCGGCCAGTTCCTCCCGAGTAATATCGTCGGCGGGCACCGTCCCGACGTTTTTCCCCTCGCGCAGGACGGTGATTTCGTCGGCAGCCTCCATCGCCTCGCCGAGCTTGTGCGTGATGAAGATAATCGTCTTGCCCTGGTCGGTCAGCTCTTCGAGCACGCGAAAGAGGTCCTCGACTTCCTGTGGCGTGAGTACTGCCGTCGGTTCGTCCAGAATCAGGACGTCTGCGCCGCGGTAGAGCGCTTTGAGGATCTCGACGCGCTGCTGGACGCCGACGCCGACGTCTTCGATGCGGGCGTCGGGGTCCACGTCGAACCCGTATCGCTCGGACAGTTCACGGACCTGTTCTCGGGACTGTTCGCTGTCAACCGTGAGTCCAAGCCACTTGCGGGGCTCGTTCCCAAGCGTGATGTTTTCGGTGACGGTCATCGGATCGACCAGCATGAAGTGCTGGTGGATCATACCGACACCCTCGTCGATGGCGTCGCGTGGCGAGTCGAACTGCTGTGTCTCGCCGTGCACGTTGACCGTCCCCTCGGTGGGCTGGTAGAGCCCGTAGAGGACGTTCATCAGGGTGGTTTTTCCCGCACCGTTCTCGCCGAGCAGTGCGTGAACCGTCCCCTTCTCAACCGCCAGATCGACGTCGTCATTCGCGACTACCCCCGGAAACCGCTTTGTAATACCATCGAGGTGGACGGCCTGTTCCATACTCTGAGCCGTTACCTTCCCGTTGTTTTAACTTCACGGTTCCACATGTCTGGCAAAAATATGCGGCAACCGCGTGTGTGGCCGCGGTGACTCGGACGGATTGTTGTATATTATTTTCGGATAATTCCGACCGCGGGGGCGGAACAGATCGGCAAATCGCTTTAACGATCCGTCTCAGGCGTTGTCGGGGTCAGTCGGAACGCTGATGTCGCCGTCGATGATACTCTGGCGGACCTCGGACACCTCGTCTTTGACGCCCTGTGGGATCTCCGAGCCGAGCTGCTGGCCGTACACCGCTTCGACACCGTTCTGTTCGAGACCGAGCGTGTTCACGGCACCGCCCTCGAAGTTGTCGTTGACGACGGATTCGACCGACGTGTACACCGCGTTGTCGACGCGTTTGACCATACTCGCGAGGATGACGTCGCTGAAGTCCGCTTTCGTGACCGACTGGTCGCGGTCGACGCCGACTGCGAAGCGCCCCGCCTCCTGGGCCGCACGGAACACGCCGGTCCCGGTGTTACCGGCCGCGTGGTAGACGATGTCAGCACCGGATTCGTACATCGAGAGGGCCGCCTCCTGTCCGCCGGAGGGGTCGTTGAAGTCGCCGACGTAGGCCGACTGGACCTCGACGTCCTCCTCCGCGTGCTTGACGCCGGCTTTGTAGCCGGCCTCGAAGCGACCGATGAGGTCACCCTCGACACCGCCGACGAAACCGACGCTCGCGGAGTCACCCTGCGTGGATCCGGCTCCAGCCGAGAAGTCCTGGCTGGTCAGCTTCGCGGCCATCAGTCCGATGAGGAACGAGCCCTGATGCTCACCGAACACGTACGAGCCGACGTTGTCCGCCTCGACGACGGAGTCGACGATCATGAAGTTCTGGTCCGGGTATTGTTCGGCGGTTTCTGTAAGGGCGTCCGCCTGCAGGAAGCCGATACAGCAGACGAGGTCGTAGTCCGGGTTCGAGGACTGCGCGTACTGCTGCTGGAGGCTACCGAAGTCCTGTACCGCTTCCGGCTGAGACTCGTCGTATTCGATACTCAGCTCGTCTGCCGCTCGGATAGCGCCGGTCTGAGCCTGGTCGTTGAACGACCCGTCACCGAGCCCGCCCGTCGCGTACACCATTCCGACACGAGCGGCCGGGCCGCTGTCGCCGCCGTCCCCGCCGTCGCTGTCGGTGTCCCCGCCGTCGCCTCCGTCGCCGTCCCCGCCATCGCCACCGAGGCATCCGGCTAACCCGATTGCAGTTGCGGTACCAACACTACTGATGAACGTGCGTCTCCGCTGTGACATGTCCCACCAGCGGTGTCGATAGGCGTTAAAGACTTCGGTGTCGCACATTAGCCACACCGGCGACAAATCATGGCAAGGCGGGCCGATCGGCTGTCGATACCGACGCCGCGGACATTTTATGTACTGGGTGTGAACGGCTGGCAATGACAATCTGGTCGCGTTCACACAGCAGCAACTGGCAGGCCCTGACGGGGCCCAGCACGCGGTGACTACCGTCGTCTTCGGGGCGCTGGTCGCCCTCGCGACGCTCACCGGGCTGGTGACAGCCTGGACACTCGGTGCGAACAGCAACTCACCGCCCTTCGCCCCGGCTATCGGCGCGAACGCCATTTCGACGATGCGCGCCGCCTTCATGATCGGCATCCTCGCCGCGCTGGGCGCACTGACCCAGGGCGGGAGTATCTCCGAGACAGTCGGAGCCGGCCTCATCGACGGTGTCGCCATCACATCGCTCGCAGCCATTGCCGGCCTGTTGACCGCGACGGGGTTCATGGCGTTCGGGATCTACTCGGGCTACCCCGTTCCAGCGGCGTTCGCGACGACGGGCGCGATGGTCGGCGTCGGGCTCTCGCTGGGCGGTCAGCCGGTCTTCGACACCTACCGCCGCATCATCACGTTCTGGCTGCTCGTCCCGCCAGTGTCGGGGAGCCTGGCCTATCTCACCGCGACCGTGTTGCGCCGGGACGACATCCCCGAGACGGTCGGCGTCCCGTTACTCGCCGGCGTCGTCGGCGGTATCGTCGCCAACGTCCAGTTGAGCATCATCCCGTCGCCGACCGGCACTGACCAGGGCTCGCTGGCCGGCTTCGCCGCGATGGTCGCTGGAACGGATATCGCCGCCGTCGCCGCGACGCTACTGGTCGCCGCCGGGAGCTTCTACTACATCCGCCGGCAGACCCAGGCCTCCGTCGACAAGGGCATCAAGACCTTTCTCGTCGTTCTCGGCAGCGTCGTCGCCTTCTCCAGTGGTGGCAGTCAGGTCGGCCTCGCGACCGGCCCGCTGGAGAACCTCTACGGCACCGAACTCGGCCTGCCCGGGTTCGTGTTGCTGGCACTCGGTGCGGTGGGCATCCTCGGCGGGGCGTGGATGGGCGCGCCTCGCCTGCTACAGGCGACCTCCCGCGAGTACGCACAGCTGGGCGTCCGGCGCTCAATCGCCGCACTGGTTCCCGGGTTCATCATCGCACAGGCCGCCATCGCGCTGGGCATCCCCATCTCGTTCAACAACATCATCATCTCCGGGGTCATCGGCGGCGGCCTGGCTGGCGGCTCCGCCGGCGTCTCGCGCCGGAAAATTGGCGTGACTGTCGGGTTCTGGCTCAGCACACTCGTCACCAGCGTCGTGCTCGGCTACGGCGTGTATCAGGTTCTGGAAGCGGCCCTCGGCAGCCAAGCGTGAAAAGCTCCCGCGTGCTGTCCGGGTCGACGACTACCGGACGACCGTCACCGTCACCGGGGCTTCGCTGACGACCGCCGTCGCAACGGTCCCGAGCAACCGCCTGGCGATCTCGTTTCGCGTCTCGCTGTGACCACCCATCACTACCTGGTCCACGTCGACCTCCTCGACGTAGTCCAGAATCGTTTCGGCTGGATCACCGGTCTCGACGGCTGTCTCGACCTGCCGGCCGACTTCGTTGGCCTGCTGTGACGCCCGGTCGACGAGATTCGCGGCCCGCTCGTCGGCCGCCGCCCGGCGGTCCTCGTCCGGTTCGAGCATCCCGCCTTCGCTCATCCCGGTATCGAGCGGCGCGACGACGTTCAGGACCGTAATCCGACAGTCGAACGTCTCCAGCGCGTACGTCAGCGCCTCGTCAGCCAGCGGTGAGCCGTCCAGCGGGACGAGGACGTGCGTCGGTGCCATATGTTCTCTCTGGCAGGAAGCTACAAGTAGCCACGGGCAAGCCGGCGCTTGCCAGATGTGTGTCAAGCCTGTCCCACATGAGTTCGAACCAGTGGAAGACTCGCTTCGCTCGTCTTCCAAGGCTCGAGTCCACTAATCACGACACTGTCGCTCACGGGTTGTTCGCGACAAGAATAGTCCATCCTGGATTCGAACCAGAACCAGACGTGCTCGCTTCGCTGTGCGCGACTGGCGGGGTTCGAATCAGTAATTACGATTTCGCGGCTCGCGAGTTTGCTCGCCACAGAAATAGTCCATCCTGGATTCGAACCAGGGTCGAAGCCCCCAGAAGGCTTCAGGATTGGCCTCTACCCCAATGGACTGTGTGCACTCTACAGTATCGGGTGCCCCTTTGTAAGCGTTGCGCGATTCGGTCGGACATGAAGCGTGTCAGCAGCCCACACAACACCGCCAGGAGAACAATAGCGTCATGCCTACGCTAGACGGCAAGACATCGACAGCGCTTTTTCGGGGTGCTGTGCACACTCGCGTATGTACGTTGGACGATTTGTCGTCGTCAGTCCCGAGGTCGGTGCGTACCGTGTCTCCTCGCGCTCGTTCCCCAACCGCCAGGCAGTCCAGCGCGACGGGACAGTGACCGTCGAGCCGACGCCAGACGCGCCGGAGACGGACAACCCCTACATCTCCTACAACGGCGTCCGCGTCACCGAGCGCGGCGCGGTCATCGGGAACGGTTCACACGTCGACCCAATCGCCGAAAAGCTCGAACTCGGCTATCCGGCACGGGACGCTATCGCGGAGCCGCTCCTCTCGCTCGACTTCGAGAAGGACGACTACGACACGCCGCGGGTCGCCGGCATCGTCGGCGTCGACGGGGCGGACCCGACGACCAACGCCGACGGGCCGGGGGCGGTCATCGGGACCGTCCGCCGGGACGC
This sequence comes from Haloarcula hispanica ATCC 33960, assembly GCF_000223905.1. Classification (NCBI taxonomy): domain Archaea; kingdom Methanobacteriati; phylum Methanobacteriota; class Halobacteria; order Halobacteriales; family Haloarculaceae; genus Haloarcula; species Haloarcula hispanica. The sequence continues at coordinate 2,956,052 of NC_015948.1, forward strand.
GCTGCTGGTCGAGGAAGTCACCGAGCCGACGCTGGTGGCGACCTACGAGGAGGACAGTCCGACGGCGTTCGACCTGGCCGCGACCGACGCCAGCGATGTGGCCCGCGAGGTGTACGACCACGAGTACGAGCACGCCGTCTGTTCGGCCGGCGTCGCGGGGTCGGCTGGCGAGTTCGACGTGGCAGTGTACAACGGGGAGTGAGCAGATGGCCACGCAGCGGACACAGATACTGAGCCAGGACCGACACTCAAGACCCCACAGGGGGTAGACACTAGCAATGGAACTCGGCATCCTCTCTGATATCCACGGCAATCGGGTGGCGCTAGCGGCGGTGCTTGCGGATATGCCGCCGGTTGACGGGCTGGTCTGTGCGGGCGACGTGGTCGGCTACAACCCCTGGCACGCCGACTGTGTCGACGCGATGCGGGGGCACACTGACGGGCTCCCCGCAGACGTTCCCTGGCCGACCGAAGAAGTCCCGACGGTGATGGGCAACCACGACAGGGCGGTCGCCGCCGAGACGCCGTTCGCGTTCAACGGGATGGCCCAGGCCGGCGTCGAACACGCCACGGAGCAGTTATCCGACGAGCAGATCGAGTGGCTGGCGGCGCTGCCCGACGAGCGCCGCGTGTGTGACGGCCGGGTAAAACTCGTCCACGGCCACCCGGACGACCCGGACCACTATACGTTCCCCGAGGAATTCGGCCCGGACCTGCTGGGCGACGAGGACGTACTCGTGATGGGGCACACACACCATCAGCACCACGAGGTGTACGAGGACGGCATCGTGATGAACCCCGGAAGCGTGGGCCAGCCCCGCGACAAGGACCACCGGGCAGCCTACGCCGTGCTCGACCTCGCGGACCTGACTGTCGAGGAGCACCGCGTGGCCTACGACACGAGCGAGGTCATCGACGCGGTTACCGACGCTGACCTGCCGCGGCAAATCGGCTTCCGGTTGACGCAGGGCCGGTAGCCACAGGGAGTGTACGTCGCCTGTCGCCGGCAGCCTGCAGAAACTGCAGCGGGAGGAGGGAATTTATGTCCGTGACCGCTACCGTGTGGTGTGGAGTCCCCATTCGAGGTCCTCGGAATTCCGCCGGACGCGGACGACGGGGAGATCGTCGATGCGTACCGCGAGCGGGTGAAGGAAGCCCACCCGGACCAGGGCGGCTCGACGGAGGAGTTCCAGGCGGTCAAAGACGCCTACGAGCGACTGCAGAACGGCTACGAGCCCGGGGACCCGCTACCGGACGAGTCACCGACGGGCGAACCCGGGTCCGAGACTGAGCAAGCCCCGCCGGAACCGGACGACCCGCTGGTGGAGTTTCTCAACTTCGAGGTGCTGGAGGACCACGGCTGGGCGCTCGAAGACGAGGATCTGTTCGAGAAAGCCGCCGACGCGAACTTGCGGTCGTCTGATTTCGGGCGGTTCTACGTCGATCCGAACGACACGTTGCTGGAAGCGGCCGAGAAGAACGGCTTTGCGTGGCCCTTTGCTTGCCGCGGCGGCGCGTGTACGAACTGCGCCGTCGCAGTCGTCGACGGCGAGATGCCGTCGCCGGCGAGCCACATTCTCCCGCCGGACCTCACCGAAAAGGGGATTCGGCTCTCGTGTATCGCCGCACCGGTGTCTGACGACGCGAAAATCGTCTACAACCTGAAACACCTGCCCGAAGTCAGCGAACTCCTGCTGCCCGCGAGCCGGTTCGAGCAGGCCTCCTCAACCGACTAACAAGTACCCAGCGATCAGAATACGTCCTGCACGAGCGAGAGGGCCTGTTCGCGGTCCTCCCACGGGACGAACACGGAGACCGACGTCGCGGACGTAATCACGTCGTAGAGGTGGATGTGCGCGTCGGCCAGCGGTTCGACGACCTGATGGGCGAGCGCCGACTGGCTCGGATCGCCGCCGGTGACACGGATGACGGCGATATCGTCCTCGACGGTGACCGACGAGAGCGTCTCGTCGTCGACGATACGGGCGTGCAGCAGCGCCTCGGCTTCCTCGGCGTCGTCTTCGTCGACGTAGAACGTCAGCGAGTCCATCCCCGAGGAGTTGGCCTCGATATTTATCTCCTCGTCGGCGATAGCGCCTGACAGGTCCGCGAGGATGCCCGGGCTGTTCCGGATAGCGCGGCCGGCAACGGTCACGCAGGCGATTGGCTGTTCCTGCAGGTCGATGAGGTTCTGGAACTCGCCCTCGATGGACGTGCCACCGGAGAGCAGGTCGCCGTGCTGATAGTGGACGACGCGAACGCCGAGGTCGTCGCTCTTGTATGATAGCGCCGACGGCGCGACCACCTCGGCCCCGCGGAACGACAGCGAACGGAGTTCGTCGACGGATATTTTGCCGACGTTCCGTGCGCCTTCGACGACACGCGGGTCCCCGGTCATGACACCCTCGACGTCGGTGACGATGACGACTTCGTCGGCGTCCATGTAGTCGCCCATCATCACGGCGCTGGTGTCGGAGCCGCCGCGGCCGAGCGTCGTCACGTTGCCCTGATAATCTTCGGCGAGGAAGCCGGTGATGACCGGGACGACGTCCTTGAGCTGGCCGGCCAGCGCGTGGGCACGCTTCTGTGTCTCCTCGACGTCGACCTCGCCGTACTCGTCGGTGATGATCGGCCAGTCCTCGCTGCCGGGTTCGAGGAAGACGGCCTCGATACCGCGGGCGGCGAGTGCGCCCTTGAGCATCCGAACGGAGGTCCGTTCGCCCATCGAGACGATTTCGGCGCGGTCCGCGGAGTCGGCGTCGTAGTTGATCTCGTCGAGCAGTTCGTCGGTCGTGTTGCCCATCGCCGAGGCGACGACCGCGACCTCGTGGCCCTGCTGGACGGCCGCAGCAATCGAGTCAGCGGCCCGGTTGATGCGGTCGCCGCTGCCGAGGCTCGTCCCACCGAACTTGGCGACTACGCGCATGCTACCACCGTGTCCATGTGTACGTGAGTCATTGCCCTCGCGTTATCCGTCGCTCGGGATAACTGTGTCCATCTGTTTCCACACCGCACTGTCGGCAGGACCCGACAGAGTCCGTCGCGTGACGACCTACTGCTACGGAAGCGAACGCGACCCGAAGCGTCCGACACACCGTTTATTTGCGTGGGGTTCCCACACATATGCATGGATATCCGCGACGCTATCGAGGACGACGCCGAGCGACTGGCCGCCCTCGCTGACGGGCCGCCGGACGTGATGCAGAACCTCGTTCACGACCGCACCGTCCGCGTGGCCGAAGAGGACGACGACATCGTGGGGTTCGTGAGCTTCGACGCCGAGCGTGGGACCGTCCACGTAACGCAACTGGCCGGGTCGAGCGACGCCTGCGAAGTACTCCTGACCGACCCTATTGAGTTCGCGCGCCGGGAACACATGTCCGTGGAGCTACTGCTGCCGGAAGACGAATCAGCAGTCCGGGCCGCCGTCGAGGCGGTTGGGTTCACCTCGACCGGAAACGGCCCCCGGTTCGACGGACAGGAGACGACGCGCTACCGGTTAGAGCCGGAGCGAGCGGAGCACTGACCGGCGTCACTGGACCGAGAGCCGCCACCCGAGCGTCGCACACAGCCCGAACCCGAAGGCGTTGAGCGAGCCGTGGAGCGCGACCATCGTCGAAATCGTCAGACCCAGCGAGCGGCCGGTGAACGTCGACACCCCGTAGCCGAGCGCAAGCGCCATCGAGATCGGGAGCGCCACGGCCGAAATGCCGAGCAAGAGCCTCTGCGGTCGAGAGCAGGTGGGGACGACGCGACGCAGGACCACGACGCCGAAGGCCGCGACGGCGACGGTGAAGAGACTCACTGCGACGACCTCCACCAGCGGCGAGAAGGCGATGCCGACCGCGATGAGTGCCGGGCCGACGAGGATGACACCCGCAACGGTGCGGAATCCCCGCGAGCGGTCACCGAGGTGTCGGCCGGTCAGTCCCGCCGCGACCGGGAGGACGAACCCGGCGTAGTGGAAATGGACCGCCGTCAGCCGAATGATGACGCGGTCGAACCAGAACGTCAGGTCGAGATGGGCCAGCAGGAGCGCGACCGCGCCAACTGAGACGTAGGCGAAGCCGGCGTCGATAGCCGTCTCCGGGAGCGTCAGGCCGCTTCGAACCCGGATCCGTGCGAGCGCGGCGAGTCCGAGGAGGCCGGTGACCGCAAGCCACGGCGTTGCGAGCGCGGCGGCCAGCAGTGCTGGTGACGGAACGACCAGCGATACCGCAAACAGGAGTGCACCGACCGGCTGGAGCCAGATGGCTGTGGTCGTGAGCCGACTGACAGGTGCCTCGAACGCTCCGGTCACCGCCGTGCGGAGGGCGAGCGGGACCAGCACAAGCGGCGCGAGGGCGAGCGCCCGTTCGATAGCGGCCAGTTCGCCTGTGACCGTCATCGCCAGCCAGACCACCGCACCAAGCACCGCGCTCAGGTCCGCCACGGCGATGCCCCGGATAGACGGCTTGGCGACACTGCCGAGTGCTGGCTGCCGGGACCCGCCGGCGCGGTCGCTCATCGCGGCGGGAGCCGGTCGAGCCCGCGGACGATGCGTAGCTCGTCGGGCGTCCCGTCGCTGGCAGTCTGGTCCTGCGTGAACGTCCCGCGGTAGCCGAGCATGTGGCCCACGAGGTCGTTCTCGACAGTCGCGGTGACGTGGTAGCGTTCGTCGGTCTCGTCGTAGCGGTCCCGGACCTCCACGTCGGCGGCAAGCGGTCCCGGCAGGGGAACGTAGTGGTTGCCCAGGCGGGCCCACTGTCGGCCGCCGGCGACCACGAGCGCCCCGTCCTCGACCCGCGGGTGGAGTTCGCTGGCGATCCGGCCGTGTGTCCCCAGAAAGTCGAGCAGTCGCTCGGCCTCGGCGTCCCAGACGGTCAGCGAGTCGAACAGGCGGGTGGTGTCGCCGAAGTCGAAGGCGCGGCGGGTCGTCATCGCCTCGTGACCGCCGTCCGTCGTGTAGGCCACCGTCGTCACCGAGAACGGCACGTCCTCGCCGGCTTCGGGAAACAGCATGTTCTGGGTCGTCATCGCGTACAGCGCCGGGAGGACCAGCGTCCCGCGGGTAATATCCATCTCGCCGCGACCGACACAGACCGTCCCGTCGTCCGGGCCGAGGCTGTACCGGTCGCGGACCTTCGGATGGAGGTCGGCCGCGGCCTCGCCCAGCGCCCGCTCGTAGACGCCCGTCACAGTCTCACCCGCGCTGGTGGCATCCGCAACGCAATCGACGGTTCGACGGCAGCGCTCAGTCGTACTGCACTTCGCGTCTGTGCGTCCATTGGTTGGCTGTTCCCGGGGAAGATAGATATTTCTACTGGGTAGAAGACGGAAAATACTGAGTAAAGAGCCAGCGCAGTCAGTTTTCGACCAGAAAGTCGGGCAGGGCCTCGCCGTTGGCGGCCCGTTCGCCGACGTTACTTCTTCGAGCGGAGTTTGCGGTAGAGATACGCGACACCGAGACCGCTGGCGACCAGCGCCGGGACCAGCGGCGCGTCGGCGGCCTTCGACGCCTGTCGCCGAACCGTCTGGGCGACCGACGACGGTTCTTCGATGAGGTCCAGCACGGCTTCGGTGCTGTTTTCGACCGGCTCCGGCTCGTTCCCGGCCTCAGCGGCCGCCTCGGGGTCTTTGAGCAGGTGGCCCGTGGTCAGGCAGACGACCGACTCGTCGCTATCGACCTCGCCCTCGCGCCGGAGTTTCCGGAGGCCGGCGACGGAGGCCGCGGAAGCCGGTTCGACGCCGACGCCTTCCCCGGCGATGTCGCGCTGCGCTTCGGTGATCTCTTCGTCAGAGACAGCGACGGCGGTGCCGCCGGTCTCCCGGATGCCCGGCAGCGCCTTCGGCGCGTTGACCGGATTGCCGATGCGGATGGCGGTCGCGCGGGTCTCGACGTCCTCCCAGCGGCGGGTGTCCTCGTATCCATTCTCGATAGCCTCGACCATCGGAGCGGCACCCTCTGCCTGCACGCCGGTGAGTTTGGGCACCTGCTCCTCGGTGATTGCGCCGGCCTTGACGAGTTCGCGGAAGCACTTGTACAGCGCCGCGGTGTTGCCGGCGTTGCCGACCGGCAGGACGATGCGGTCCGGGTACTCGCCGTGGTCGGCGTAGAACTCCTCCATGATCTCCAGCCCGATGGTCTTCTGGCCTTCCAGGCGGAAGGGGTTCAGGGAGTTCAGCAGGTACGCCTCACCGCGCTGTGCGAGGTCCTGCACGATGTCGAGACACTGGTCGAAGTTGCCGTCGACTTCGAGGATGCGCGCGCGATGGAGGCTCGCCTGTGCGATTTTGCCGGCTGCGACCTTCCCGGCAGGCAGGAGCACGAGCGTCTCCATCCCGCCGCGAGCGCCGTAAGCCGCCAGTGCCGCAGACGTGTTGCCCGTCGAGGCACAGGCCAGTCGGTCGACGCCGACCTCTTGGGCGACCCGGACACCGACGGTCATGCCGCGGTCCTTGAACGAGCCAGTGGGGTTCATCCCCTCGTGTTTCACGCGGAGCGCGTCCACGCCGATGTCGTCTTTCAGGCGCGGCATCTCGTGCAGCGGCGTGTCACCCTCGGGGAGCGTGACACCCTCTTCGAAGGGCAGGGCAGCGTTGTACCGCCAGACCCCCGAGCCATCGAACTCGTCGAAGGTCGGCAGGTCGTCGTAGCGGACTTCAAGCAGGCCGTCACAGTCGTCGCAGGTGTAGCGAATCGCGTCGAAGGGAGCGAACGTCTCACCACACTCGATGCAGGCCAGCCAGACGCCGTCGTCGGCAACCGGCGGCACGTCGTCGGTGAGTTGCAGGTCAGCCATTGTCGGGACCATGCTCCCACCGGGCAAAAGTCGGACGGTTGCGGGACGTGAGCGCAGCGTTACGCTTCGGGCGAGGCGTCGAACTCGTCGATACGGTGATGGACCGCGGCAGTCCACTCATCGAGTGTCTTGTGCATCAACTCGCGGGCCTCAGACAGGGGTGTCGCGGTGTACTGGTATACGTGGCCGCCGCCGTCGAGCAACCGTCGTTTCCGCGTCGCGAGCCCCTTCTCGCGGAGCGTCGACAGCGACCGGTTGACGTTCGAGCGGTCCCGACCGAGTTCATCAGCGAGTTCCTCGACAGTGCTTGCAGGAGTCTCAAGCAATGTCTGGTACGTCCGTACTTCGTGTTCCTGAACGCCGAAAACACAGGCCATCACGTCCGAGAGGGTCGGTTCGTCGTCGACCATCAGCTCGTGGAACTGGTCCGGAGAGGGGTTGACAGACATACCCCTCTGTAGTATTCCAACCCGGATAAACTGGGTCGTTACCTCAACCTCACCGCGACGGAATCGTCGCTGTCCGCTTCCATCCGGTTCCGAGCTGTCGGCAGCGGCTCGGGAAACAGACCCCTGTGAACAGTTGTCGAAGATATAGGTCTAGTTACTGTTTCAGCTAGAGGGACCAGCTAGCAGGATTCCAACAGCAACTAGTACTGTGTAAAACAGTACCAAACCTATCGAAAAGGGTGCTGTTTCGGGTGGAGATTGTCCTCATACGAACCAGTGCTGCCACAGATCACCTATATCCGCATAAGAATGTCTCGTCGGAGTACATATCAAAAGCATTAATACTCACTGACTAATGTCACTTTAAAAAGAAGTAAGCGCATTTCTCCTCGTGGTGTCCGAGCTACGACGAGGATGCTAATACTTCCCGATCCCAGAAACCAATGAACTACAGGAGTTTCGACCACCTCAGTGCTGATACGCAGGAGTGGATCGTCGATCTACCAGACGACCTGGATCTGATCGTCGGAATACCCAGAAGCGGGATGCTAGTGTCAAACTTACTTTCGCTGCATCTCAATCTCCCGATGACGGATATCGACGGGTTGCGGGAGGGCAGACTCCTACAGACGGGAGAACGGTACGACGGTGAGTTCGACCTCACGGAGTTCTCGACGATACTGGTCGTCGACGACACCGTCTACACCGGGAGCGAAATGACCGATGCGCAGTCGACCATTGACGGGTTTGATCTGTCCGCGGACGTGTACTACGGCGCTGTGTACGTGGACGAGGGGTCCGAGCGGTTCGTCGATACCTACGCCCAGACCCTGCCGTTCCCGAGGGTATTCGAGTGGAACATGATGCACCACGACTTCCTCGGGAAGTCCTGCGTCGATCTGGACGGCATTCTCTGTCGTGACCCCACGCCCGAAGAGAACGACGACGGGGCGAAGTACCGGGAGTTCATCACGACCGTCGACCCGATCTGTGTTCCCTCGGTGGAAATCGGGCAGATCGTCACCTGCCGACTGGAGAAGTATCGCAGCGAGACTGCCGACTGGCTCGACAAGCACGGAATCGAGTACGACGAGCTGGTGATGATGCAGTACCCGGACAAGGCTACGCGGGTCGCCGCGGGCAACCACGGCGAGTACAAGGCCGAGGTGTACGGGTCTTCGGACGCCAAGCTGTTCATCGAGAGCTCACACTCCCAGGCCCGAACGATCGCTATGCAGACGAACAAACCCGTCTACAGCAAGGAGCAAAACCGGATGCTCCAGCAAGGGTATCTGACCCGCGTCGCCAGAAACGGCCGGATGTCCATCGAGGCCGTCAAATCCGACCCGCTCAGGTACGTCGATCAGCTCAGGTCAGATCCAGTTGACTTCGTCAAGCGGGCCTCGTCGGTGTTTCTCTAGGCCACGTTTTCCCGCTCGGGACGGGTCTACGCCTGCTCAGACAGCCACACCAGAAGTCCTTTCTGGGCGTGCAGGCGGTTCTCTGCCTGCGCCCAGACGATGGCGTTGTCCGACTCGATGGCGTCGTCGGTGACCTCCTCGCCGCGGTGGGCGGGCAGGCAGTGCATGAACGGCCGATCTTCGAGCAGGTCCGTCGTGATCTGGAAGCCCTCGAAGTCTTCGAGTTTCTGGCCGCGCTGGTCCTCCTGGCCCATGCTGACCCACACGTCGGAGTACACCACGTCGGCGTCGGCGACGGCGGCCTCGGGGTCGTGGGTCGTCTCGGGCGCGTTGCCGAAGGCGGCGGCGCGGTCGGCCACGTCATCGGAGATGCCGTAGCCCTCCGGGGTGGCGACAGTAAGGTCCAGTCCGACCATCGCCGCGCCGATGACGAAGGACTGGCAAACGTTGTTGCCGTCGCCGACCCACGCGACGGAGACGTCCTCGAAGTCGCCGAACCGCTCGCGGATGGTCAGCAGGTCGGCGAGCGTCTGGCAGGGGTGGGCGTCGTCGGTCAGCCCGTTGATGACCGGGACCTCGGCGTATTCGGCCAACTCCTCGGCGTCCGCGTGGTCGAACACGCGGGCCATGATGAAATCGACGTAGCGCCCGAGCGCGCGGGCGGTGTCCTTGACCGGTTCGCCGTGGCCCAGGTGGATGTCGTCGGGACCGAGGAACACGGCGTGGCCGCCCAGTTGCGTCATCCCCGTCTCGAAGGAGACCCGGGTCCGGGTCGACGGCTTCTCGAATATCATGCCGAGCGTCTGCTGGTCCAGCAGGTCGCTCGGACTCCCCTCGCCGTGATCGGCCTTGATGGCCGCGGCGCGGTCGAGGACGGTCGCCAGTTCGTCGGTCGTGAGGTCGTCGACGTCGAGTATGTCCATGTCAGTCCTCCAGCAGGCGTTCGGTCGCGGTTTCCAGCACCGCGACGGAGCGGTCGTATTCGTCGAGCGGGAGGTGCTCGTTCGGTGCGTGATCGAGGTCGGAGTCGCCAGGCCCGTAGGTCACCATCGGACAGTCCCACGCCTTCGCGTAGACGTTCATGTCGCTGGTGCCGGTCTTGCGAAGCAGCGTGGGCTCGCCGCCCTGCTTCCTGATCGCGGCCCGGAACGCCCGGGCGGCGCTGGTCCGGGGGCTCTGCATCACCGGCTCGACCTTGTCGTCCCAGTTGACCGTGCCGTTCTCCAGGAATCCGTCGGCAATCTCCCGGATCTCGTCGGTGCTGTACTCCGGCGGAACCCGCAGTTGGACGTCCATCGTCGCTTCGACGCTCAGCCCGTCGCTGGACGTGCCGCCCTTGAAGTCGACGGGCTTGCAGGTGACGCGTTCGAAGACGGGGTGCCACTCGTCGGTCTCGAACTCGTCGTCGACCGCCGACCACCAGTCGATGGCGTCCTGAATGGCGTTGTTCTCCGGGCGCGAGGAGTGGCCGGACTCGCTGGTGGCGACGTAGGTCCCGGCCAGCAGGCCGCGGTAGCCCAGCGTGATACCCTCCCAGCCGGAGGGCTCGCCGTTGACGACGGCACCGGGTGCTGTCTCACGGTCCTCGACCAGATGGCGAGCGCCCTTCGAGTCGACTTCCTCGCCGACGACGCCGACGAAGGAGGCCCCGGTGCGGACGGCCGCGACGGCCATCGCACACAGCGGCCCCTTCGCGTCGACGCTGCCACGGCCCCACAGCACGTCGCCCTCGTCGGTTTCCTCGACGCGAACCGGGATGTCACCCGGCACGGTGTCGATGTGGGAAGTGAGCAAGACGCCGTCATCGGCTGGCGCGCGGACGTTGCCGACCTCGTCGAGAGACACCTCGCGGTCGTGGGCCTCGAAGAACTCGACCAGCTGTTCGGCCGCGGCTTCCTCGTCGCGGGACACCGACGGCGTGCGAACGATTGCTTCCAGCAGGTCGCGGGCCTCCGTGTCGGCCTCGCGGCTCGCGGCTTCGCTCATCCCACCACCTCCGCCATCGCGTCGACGACGGCGTCGGCGTGGGACTCGTCGATGGTCAACGGCGGAAGCAGGCGGACGACCGTGCGGCCGGCCGGCAGCGCGAGCACTTGGTGGTTCAGCGCGAGTTCCTTCAGGGCCGCGTTCGCGCCGCGGCCGACCTCGACGCCGATCATCAGACCCTCGCCGCGGATGTCCCGCACGTCGTCGCCGATGGCCGCTTCCAGTTCCGTCTGGAGGTAATCGCCCATCGTGGCGGCGTGTTCGGGAAGGTCGTCTTCGAGGACGGTCGAGACGGTCGCGCCGGCGGCCGCCGAGATGACCGGGCCGCCCGAGAACGTCGAGGCGTGGGAGCCGTAGTCCTCGGCGATCCAGTCCCGGCACAGCGTCGCGCCGACGGGAAGGCCGTTGCCGAGCCCCTTCGCCGCGGTTATCATATCGGGTGCGACGGCGGCTCGCTGGGAGTTCCACAGCGCGCCCGTCCGGCCGATTCCGGTCTGGACTTCGTCGAAGATGAGCGCCGCGCCAGCGTCTTCGGTTATCTCCCGCGCGGCTTCGAGGTAGCCGTCCGAGGCCGGGTTGATACCGCCCTCGCCCTGGACGGGTTCGACGATGAACGCGGCGGTGTCCTCGTCGACGGCCTCGTCGAGCGCCTCGCTGTCGTCGTAGGGGACGAACTCCACGTCGCCGATGAGCGGCTCGTAGGGCTTCTTGTACTTGTTCTTCCACGTCGTCGCCAGCGCGCCCATCGTCCGGCCGTGGAAGCCCTGCATCGTCGCGACGATCTTGGAGTCCCCCGTCGCCGACCGGGCGAACTTCAGCGCGGCCTCGTTGGCCTCGGTCCCGGAGTTACAGAGCCAGGTCTTGTCGATGGGGTCCGGTGCGGTGTCGGCGAGCAGGTCGTACAGCGCCGTCCGCTCGGCGTTCGGGTACGACGCCTGGACGTACGTGATCTTCTCTAGCTGCTCGCTGACGGCGCTCTGGACCGCCGGGTGGCCGTGTCCCAGCGGGACACAGGCGTAGGACGCGCCCATGTCTAGATACTCTGTGCCGCTGTCGTCGTAGACGTAGGCACCGTCGCCACGTTCGATCTGGATAGGTTTCTCGTTGAAAACGAATCCGCTCATTGTTCCTCCGTCGCTGTCTGGTCTGTGTCCTGTTCGAGTGCGCTCGCGTGAACGTGGGTTCCGCCGCCGTCAAGCGCCGAGAGAATCGGTGACTCGGCGTTGGCGTCTGCCACCACGACCTCCGATGCGCCGCCGTCGAGCGCCTCCTCGGCGGCCATGATTTTCCGGCCCATGAATCCCTCTGCAGCGTCTTCAAGAGCGTCCCAGTCGCTTGCCGTCTCGACCGATTCGATGAGCGTCGACGGGTCATCGGGGTCCGCGTAAACGCCCTCGACATCAGTGAGGAGCACCAACTGCGCATCGAGTTCGCCGGCGATGGCCGCCGCCGAGCGATCGGCGTCGGTATTCACTGGAATTACCTCACCGTCATCGTCTCCCGCCATGGGTGGCCCAGCCACCGGCGTGTACCCATCGCCGAGCAAGGTCTCCAGCAGGTCGCCGTTGACCTGCTTGATCGTGCCCGAGTGGTCGCCACGGCGAATCTTCTTCTTGCCGTCCTCGACGACCCGCACTGCGGACTTCCGCGGTCCGTAGAGCAGTTTGCCGTCGACGCCGGTGAGCCCGACCGCATCGACGCCCTCGCTCTGGAGGCCCGCGACGAGCTGGGTGTTCAGGTGACCGAAGGCCATCTCGAACACCTCCATCGTGGTCTCGTCGGTGAACCGACCGACGACGCCCGACGGCGTCTCGACGTATTCGGGCTCGACGCCGAGCCGTTCGAGCGTCTCGTCGACTTTGGTGGAGCCGCCGTGAACCACGACGACCCGCTCACCATCGGCCACTAACGATGCCACGTCCGCAAGCGCCCCCGCAGGGTCGACCGCGCGAGCGCCACCGACTTTGATAACGACTGTCATAAGAACTCAGGTCAGGGGTTACGGTGCGCCGACGGGGTGGAGCCCCTGGAACTCCAGCCCCGCCGTCTCTTCGATGCCGAGGGCGACGTTGGCCGCGTGAACGGCCTGGCCCGCCGACCCTTTCATCATGTTGTCGATGGCCGAAAACACGACCAGTCGTTTGTTGCCGGGGTCGAGTTCGAAGCCGACCTCGGCGCGGTTCGTCCCCGCGACCGACTTGGGTTCGGGGTAGCGGTAGACGCCACCGCCGCCCGCGACGAGTTCGACGAACGGTTCGTCCTCGTACTCGCCGCGGTAGGCTCCCCAGAGGTCGCCTTTCGAGACCGGGCCCTCGGGGAAGACGTGACAGGTCGCGCTCGCGCCGCGAATCATGTCCACCGCGTGGACGGTGAAGGACACGTCGATGCCGAGGAACTGCTGGATCTCGGCCTCGTGGCGGTGTCCCGTCGGCGCGTACGGACGGACGACGCCCGAGCGCTCCGGATGCGAGGATGCCTCGCCGCCGCCGGCTCCGCCCTCGCTTGACCCGACCTTCACGTCGACGACGACCTGCTCGTCGCCGGAGAGGATGTCGGCCTCGAACAGCGGGAGCAGGCCCAGGATGGTCGCCGTGGCGTTGCAGCCGCCGGAGGCGATGAGGTCCGCGCCCGCGAGGTTGTCGCGGTTGAGTTCCGGTAGCGCGTACTCGCTCTGGTCAAGCAGTTCCGGGCGTGTGTGGCCGTCGTACCACTCGTCGTACTGGGCCTCCGAATCGAGCCGGAAGTCCGCCGAGAGGTCGACGACAGTGCCGGCCGCCTCCTGGAACGCGTCGATCTGTTCCATCGAGACGCCGTGGGGCGTCGCGGCGAACAGCACGTCAACCGACTCCAGGTCCGACGGCGAGGAGAAGCGCAGGTCCGAGTGGCGAAGGTTCGGGTGCGAGTGCCCGATAGTCTTGTTCTCCTTCGAGCGGCTGGTCGCCTGTGCCAGTTCGAACTCGGGGTGACCGTCGAGGATGCGAAGCAGTTCCCCGCCGGTGAATCCGGAGCCGCCGACGACACTCGCGGTGTACGTCATGCTGTCACCTCGGCGTCAGTCTCGGTCGCCGCTTTCTGTTCGAGCCAGTCGACGACCTTCGCGGGCACGTCCACGTCGGTGACCTCGTTCAAGGCCTTGAACTCGACGGTGTGGTTGACCTCGTGGACCGTGTAGTCCTCGAACTCGCGCGCTCGCGGCTCGTCGCCGCTCGCCTGTCCCGAGGCCTCCCGCTGGTCGGCCTCGCCTCCCTCTTCGACACCGACCTCCATCAGGTCGATACCGAGCAGGCCGCCACCGACCGCGTCGGAGGCCTTCTCGACCAGTTCCAGTGCGCGGTCGTCCAGTTCGAACTCGGCGGTCTCTGCGCCCTTGGCGGCGTTGGTGAGCCAGTGGTCCGAGGAGCGGACCATCGCCGCGATGGGCTCGCCGTCGACGGCCAGCACGCGCATGTCGCGGCCGGGCTTGTCGACGAACTCCTGGACGTAGAAGATCTTGTGCTCGTAGTGGCCGAGCGTCTCCTTGTGTTCGAGGATGGCCTCGGCGGCCGAGCGGGAGTCGATCTTCGCCATCAGGCGACCCCAGGAGCCGACGACCGGCTTGAGGACGCAGGGGTAGCCGAACTTCTCGATGGATTCCAGCGCGGCGTCCTTCGTGAACGCCACGTCGGTGTTCGGCGTCGGCACGCCCGCGGCCTCCAGCGCGAGGCTGTTGTTGACCTTGTCCGCGCAGGTGTCGGCGACCTCGGGGCCGTTGACCACGGGGACGCCGTAGGCCTTCGCGAACTTCGTCGCGTAGACGCTGCGGCTGGTCGCCAGACAGCGGTCGACGACGAGGTCCAGGTCCTCGAAGGCCTCGGGGGCCTCATGGATGTTGAACTGCTGTTTGCGAACGTCTATCTTCTCGATCTCGTGGTCGCGCTCGCGCAGTTCCGACAGCAGGAGCTTCTCGTCCCGGCGGATGCGCGAGTAGAGGAGTCCGACTTTCATACTGAGTCCTCCGTGGGTTCGCGGCTCGCGGCGTCGAGCGCCACGGTCACGTACGGCGCCGAGCGCCGCGCCACCGCGAACACCTCACTCACCCCAGTCCTCTTCGAGCTCGGGTGCGCTGTCGAGCTCGACAGGGTCGGCGCCAACGACTTCCAGTTCGGCACCGCAGGTGGCACAGTCAACGATCTCTCCGACTTCGAGGTTGTCGTGCAGGGACACGTCCGCCCCGCACTCGATGCATTCTGCCATTGTAGTTCATCCTGTGACAGGGATCCACTTAAAGCCTTCGAACATATCAGAATAGTTTAACAAGATATACTGCCTTCTAATCGTATCAAAGCTCCAAATCCGCCACGTTTCCGAATCGTGTATCAGAAGTATGGTATAATTGTCCCGCGAGGGGACGGTGGTCGGTCAGACATATCGGTCCACCTCCGTCTGGCGGCGGTCAGCCGCCTGTGAAACCGCTTGCCAGCGGTCAGTCAGTGCCTCGCTGTCGGCGGCGAGTGCGTCTTCGGCTACCGACACCTGCTCGGCGACGGCGTCGGGGGCCGGGCCACCGCGAGAGTCCCGCATCGCGACACTTTCCGCTGGGTCAAGTGCGTCCTCCAGCGCGTCGCGGTCGACGTAGGCTGACAGAGGCTCGCCCAGCACGTCCTCGGCGACGGCCGACAGTGCCTCGTAGTCGGGCGCGTCTTCCTCGGACCCCAGACCGGCGGCGGCCTCGGCAACGACCTCGTGGGCCGTGCGGAACGGCACACCGGCCATCGCCAGCAAGTCCGCCACGCCAGTCGCCGTCGCAAAGCCATCAGTGGCTGCGGCTTCGAGCGTCTCGGCAGGCCAGTCAGCGGTTGCGACCGCGCCCGCGGCGACTGCCACGCTCTCGGTGACGCTGTCGATGGCGTCCCAAGCGTGGCGACCGGCGCGCTGCAGGTCGCGGTTGTACGCCCGGGGCTGGCCCTTCAGATTGGTCAGCAGGCCGTTCAGCCCGGCGACGGCGTCACCCGTCCGACCGCGGACCAGCTCCAGCGTGTCGGGGTTCTTCTTCTGGGGCATGATCGAGGAGGTCGAGGCGTAGTCGTCGTCGAGGGTGACGTGGCCCTTGCTCGCCATCACGACCACGTCCTCGGACAGCCCCGACAGGTTCGTCGCCAGCGTCGCGACAGCGCTGGTCGTCTCGACGAGGAAATCCCGCGTCGCCGAGGCATCCATCGAATTCTCGGCGACGCCCTCGAACCCGAGCAACTCGGCCGTGCGCTCGCGGTCCACGTCGAAGGGCGTCCCGGCGAACGCGGCCGACCCGAGCGGGTTCTGGTTGACGCGCTCGTAGGCGTCCAGCAGGCGCGCGGTGTCGCGCTGGAGCGCCTGCTCGTAGGACAGCACCCAGTGGGCGACCGTGGTCGGCTGGGCAGGCTGGAGATGCGTGTAGCCGGGCATCACCGTCTCCCGTTCGGCGCGAGCCACGTCGATGAGTTGCTCGCGGGCACCGACGACGGTCTCGACGAGGTCCAGAACGTCTTCGCGCAGGCGGTAGCGGATGCAGGCCGCCACCTCGTCGTTGCGCGAACGGGCAGTGTGCATCTTCCCGCCGTCCGGGCCGACGCGCTCGATGACGGCGCTCTCTATCGCCTCGTGTACGTCCTCGCCGTCGGGTAGCGCGTCATGGCCCGCGTCCTCCACGTCCGCCAGCGCGGCCAGCACGTCGCCGGCCGTCTCGCGGTCGATGATCTCCTGTTCGGCCAACATCACGACGTGGGCGCGGTCGACGGCCAAGTCGGCCGCGAAGATGCGCTCGTCGTCGGACAGCGAGGAGAGGAACGACCGGGCGGGCCCGCCCGCGAAGCGGTCGCGGCGGACGACCGTCTCGCCGCTTCGGTCGGCGTCGCCCGCTGTGGCCGCGTGGTCCGCGTCCGCCGTCTCGTGGTCCTCGCCGTCGCTCATTCGCTTACTCCTCCGTGTCCTCAGTCGCGGCGTCAGATTGGTCGCCGCTGCCGTCCGTTACGGCAGCGCCCTTCTTCGCGTCGTCGAGGATCTTGTTCGCGAGGCGGGACTGGAAGCCGTGGTACTTCGCAACGCCGGTGGCGTCTTGCTGGGTGATCCCGCCGGAGACGTCCTCCTCGTTGAACGAGGCCGCCGACTCGCTGTAGACGGCGTAGTCGGACTCGCGGGAGACCGGGCGGCAGTGACCGCCTTCGAGTTTGACCGTGACGGTACCGGTGACGCGCTCGTTGGTGTCGTCGATGAACGCTTCGAGCGCCCCCGTCAGCGGCGCGTCGACGAGGCCCTGGTAGGCCTTCTGGGACCACTCCTGATCGACCTGGGCCTTGAACTGGCGCTCCTCCTGCGTGAGGACGAGTCCTTCGAGCGCCTCGTGGGCCGTCAGCAGCACCGTCGCGGCGGGGTGCTCGTAGTTCTCGCGGACTTTCAGCCCGAGCATGCGGTCCTCCATCATGTCCGTGCGACCGATACCGTGGGCACCCGCCTGCTCGTTGAGTTGCTCGATGAGTTTGACCCCGTCAAGTTCCTCGCCGTCAACGGCAACGGGAACGCCCTCCTCGAACGCGACCTCGACTAGTTCGGCGTCCTTGTCGGAGGGGTTGTCGGTCCACTTGTAGATGTCGTCGGACGGGATTGTACTCGGGTCTTCGAGTTCGGAGCCTTCGATGGAGCGACTCCAGAGGTTCGTGTCGATGGAGTAGCGGCCGCCGTCGCCACCTTCGACGGGCAGGCCCTTCTCGGCGGCGTACTCGTTTTCCCATTCGCGGGTCAGTCCGAGTTCACGGACCGGTGCGATGACATCGAGGTCGGAGTCGCGCCAGACGGCCTCGAAGCGGAGTTGGTCGTTGCCCTTGCCGGTACAGCCGTGGGCGACGGCCGAGCAGCCCTCCTCTTCGGCGACTGAGAGAATGGCTTTGGCGATGACCGGGCGCGCGAGGGCGGTTCCGAGCGGGTAGCCCTGATAGTCGGCGTTAGCCTTGACGGCTTCCATACAGAGGTCAGCGAACTCCTCGGTGGCGTCGACGACGTATTGTTCGACACCCAGCGCTTCGGCGGTCTCCTCGGCCTCCTCGAACTCGTAGTCGGGCTGGCCGACGTCAACGGTGACGCCGATGACCTCGTCGTAGCCGTACTCTTCTTTCAGCAGCGATACGCAGACTGTCGTGTCGAGCCCGCCCGAGAAGGCGAGCGCGACGGTTCCGTTTCCTTCTGGCATGGATGTGTTCTGAATTGGTTCCGTGGTGTGCCTGTCGGTTTCTCGATCGAACAACAGATCGAGTATCCCATCGAACCGACGACGATGGCGTCTAGCGACGAAACGAACCTGTCGAATGAAGAGTGAGTAGTAGTGGGCCTAGAAACGGCCCGGTCGTCGTCGTGGGGAGAAACGGAGGGACCCCTCGCTGTCCGCAGCGAGCATCGTGGAGCGAGAGGTCCGCGTCATGTACTACCTGCTGTGTGATTCGAGTACTAATAGTTTCCGTGTTAGCAGTGGCGTGTGTATGGTCCCCAGACACATGGACACAGTAGCCATCGCGTCGCCCGTAGCGGCCAGTAGCGACACGCAGACCGCTGTGTGACGAGGTTAAACAGTATCTTCGACTTCTTTTGTGCTATTGGCCAGCGTCGACAGTGTCGGACCCGACGTCGGTCGGCGGCTCAGTTTCACCGCCATCGGTGGCCGTCTCGTTGGCCGGCGTGGCATCGATATCGTCTGTCCGTTCACCTGCCTGAGTTCGTTCCCGCTCGACCCCGGGACGGTCGTCTGCCTCGGAGCGGTTCACCGCATCGCCGCCACGGTCGCCGGCAGCGTCAGGTCGAGCCTGCTGTCCGACGTTCGGCCCGGCGATACCCTGTGCGATAGCGGCGACGTCCGGACCACTCAGTTCGCTCGCGCGCTGTGAGAGGGTCTTGATTGCCGCCGCGTCGACGCCCTGCCTATCCAGGGCTTCGGCGGGGAGCTGGCTGGCGGTTTCGTTCGTTTCGTTCGCCAGTCGCTGGACGTTCTTCGTTTCGGCGTGGAGCTGTGCAGCCTTCGCCCGGTACTCGCCCTCCCTCATCGAGCCGTTCTCGCGGGCCTCGGCGAGCGCCTGCTTGCGCTGTTGGAGTTCCGCGAGCCGGGCCTCGGAGTCGTTCACCTGGTCGGCGACGACGGACGCCTTCGCGTCGTCAGTGTTCGCCTGCGCGATGCGGACCCCGAACGTCCGGGACTGGACCTCACCGTCAAGTTCGGCTTCCTGCACGCTGACGACGCCCGCCAGCTGTGCGCCGGGGGGCGTCGCGTTCTCGTCGGCCTGTTCGGTCACCGTTTCAGTCTCCTGTGCCATCGTCGCGGCGGGCACCGCGGCGAGCGTGCTCACCACGAGCACGACTGCCAGCAATACCGGAGTGGCTCGTCTCATTATAGCCGTTACTTGACCACCGAACACCCTATAAATAGGAGTCAGTGATGCCGGGTTAGCGCCGATTAAGCCGAATTAAAACCGCCCGACAGCAGTGATATGAGACGGCAGATTCCAGTAAACGGTCGGTTCCTTTATCACTGGGTTTCGCCGCCGCTGTCGGCTCCGTCGCTCCCGTCACCCTCCCCACCAGTCACGTCGGTGTCCGGCAGCGTCACCACGTTCTCGCGGCCGATGCGGAACGTCTCGACTTTGTCTTCGTCGCGCAGGCCCCCGATGACCTGACTCGTCTTGGCGTCGGTCCAGTCAAGTTCGCCGGCCACCTGCTGCTGTTTGAGCCGCCCGCCGTTGGATTCGAGCAGTTGCAGGACCTGCTCCTCGTTGCTCAGGAGTTCGGCCGGTGGTGCGCCAGCGTCGGCGTCCGTCACGGCGGCCGGCTCCGCTTCAGACTCGTCCGAGTCGACCATCGACGCCGGCGGTTCGGCCGGCTTACCGCCGCCGAGCACGCCGTACCGCCGAAGGGCATACGCTGCGGCGGCGATACCGACCAGCGCGAGGAGTCCGCCGACGAGGAGTCCGTTCGATTCGTCCTCCCCGTCAGCGGCGTCCCCCGGACTGACGACCACTCGCGGCTCGTTTTCCCCGAACGTCTGCTGGCCGCGCCAGGTGACAGAGGCGTTCTCCCGTTCGTCGGCCTGTGGCGCGACGGAGTCAGCCTGATAGTCCGCCGGCCAGCGCACGGTCAACGAGGTCTCGCTGTCCAGAAACAGCCCCGAGAGCGCGTCGCCGATTTCGATGCGGTCGCCGGAGACGCCGGCGAAGTTCGTCCACTGGAACCGATAGGTGATGACGCCGTACGTCTGGCCGAACGTCTCCTCGCGCGCGCTCACGGTGACGTTCTCGATGGCCATCTCGCGGCCGGTCGTGTTTTCGGCTGCCCCGGCAGTGTCCTGCATCCGGTTCTCGAAGCGGTCCGTGTACGCTGCAGGGTTCGTCTGGATATCCGCTTGCAGGTCCTCGAAAGCCTGCGTGGCGTTGTCGTCGTCTAATCGGATGCGGTAGGCAACTGTCCAGTCGGCGGTCCCGTCGGGGTCCACGTCAGCAGTCATCACGACCACATCCGCGTCGACGGACTGCTGGCCGAGGCTGCCGAAACCGACTCCGGTCGCTGTCGGTACAAGCAATGCTATCGCGACGAATACGACTACTAGCGTTCCAGCGCTCCGGCCCATCCTACCGCGGCTATCCCCTCAGCAGGTATATCGTTTATTGCCGATTGTGTGAACTGATAGTCAGGGGCCTTACATCCCAGGCAAGTTTGGTAGTTGGACTGGATCGCCTGCCCCCATGGCCACAAGGGGTTTGCCCCGCGAGGGAATCCTATCGAGCATGGACAGAGCCAAACTCGACGTGGACACTCTGCTGAAGATTGTCCTTGTCCTCATTGTGGTCTGGCTAGGGCTCGAAGTGCTCGATACAGCGCTCGGGCTGTTGACCGGCCTGCTCGGCATACTACAGCCGTTCCTCGGCGTGATTCTGATCGTCCTCATCGTCCTGTGGCTGCTCGACCGGCTGTAGGACCGCGCTCTTTTTGCCCACAGCGGACGAGCGCCCACTGTGTACAGCATCAACGTCCCGCTCCCGTCGGCAGTCACGTCGCTGGCGGCCGACCTCGCGGCCGACCTGCCGCTCGCACAGCGGCGGGGACGGGGCGAGCACACGCTGGTCGCCAAGCGACTGGGCGGCGGCGACCACACGGCCTACGCACGGCTGGAAGCGCAGGGACGTGAGGCGCTTCGCGGCCAGTCGGCGTTCGAGGCACGGATTTCGGGCGTCGAGCAGTTCGAGACGGCCGTGACCGGTCCATCACCGGTGGTGTATCTCGCCGTCGAGAGCCCGGGGCTTGTCGCCCTGCACGAGCGGCTCTGCGAGCGGTTCGATCCCGTCGACGAAATGGAGGGCGACGCGTACGTCCCGCACGTAACCGTCGCCCGCGGCGGGGACCGCGACGCGGCCGCTCGGCTGGTCGAGCGGGACATCGAGCCGATCCGGTGGACCGTCGACGAACTCTCGTTCTACGACGCCGACCGGAACCATCCGGTCAGTCGGGTGTCGCTGCCGGGATAACGCCGGTCGGTCGTCTGTCCCGGCACAATGGCGAACAGGCGGCACGGGTCGGTCCCGGCGCGGTGTGCCGCGCAATCGCTGAGCGCGCCGGGTCGTGGCTACGTCACGGCGGCGGTAATCCCGGCCTCGGATATAAACGGTCGCACCGAAAGCAACGCTTTTGGAGCGGCCTGCCATCGAGTACGTATATGGATTACCGGGAAGTCGACAGTACGTCCGAGTACGTCTGCCGACTGGCACACGGCGCGGACTGGCGGGGCGAAATCGAGGCCTTCGCGGACGAACAGGGCATCGACGCCGGCTTCTTCTACGGGCTCGGGGCGGTCCAAGACGCGGAGCTCATGTTCTACGATCAGGACCGGACCGAGTACGACTCGGTGACCTTCGACGAACCGCTGGAAGTCGCCGCCTGTATGGGCAACATCTCGCAGCTGGACGGAGAGCGGTTCGCCCACACCCACGCTGTTCTCTCGCGGCCCGACGGCGAAGCGATTGCCGGCCACCTGAACGCCGGCACCGTCTGGGCGGGCGAACTGTACGTCCGCGGATTCGATACAGAGCTCAAGCGGGAGCACGACGAGCCAACCGACCTGGACCTCTGGAATATCTAAGATGCGAGAGGCCGACGAACAGTACTTCGAAACGCTGGAAACACAACTCGAAGCCGCCTTCGACGTCGCCGAGCGGGCCAAAGAGCGCGGCGGTGACCCGAAGCCGGAGGTCGAGATTCCAACCGCGCGCGACATGGCAGACCGGGTCGAGAACATCCTCGGCATCGACGGCGTTGCCGAGCGGGTTCGAGAGCTGGAGGGGCAGATGTCCCGCGAGGAGGCCGCGCTGGAACTGGTCGAGGACTTCGTCGAGGGGACTGTCGGCGACTACGACAGCCGCGAAGGGAAAGTCGAGGGCGCGGTCCGGACCGCCGTTGCCCTGCTGACCGAGGGCGTCGTCGCCGCACCGATCGAGGGCATCGACCGCGTCGAACTGCTGGAAAACGACGACGGGACGGAGTTCATCAACGTCTACTACGCCGGCCCGATTCGGTCGGCTGGCGGGACCGCGCAGGCGTTGTCGGTGCTGGTCGCCGACTACGCCCGCGCACTGCTGGGCATCGACCAGTACAAGGCCCGCGACGACGAGATCGGGCGCTACGCCGAGGAAATCGACCTCTACGACAAGGACACCGGCCTGCAGTACTCACCCAAGGAGAAGGAGACGAAGTTCATCGCCGAGCACATGCCGATTATGCTCGACGGCGAAGCGACCGGCGACGAGGAAGTCTCGGGCTATCGGGACCTCGAACGCGTCGACTCGAACTCGCCGCGCGGCGGGATGTGTCTGGTACTGGCCGAGGGGATTGCCCTGAAAGCGCCGAAGATCCAGCGCTACACCCGGAACCTGGACGAGGTCGACTGGCCGTGGCTGCAGGACCTCATCGACGGGACCATCGGCAAAGACGAAGCCGACCAGGCGGACGGCTCGGACGATGCGGACAGCGACGACGGGAGCGAAGGAGCGAACGAGGACAGCGAAGACGAGAGTGACGAGCAGGCCGGACCGCCCCGCGTCGAGCCAGCCGACAAATACCTCCGGGACCTCATTGCCGGCCGGCCAGTGTTCTCTCACCCGTCGAAAGCGGGCGGATTCCGGCTTCGTTACGGGCGGTCACGTAACCATGGCTTCGCGACCGCCGGCGTCCATCCGGCGACGATGCATCTCGTCGACGACTTCCTCGCGACCGGGACCCAGATCAAGACCGAGCGGCCGGGGAAAGCCGCTGGCGTCGTCCCGGTCGACACCATCGAGGGACCCACCGTCCGCCTGGCCAACGGGGACGTGCGCCGCATCGACGATGCCGAGGAGGCGCTGGAAGTGCGCAACGGCGTCGAGAAGATACTCGACCTGGGCGAGTACCTGGTCAACTACGGGGAGTTCGTCGAGAACAACCACCCGCTCGCGCCGGCCTCTTACACTGTCGAGTGGTGGGAGCAGGACCTCAATGCCGCGGGCGCGGACGTGCAGGCGATGCAGGACTCGCCCCACGTCGACCTCGCCGACCCGAGCGCCGAGGAGGCAATCGAGTGGGCGACCGACTACGACGTGCCGTTGCACCCGAAATACACCTACCTCTGGCACGACGTGAGCGTCGACCAGGTGTGCGCGCTCGCCGACGCCGTCGAGGACGCAAAGGTCGCACAGGCCGACGGGGCGTACGCCGACCCAGAGGCGGAGGCTGACGACACAGCGGGCGAGACGTACAGCGACGACGGCGCGCTCGTCCTGCCCCGCACCGATGCCGTCCAGCGGACGCTGGAACACCTCCTCGTCGAGCACACCCAAGACGACGACAGGATTACCGTCACCGACTGGGTGCCGCTGGTGCGGACACTCGGGTTCTCCCGCTCGTTAGAGCGGGACTGGACGCCTGCGGACCTCTCCGAGCGCGCCAGGACCTACGGCGAGAGCGAGTCGCTCGACGCAATCGGGGTAGCCGAGGACGCCGAACGCGAAGACGGCCAGAACGCAATCGAGGTAATCAACGAAATCGCGCCGTTTCAGGTCCGGGAGCGAGCCCCGACCCGCATCGGCAACCGGATGGGTCGCCCCGAGAAATCCGAGCGGCGGGACCTCTCGCCGGCCGTCCACACGCTCAGCCCCATCGGCGAGGCCGGCGGCGCACAGCGGGA
Source organism: Haloarcula hispanica ATCC 33960 (assembly GCF_000223905.1). Lineage (NCBI taxonomy): Archaea > Methanobacteriati > Methanobacteriota > Halobacteria > Halobacteriales > Haloarculaceae > Haloarcula > Haloarcula hispanica. The sequence continues at coordinate 2,979,888 of NC_015948.1, forward strand.
CGTGGCCAAGGCGACGAAGCACGCGGACGGGATGAGCGACACGCCCGGCCACGTCGAGGTGGAGATCGCCCGCCGGCGCTGTCCCGACTGCGGAACCGAGACCCACCAGGCGGGCTGTCCCGACTGTGGCGGCACCACCGAACCGGTGTACGTCTGTCCCGACTGCGAGGCCGAGGTCGAACGCGACGAGTCCGGCCGCGCGGAGTGTACGCGCTGTGAGACGCTCGCCTCGCCGACCCAGTACAAGGTACTCGACCTGCAAGAGGCCTACCGCGATGCCCTGCAGAACGTCGGCGAGCGCGAGACAGCCTTCGAGCAACTGAAAGCGGTCAAGGGGCTCACCTCCGAGGAGAAGGTCCCGGAGCCGATGGAGAAAGGTATCCTTCGAGCGAAACACGACGTGTCGGCGTTCAAGGACGGGACAGTGCGCTACGACATGACGGACCTGCCGGTGACGGCGGTCCGAGCCTCGGAACTGGACGTCTCCGCCGAGCGACTCCGAGGGCTGGGCTACACGGAGGACATCCACGGCGATCCGCTGACTCACGATGACCAGCTGGTCGAACTGAAGGTCCAGGACATCGTCCTCTCGGACGGCGCGGCCGAGCACATGCTCCAGACCGCTCGCTTCGTCGACGACCTCTTAGAGCAGTACTACGGGCTGGAGCGGTTCTACGAGTTCGACGACCGCGAGGACCTCGTCGGCGAACTCGTCTTCGGGATGGCCCCCCACACCAGCGCGGCGACGGTCGGGCGCGTGGTCGGCTTCACCTCCGCCGCCGTCGGCTACGCGCATCCGTACTTCCACGCCGCCAAACGCCGGAACTGCTTCCACCCGGACACGCGGCTGTGGTACGAAGACGAGAATGACGACTGGGAGTACGGGACCATCGAGGAACTGGTCGAAAACCGACTGGATGACCCCGACGAGGACGACTTCGGGACGCTCGTTCAAGAGTTAGACGGCGACCTCACCGTGTCGTCGCTGGGCGAGAACGGTCCCTGTCGCCAGCCCGTCGACGCCGTCTCGAAACACCCCGCGCCGGACCACCTCGTCGAGATTTCCGTCGGCGACCGAACCCTCAGGGTTACGCCCGACCACACGATGCTCCGTGCCGGCTCCGATGGGATTGAGGAAGTCCCGGCGGGCGACCTGACTGCCGGCGACGAACTCCCTGCCTACGATGGCGGCGAGACGACCACGATGACGGCACGCGGCGAGGCCTCGACGGCAGCAACCGACGGCGCAGCCCCGACAGACACCGTCGAGACTGTCGAGTACGTCGAGAGCAACGTGGACCACGTCTACTGTCTCACGGTCGCCGACACGCACCGCGTTGCCGTCGAAGGAACCTATGTCGGCCAGTGCGACGGTGACGAGGACTGCGTAATGCTACTGATGGACGGCCTGCTGAACTTCTCGAAGTCCTACCTCCCGAACCAGCGTGGCGGACAGATGGACGCCCCGCTGGTGATGTCCTCGCGCATCGACCCCAGCGAAATCGACGACGAGGCCCACAACATGGACATCATGGAGAGCTATCCCCGGGAGTTCTACGAAGCCACCCGCGAGATGAAAGACCCGACCGAGGTCGAAGACGTGATGAAAATCGCCGAGGAGACACTGGGGACCGACCGCGAGTACACCGAGTTTCGCCACACCCACGACACGGCGAACATCGCCGCCGGGCCGGACCTCTCGGCGTACAAGACGCTCGGGTCGATGGAGGACAAGATGGACGCCCAGCTTGAGATCTCCCGGAAGCTCCGGGCCGTCGTCGAGAGCGACGTGGCCGAGCGCATCATCGAGTACCACTTCCTGCCGGACCTCATCGGGAACCTCCGGGCGTTCTCCCGGCAAGAGACTCGCTGTCTGGACTGCGGCGAGTCGTTCCGCCGCGCGCCCCTGACCGGCGACTGCCGAGAGTGTGGCGGCCGCGTCAACCTCACCGTCCACGAGGGCTCGGTCAACAAGTACATCGACACGGCCATCCGCGTCGCCGACGAGTTCGGAGCCCGCGACTACACGAAACAGCGGCTCAAGATCCTGGAACGGAAAATAGAGTCGGTGTTCGAAAACGACCACAACAAGCAGTCGGGCATCGCCGACTTCATGTGAGCGACAGCGTCACCCGGACTTATCAGGTCGACAGACGGGCGCGTGACGGTCGTCCGACGGGTGTTTTTGCCCGTGGCGGTCCTGTCACGGGTATGGCCTCGTCCCGCGATTCAGCGCCGCCGTTCGACTCCGGGGACCGGTCGGGCTCCCCGTCACCATCGTCCCGACAGACGCCCAGTACGATCTATCAGATACAGATCGCGCTGTTGCGCTCGCAGGTGGCGACACTCGAAACCGCGCTCGAACAGGAGCGCGAACACCGCCAGGCCGTCGTCGACCGGTACGAGCGCCTTATCGACGGCAAATAAACTGCGACTGGCTTTCGAAAAATTCCGCTGACGTTATTCGTCGCCGAGTTCGACGTAGGTGGTCTCGATGATGCGACTGTCGCCGTTGAGTCGCTCGATGATGTCCTGTGGCGGCTGTTCGTCGAGGTTGTAGACGGACAGGGCCTCCCCGCCGATGGTCTCGCGGCCGTTGAACATCCCGGCGATGTTGATGTCGGCCTCGCCCAGCACGGTCCCGATGAACCCGATAGTACCGGGCTCGTCGCGATTGCGGACGACCAGCATGTGGCCGTGGGGGACCGCTTCGATACGGTGGTCGTCGATGCGGACGATGCGGGGCTCCTCGCCGCCGAACTGGGTCCCACAGACGGAAACAGACTCCTCACCGTCGGAGACGGTGACGGTGATGAGGCTCTGGTAGTCCTCGGAAGAGCGGGTCTTGGACTCGGTCACGTCAATGCCCCGGTCTTCAGCTATCTGTGGGGCGTTGACGGCGTTGACCTGCAGGTCCGAGGGCGCAAACACACCCTTCAGCGCACTGGCGGTGACGTACTCCACGTCTTCCTCGGCGATGTCGCCGGCGTAGGTGACCTGCACTTCGGACATGTGGCCGCCGAACAACTGGACGGCGATGCGGCCGGCGGTGTCGGCGAGGTCGAGGTACGGCCCGACCTGCTTGAACGTCGCCTCGTCCAGCGACGGCGCGTTCAGGGCGTTGGCGACGGGCTGGCCGTTGGCCGCAGCGATGATCTGGTCGGCCGTGGAGGTGGCGACGTTCTCCTGAGCGGCCTCCGTCGACGCGCCCAGATGGGGCGTGACGATGATGTCCTCGACGTCGAGCAGCGGGCTGTCCTCGGGCAGGGGTTCCTCACCGAAGACGTCGAGCGCCGCGCCCTTCAGGACGCCGTCCTCGACGGCTTCGGCCAGGGCCGGCTCGTCGATGATGCCGCCGCGGGCACAGTTGACGACGTAGCCGCCTTCGAGTTCGGCGAGCTCTTCCTCGCCGATCATGTTCTCCGTCTCGGGGGTCAGCGGCGTGTGGATGGTGATGAAATCGGACTTGGCGAGACAGTCGTCGAGCTCGTCGACGAGTTCCGCTCCGAACTGGTCAGCGCGCTCTTGGCTGATGTACGGGTCGAACGTGACGATGTCCATGCCCAGGCTGCCGAGTCGCTTGGCGACCTGCTGGCCGACGCGGCCGAAGCCGACGACGCCGAGCGTCTTGTTGTTGACTTCCGTGCCGAGGAACTCGCCTTTGGCCCACTCGCCGCTTTTCAGGCGGTCGTGGGCCTGCGGAATGGAGCGAGCCGTGGCAAACGCCATCGCGACGGAGTGTTCTGCGGCGGCGCGGACGTTGCCCTCGGGGGCGTTGGCGACGATGACGCCGTGGTCCGTGGCGGCGTCGATGTCGATGTTGTCCACACCGATGCCGGCCCGGCCGACGATGATGAGGTCGGGCGCGGCCGCAAACACTTCCTCGGTGACTTCGGTGCCCGAGCGAACGATGAGCGCGTTCGCGTCGGCCACCGCGTCGAGGAGCGCGTTGCCCTCGACCTCGTAGGCTGTTTCGACATCGTGGCCTGCCTCACGGAGCCGCGTGAGACCGGCATCAGCGATAGGGTCCGTGACGAGTACCTTCATACCGAATCGAACTTACTGGGGCGGCATAACGCTTGTTTTCTCCGTCCGAACGACTGCGTACGGACAGTCGGGGCGGAGCGATCGCGCCGCTGATAGGGTATCCTGCTTGGTGGGACCGTCAGCGAAAATCGAACCGACAGACAGCGGCCTATCGCCAGGCCGGGAGCGAGGCAGCGTCCGCGAGCGGGGTTGTGAGATAGGCGTCGTCTCGGGTCACGTCAGCGACGATAAACTGATCCGTTGGACCCTCTTCGACGGATGCCATGATGTCTCCGTCCGCGACCATCTCAACCGGAGCGACAGTATCCGACTCCATGCATGATAATATGTAACAACCATATAAAAACTTAGCGAAACCCATAGAGGGCAGGAGTATGATCCAGAGCCAACTGTCTGACAATAGTTCGTACCCTGTCAGTACTGGGACGAAATGGTTCGTGGCCCAATACGGATAGGGCCTTACATCTCAACCATTAGAGTCTGTCTCCGCAGTTCTATTCATACCCAGATTCGGAACATCAATGTGACAGAAGACGTAGTTGTTTCCGAGGCGGTGCAGTCCCTGGGTTTCCGAGATGGCGTCTGCGCGGTCGCCGGCGATAGCCGATGGCCGCCCGGCGTGCTACCCGGATGCCGAAAACGGACGGATGTTAAGGACTTAGTAGATGCGGGAAGGAAGTTCTGGCAGTATGAACGTCGCAGACGCTATGACGCCACGCTCGGAGGTCGTCACGGTCACCATTCCTGGGACCCGTGATGACGCACTGGAGTACCTCCAGGAGCAGGCCTTCTCGTCGGTCCCGGTCATCAAGGAGACCGACGAGGGCGAGGAGTTCAGAGGGATTATTTCACGCGATGCGCTCATCGAGAGCCCCGACGAAGACCAGCTAGCCCTGCTCGTCGAGGAAGTCCCGGCGATCAGCGAGGACACGTCTATCGAAGCCGCCGCGCAGGTGATGGTCGAGGACGGCGAGCGACGCCTCCCCATCGTCGACGGCCAGCTCAAAGGGATCATCACAGTGACCGACGTGATTCGGTCCATCGCCAACGGCGACGTCGACGGCGACAAGATCGTCGGTGATCTCGCCAACCGCGACATCAACTGCGTGTACGAAGGCACGCCGCTGACCGTCGCCGAACGGGAGCTTTCCCACGCGAACGTCCCATACGGCGTCGTGCTCGGCGACGACGGCGACATGTCGGGGATGCTCACCGAGGTCGACATCATCGCGGTCGCCCGCGTCGTCGAGGGCGAGGACGACACCGGCGACTCCATCGCCAATCAGGACGACGACTGGGCCTGGGAGGGCATCAAAGCCGTCGGCGGTCGGTACATGCCCACCCGCAACGTCGAGCTCCCTGCCGAGCCCGTCCGCGAGTTCATGACCGCCGAGGTCGTGACGGTGAACAAGCGCCGCACCGCCGAGGAGGCGGCCCAACTGATGATCGAGCACGACATCGAACAGATCCCGCTGCTGTCGGGCGACGAACTCACCGGCATCGTCCGGGACATCGACCTGCTGCGAGGCCTATGAGCGAAGGCGAACGCCTCACCGAGCTGGCCAAGCGTCGCGGCTTCTACTTCCCCTCGTCGAGTGCCTACGGCGGCGCGGCGGGCTTTTGGACCTACGGGCCACAGGGCGCTGCGCTGAAATCGAACATCGAAGACGCCTGGCGGGACCGCTACGTCGTCAAGGAAGGCCATCAAGAGATCTCAGCACCCGACGTGATGCCCGAGCCCGTCTTCGAGGCCTCGGGACACCTCGACGGCTTCGACGACATGATCGTCGAGTGCGGCGAGTGTGGCGCGACCCACCGCGCCGACCACCTCGTCGAGGACAACACGGACATCGAGGAGGCCGAATCCCTCCCCAACGAGGAAGTGATGGACCTCATCGCCGAGCACGGCATCGAATGTCCCTCCTGTCACACGTCCCTGGCCGACCAGCCGGTCGACAACTTCAACCTGATGTTCGAGACCAACATCGGTCCGGGGTCGTCGTCGCCGGGCTATCTCCGGCCGGAGACCGCACAGGGCATCTTCGTGGAGTTCCCGCAGCTCTCCGAGTACGCCCGGAATCAGCTCCCCTTCGGCGTCGCACAAATTGGGAAGGCCTACCGGAACGAGATTTCCCCGCGGAAGTCGCTTGTCCGCGTCCGGGAGTTCACCCAGGCCGAACTGGAGCACTTCGTCGACCCCGAGGAAGACGATCCGCCGCTGGCCGAGGTCGAGGACGTGGTGCTGCCGCTGTACTCCGCCGCAGCACAGGAGAGCGAGGACGGCGGCCAGCGCGAACTCACGGTCCGCGAGGCCGTCGACGAGGGCGTCGTCGAGAGCGAGTGGGTCGCCTACTATCTGGGCGTCTCCAGAGAGTGGTACGAGCGCGTTGGCGTCGACATGGACCGCTTTCGCTACCGTCAGCACCTCGCCGGCGAGCGCGCCCACTACGCCTCCGACTGCTGGGACGCCGAGAGCGAGGTCGACGGCGACTGGATCGAGATCACGGGCTTCGCCTACCGGGGCGACTACGACCTCTCGAAACACGCCGAGCACTCCGGCGAGGACTACACAGTGTTCAAGCAGTACGACGAGCCGATTACCGTCGAGCGCGCGACCGTCGATCCCGACATGAGCTACCTCGGGCCGGAGTTCGGCGGGGACGCCGGCGCGGTCGCCGACGCACTCGAAGCGCTGGCCGAGAGGAATCCTGACGCCTTCGATGACGACGAGGTCACCGTCGAGGTCGACGGCGAGTCCCACACCGTCCCCGTCGAACAGACGAACTTCAGCGTCGACGAGGTCACCGAGAACGGCGAGCACATCCGCCCACACGTCGTCGAACCCTCCTTCGGCGTGGGCCGGATCATCTACACCGTGCTCGCACACGCATACGAGACCGACGAGGTCGACGGCGAGGAGCGGACCTACCTCGACCTCCCGCCGGAGCAGGCCCCGACCACGGTCGGCGTCTTCCCGCTGATGGACAAGGACGGAATGGCCGACCTCGCGACCGACATCGCCGACGACCTCCGGGCCGCCGGTCTCTCGGTCACCTACGACGACTCCGGGGCCATCGGGCGGCGCTACCGCCGGCAGGACGAGGTCGGCACGCCCTACTGCGTCACCGTGGATTATGAGAGTCTGGAAGACAGCGAGGTCACGGTGCGCGAGCGCGACACGACCGAGCAGAAACGCCTCCCCATCGACGGGCTCGCCGACCGGCTCGAACGGCTCGCAACCGGCGATCTGACCTTCGACGACCTGTAGATGGCCGACGAGGTATCCCGGCGGCTCGTCCACGTCACCGGTGCGGCGGTCCCGCTCGCACACCTGCTCCGGCCGGACCTGATTACATGGCGCGTCGTCCAGGGATTCCTGGCTGTGGCGCTGGTCGTGGTGCTGATTCTCGAAGCGGTGCGGCTGACCACCGGACTGGACTGGGTGGTGTACGACCGGCTCACCCGGGAGTACGAGCAGGACAACCCCGCCGGCTACGCGCTGTACATCGTCGGGATCGCCATCGTCGCCTTCGCCGTCGAACTCCCGAGTATGACCGAGACGGTCGCCGTCCCGGCGATGTTGATGCTCGCTATCGGCGACCCCATCAGCGGCCTGCTGGGCTCGGCTGATGCCAGCAACGTCAAACAGGCCTGGGTCCTGCTGGTGATGTTCGGCGTCTGTACGCTACTCGCCGCGCCGTTCGTTCCCCCCGCCGCCGCAGTGCTTGGCGGTATCGCTGCGACGTTCGCCGACGGCGTCAAGCCGCGTATCGCCGGTTACGTCATCGACGACAACTTCTCGATTCCGGTGCTCGGGGCGCTGGCGATGTGGGTCGGCGTCCAGTACCTGCCCGGCTTCGGCCTCTAAGGCCGTCCGTTCACTTTCACCGCGGTATCTGAACCCTTAACCACCGGCGGGACGAACGCGTGGGTAATGGCGACCACCGACGCCGGTGGCGAGCACGTCGAGCGCCCGCTGGTGACGCCGGAGTTCCTGGAGAACCGCCGCTACCAGACCGAACTGGCGGAAACGGCGAGCGGAGACCACACGCTCGTCTGTCTCCCGACCGGGCTGGGCAAGACGACCGTCTCGCTACTGGTGACCGCCGAACGGCTGCACGCCGTCGGCGGGAAAGCACTCATGCTGGCCCCGACGAAGCCGCTGGTCCAGCAACACGCCGAGTTCTACCGCGAAGCGCTGGAACTGGATGACGAAGATGTGGTCGTGTTCACCGGTGAGGTCCGACCCGACGACCGGGCCGCCCTCTGGGAGGACGCCCGCATCGTCATCGCGACGCCGCAGGTCGTCGAGAACGACCTCGTGGGCAACCGCATCTCCCTTGCCGACGTGACCCACTGCACCTTCGACGAGTGCCACCGGGCGACCGGCGACTACGCCTACAACTACATCGCCGACCGCTACCACGCCGACGCCGAGAACCCGCTGGTGACGGGGATGAGCGCCTCCCCCGGCGACGACGAGGAGGCAATACTCGAAGTGTGCGAGAACCTCGGGCTGAACGAGGTCGCGGTGATGACCGAAAACGACGCCGACGTGGCCGAGTACACCCACGACACCAGCGTCGACTGGAACCGCATCGAACTGCCCGATATCGTCGTCGAGATCCGTGACGCAATCAATGAGGTCATCGAGGACCGGCTGGACCAGCTGCGGGAACTCGGCGTCACGAACAAGTCTTCGGCGGACATCTCCGAGCGCGAAATCCAGCAGATTCAGGGCCAGCTTCGGGACCTGATGAACAACGACCAGAGCGAGGGCTACCAGGGGATGAGCTTTCTCGCGGAGGTCCGCAAGCTCCGGACTGCCGTCACGTACGTCGAAACGCAGAGCGTCGAGTCCCTGCGGCGGTACTTCGAGCGGCTGAAGGAGGCCGCCCGCTCCTCGGGCGCGTCGAAGGCCGACCAGCGCCTCGTCAGCGAGCCGAAAGTACGGGAGGCGATGCGGAAGGCCAGCGACTACGACGACCTGCACCCGAAGTTCCGCCAGACGCGAATGCTGCTCGCCGAGACGCTGGGCATCGAGAACGGCGAGCGCGTCATCGTCTTCACCGAGTCCCGCGACACCGCCGAAACGCTCGTCGACTTCCTCTCGGACCACTTCACGACCCAGAAGTTCGTCGGCCAGAGCGACACCGACGGCAGCGAGGGGATGAGCCAGAGTCAGCAACAGGAGACGCTGGACAGGTTCCGGGATGGCGAGTTCGAGGTGCTCGTCTCGACGTCCGTCGCCGAGGAGGGGCTTGACGTGCCCGAAGTCGACCTGGTGTTGTTCTACGAACCGGTGCCGACCGCGATTCGGGCCATCCAGCGGAAAGGCCGAACCGGCCGACAGGCCGAGGGCCGGGTCGTCGTCCTGCTGGCCGAGGACACCCGCGACGAGGCGTACTTCTGGAAGGCCCGCAACGACCAGAAGCGGATGAAACGCGAGCTGAACGAACTCAAAAGCGTCGCCGGCGAACTGGAGGCCCGCCTCGACCAGACCGGGCTCGACGAGTACGAGGACGGCGAAGGGACCGCTTCGGGTGGAACCAGCGAGGATGAAACCGCTACACAGAGCGGGGATTCCACTCGAAACAAAAGGGGTAGCGGAGCTAACAAGTCAGTCGAGGATGACGATGGCAGTGACGGTCAGGCCGGACTGGACGCCTTCGCAGACGACCCGTCGGAAGCAGCCGAGGTCGACAGCGAAGCGGCCACGGCCAACGAGGAGAATACCGGAACAGGGGACGACGAGGGAACGGTCGCCAGCGCCGGACGCGACGACGAGGACGACCCCGTCGAAATCGTCGCCGACCAGCGGGAACTCGACTCGAACATCGCCCGGGACCTCTCGACGCGGGACGGTATCGAGACCCGACTCGAAACGCTGGCCGTCGGCGACTACGTCCTCTCGGACCGCGTGGTCGTCGAGCGCAAGACCGTCGCTGACTTCATGGACACGCTGACCGGCGGCGACCGGTCGATGTTCGAGCAGGTCGGGGACGCCACGCGCAACTACGGTCGGCCCGTCGTCGTCATCGAGGGCGAAGACCTCTTCGGCGCGCGGAACGTCCATCACAAGGCGATCCAGGGCGCGCTCGCGTCGCTCGCGGTCGATTTCGGCGCGAGCGTGCTGCGGACCAGCGACGAGGACGAGACCGCCGACCTGCTGGAAGTCATCGCCGGGCGGGAGCAGGAGGTGGCCGACCGCGAGGTGAGCGTCCACGGCGAGAAACAGTCGAAGACGCTCCCGGAGCAACAGGAGTACGTCGTCGCCGCAATCGCCGAAGTCGGGCCGGTGACCGCGCGCACGCTGCTGGAAGCCTTCGGTAGCGTCGAGGCGGTGATGACCGCCGACAAAGACGACCTGCTGGAGGTGTCTGGCATCGGCGACGTGACCGCCGACCGGATTCGAGAAGTCATCGCCAGCGACTACGACCCGTAGCTCCGCTCAGAACCGCGTCGCGTCCAGCGCTTCCGCCGCTTCTCTCGCTGCCTGCAGATGCTCGCGAGCCTCGCGTGGGTTCTCGGTCGCCGCGGCGCGCTCGGCGAAGCGGTGGACAGTCTCGGCCAGTAGCGCAGACGCCGCATCCAGATTTGCCGCAACGTCACCGGCCCCACCTTCGGATGGCGCGGGCTGTCGAGCGGAAGCGGGGGGGTCCTGTGAACTGTTCCCGGGCTGCCGCTCGGATTCAGTGGTCCGGTCAGCGGGGTTCGGAGCGCCGGTTCGGGCGTTCTGGGCGGGTGAATCGGGCTGGCTCCGGGGTTGTGTGGTCCTATCGCCCCCCGCTTCGGGTGGAGAATGCGATGCGTTCGTCGACGAGTCCGACTGGGATGGTTCCTGAGGTGCGGAGGGAGCAGCGTCCGGTGTGGTCTGCCCGTCCGCCGCTCCGGCTTCGGCTGCAGTCTGGTCCGGCTCGTTGCTGTCGTCGCCGAACTGGACGCGGGCCTCGTCGCTGGGGGCGGCCATCTCGATGTTGTCCCCGTCGCCCGTACTGTCCGCCGTCTCCTCGTCGCCGTCGTCCGTCTCCGCCCCGTCGGCCTGCGCGTCGCGAGCGACTGGCTTCTGACAGGTCGGGCAGAACTCCTGGCCGTCGTAGCGGAAGATGGGGTCGCCACACTCGCTGCAGTGGGCGTTCGTCATCGTCGCGCCCTTCAACAGGAGCTCACTCATCTGCTCGGTCGCCGCCCGGTTGTCCTCCTCCTGCTCGAATTTCTCGCGGAGTTTCTCGCGTTCGGCTTCCTTGTCGAAATCACTCATACGAGTCACAACGTCACGGGGCTGAAAACAGTTTACGGGTGCGAGACGTCGGTACTGGCTGAACGCTGTGCGGCGGAATCGGGGTTTCGACACGTTTAACGTTCGCGCCCGAGCCTTTCCGAATGGTATGACAAAGGTAAGCGTAGTCGGCGCAGCCGGCACAGTCGGCGCAGCCGCAGGGTACAACATCGCGCTCCGTGACATCGCTGACGAAGTCGTTTTCGTGGACATCCCGGACAAGGAAGACGACACGGTCGGGCAGGCCGCCGACACGAACCACGGCATCGCCTACGATTCGAACACGCGTGTCCGCCAGGGCGGCTACGAGGACACCGCCGGCTCGGACGTCGTGGTCATCACGGCCGGGATTCCCCGCCAGCCCGGACAGACCCGTATCGACCTCGCCGGCGACAACGCGCCGATCATGGAGGACATCCAGTCCTCGCTGGACGAGCACAACGACGACTACGTCTCGCTGACCACCTCCAATCCCGTCGACCTGCTCAACCGCCACCTCTACGAGGCCGGCGACCGCTCGCGTGAGCAGGTCATCGGCTTCGGCGGCCGCCTGGACTCCGCGCGGTTCCGCTACGTGCTGAGCGAGGAGTTCGACGCCCCGGTCCAGAACGTCGAAGGGACAATCCTCGGGGAACACGGCGATGCACAGGTCCCCGTGTTCTCGAAGGTCCGCGTCGACGGCACCGACCCCGAGTTCAGCGACGACGAGAAAGAGCAACTGCTCGGCGACCTGCAGGAATCGGCGATGGACGTCATCGAGCGCAAGGGCGCGACCGAGTGGGGGCCGGCACGCGGCGTCGCGCACATGGTCGAAGCCATCCTCCACGACACCGGCGAAGTGCTACCGGCGTCGGTCAAGCTCGAAGGCGAGTTCGGGCACGAGGACACTGCCTTCGGTGTCCCGGTCCGTCTCGGGAGCAACGGCGTCGAAGAGATCGTCGAGTGGGATCTTGACGACTACGAGCAGGACCTGATGGCCGACGCTGCCGAGAAGCTCTCGGACCAGTACGACAAGATCTCGTAACCCGGCATCGCTCGCAACCGTCGGGTTTCGGGACGGCATCCGTCCCGAGCTGTATTTTTCGCCTCGCCAGCGGTGTGAGAGACGTGGCTGTAACTGCGAGAGGTGCTCCCTGACGAACAGTGGCCGTTACGCGGGTTCGTCTTGGTCCTCAAGCAAATCGCTGTCGCGCCCGTCGTCGTCGAGATCAGCACCGAGGAGTGACGCCCACTCTTCGAGGTGTGAATCCGATGTCGAGAGTTCTCGGTGGCTCATGGCGTTATCCGAAGCATCCACGGCATATTATATAATGGTTGTGCCCGCGTTGATACTCAATGGAGTGTGCAGCCGTTCTACGGCGTAATTCGGGCTAACGAATATATGAAAGCGGCAATAAGACCGTGTCGGTCACTCGGAACGGATGGTTTCGGGGACCTGAATCGAGTAGTGCCCGTCTTCCTGCAGCGCGATGATGTATTCCTCGCGGTCGTACAGTTCCATCAGGTTCAGTTCGTACTGGCCGGGTTCCAGTACCTTGATCGACTCGAACTGGTCGTTGAGTTCCGCGCGCAGTTCCTCTAGGTCGGGCCGGTCTTCCTGCTCTGGTTCCGCCGGTGGGTCAGGGTCCGCACCGACAGGGCGGAACTGGTGTTCTGCTTCGGACGCCGACGGTGCGTCGGACGGAAGTTCGTCCGGTTCGACGATATCGCCGCGGGCACTAGCCTGGGCTGAATCCTCGGTCGCAGACGTGCGGTCGGGTTCGGTCGACGGCGAGCCGGACGTGTGGGATGGGTCACTCGGCTGTGAGTCAGCCGACCGGTCGGCGTCGAGATGGGACTGCTCGGCGGGACGGTCGCCGTCCGGAGCGGAGCCACTGACGAAGTCACGTACCGAGGCGGCGGTCTTGCCGACGGTACGGGCGACAGTGCTGTCAGGTCCCGGTGGTTCCGGTGGCTCCGCGTCCGGCGTCTCGGAGATGTCGGCCCCCTCGGGCTGATACTGGAACTTGTTCCCGCCGCAGTTGGGACAGCCCGAGAGCATCTCCTTCGACCCGTCGTCGAAGCCACGGCCACAGTCCGTACACTGGTGGGGCATTATTTCCGGGAGACGAGGGCGCTGATGAGCGTTTCGTCCTTGTGGAGCGTCTCTATCTGGTTCGCCGGCCCGATGACTGTCAGCTTCTGGGTCGACTGTTTGCCCATCAGCCGGTCGAGGATGCTGGCGTCGGCGGCCTCGGACTTGGGGTAGGTCTCGATTTCGATGCCGTTGAACTCGTCGGGGCTGATCTCCGTCATCGTGACTTCGATCAGGCGGGACTCCTCGTCGGGGGAGAGTCCCTCTTCGAGAATGACGATGTTGCCGTCACGAACCCCGTCGAGAATCATTCGGATCTTCTCCATCGAGGCCAGTCCGGCCATGCGTTCGCCGCTGATGAGGTCGATTTGGACGCCGTCGTCTGGGTCTTTGACTTCTGCCATTATATCACCCGAAGTACTCCGCGATTTTGTCGTAGACTTCGTCCATGTTGTCTCCCTCGAGCGCCGAGAGCGGAATCGTCTCGTGCTGGGGGTAGGCGTTTCGGATGCGCTGGACGGAGGACTCCTCCAGATCGATCTTGTTTGCAAGAATCAACACCGGCAGGTCCTGACTCTCGATGATGCCGATGAGCATGGTGTTGACCTGCGTGAACGGATCGGTCGCGGAGTCAAGCACGTAAATGACACCGTCGACGTCCTCGCGGAGCCAGTGCATCGCTTCGGCGACGCCCTCGGTCGCTTCGCGGGAGCGACGGACGGCGTCGTCTTTCTCCATGTCGTGTTCGAGGAATTCGGTGTAATCGACCTTCGTCGTCACGCCGGGCGTGTCGACGATGTCGATTGTCACTTTCTTCCCGTCGCGTTCGATCTCGACGTTCTCCTTTCGGCGCGCACGGCGAGTCTCGTGTGGAACGTGACTCTCCGGACCGACGGCGTCGCCAGTCCAGTCCCGTGCGATGCGGTTCGCCAGCGTCGTCTTGCCGGCGTTCGGCGGGCCGTAGATACCGATCCGCTTCGGATCCTCTTCGGAGAACAGCGTCGATGCCGCGCGTGAGATGCTATCTTTGAGGTTTGTTAACAATCCCATCCTATCCTCCCGCCGCCCGGAGTCGTCCGGTATGGCGGCTCTGCCCGTAAAAGATAGGCGAATTCACTTAAGCCTACGTCAGACATTAGTCCTTTTTCTGACATGGGGAGGCATAGCACAGATCAGCGTGTGCGCGTTTCCGCGGATGCAATCGGGACGGGAACTGTTCGGGTGGAGTCCGGTCATCCGAAACCCAGCGATTCGGATTAGGGGTGGACCATCCTAGCCCCCCACCCCTTTGTTTCAGGTGGAACGACAGACATCCCTGGGGAGGGGGTGGAGAATTACCGATCAAATCGGGAGCGGACCAGCTGTTCAAATCGGCGCGACTCGCCATACCGCTAGTTAGAACGGCCTAGACACTAGAAAACTGTATACTACCCTCTACTAGGGATTTGTTTTATCTAGTGCGGCTTTGGTTTATGAGGTAGTGTATTAAACCTTTCCCCTTACTAGAGGACATTTTCGTCACCCTCACCCCCTCCCCCCGGGCCTGTTTCCCGTTCCACCGGAAACGGAGGGGTGGGGGGGGTTGGCCCGTTACGGTCGCTTTGTCCTACAGGTCCCGTCCTGCCGTGGTACCACCACTCGTGTTCACACAGCGTACCAGCTCCCGGAACCACTCCATGGCTCCCCTTCCCCTCCACTCATACCCCTGCCGTGCCATGCCCGTCTAACCCAGTGAAACTGAAGCTATAGTCCTCTTTACGACAACGGAACCCATGCGGGAGCACTCATAAATATGCCAACATATATGTTTCATGGGTGGTGTACCGAAATATTTAATATCGACTCACGGTACGGTTCATGTGGTTCAACTGGACGCACCGGAGAGCGCTGATGCTCACTAACGACGGTACTGACGCACTCCTCGCTCCCTCTGTTCCGGTGTCTCCAACTCTCTCCACACGAAACGAAGGGGACTCTCTCGACT